>CBFIIP010000038.1:0-32105 GCA_965662705.1 Flavobacteriaceae bacterium
AATTATCAGCTTTCTAATGATGAACTATTTGGCTTGGATTGGTTCAGAATCCCCCATGAAAAAAGGGTAGATATTTGGCACGCCCTATGATTATTTCCATGAATATGAACCCGATCAGTGGGATACTTTAGTCAATAGGGCAAAAGATTTATTTGCCAACACCTCCGACTTCCCCGCTAATCACAAAAAATACCGAAGGTTTACTAAGCGATACTATCGCAAAAATTACATCAAAAACCAATTGGATGATGTCAATTTTGTAAGTAGGGAAGTGGCGTGTTTCCTTAGTAAGGTGTGTGTTAAGGTTTCTGTTTCCAGTGACTATACCACCGATCATCTGATACGTATTTTATCTTTGGATAAATTTTTAGATAATTCTACTTATAATTTCAAATACAATGATTTAAGGAATCACGGACTAAAGTCCTATATCGTTGCTATCAGAGACATGGAAAACTTGGAACAATTGGCCAAAATAAATAAATACGATTACAAGGTTGGTGCGTCTTCTTTTCCCATACCCCACACAGAATTCAGGAATGAGGTAAAGTATTTTCTTAATTCCATGTTGATCTATCACAAAAAGAAAGATCGACTTTATTCCATCAAAAAAATGGAGTATAAGATTGGAGACCAAATCTTCAGTCGCAATAGCTTTTCCCCCAGAGGTTCTCTACACAGAGATTCAATCTACGGAAGAAGGAAGCCACCCACCTTAAAAACAGCCTATCATATTCGAAAGCCATTAGAGAGCATCAGAACCATGGGACAGGTACAAAAAATTGTTGATGAGAATGTGAAGAAGGCGGTTATGAAAGTTTTGGATAGGGCCAACCTTTCAGAGGCTCACAGTTTTTCGCCCTATAAGGTATTTTTTACAACCAAAGCCAATGGTCAAAGAACCTCAAAGGTATCATTACCCAATAAAAATGGAGATCGGGTACCCATCAAGAAAGTGAGAATAAGAGAATCTCTCAACACTGCAGTAAAACTTAAAAAAGACATTGGTCAGTATGTCAACTTGAGGAAGAACCACCATGTAATGATTTTCAAAAATCAAGAGGAGGAATTAAAGGAAGTGGTGGTCAGCTTTTGGGAGGCCATAAAAAGAAAAAGTAATGGTCGCACCCTCTACCGTGTCCCGCACAAAAATTGTGAGATTGTCACGGTTTTGCATATCAACGATATGTTTTTAATGGGACTCAATGATCCCGAGCTACCCTTAGAAGAATATGATAATGAGGAACTGACGCAACACCTCTATCGCGTCCAAAAGCTGTCGAGTAATTTTTATGAATTCCGACTTGCTTTTAACAATCAATTGAATGACACCGAGCATCCCAACTATATCAGAATCAATAATTTTGGGAGTAAAAGAACCGGTTGGTTAACCTACAACCCTGTCAAAGTTGAGGTCAGTCCCGTTGGTGAGATTAAACATGCTCGAGAAAAATATTTACCAAAAAAGAAAAAAGCAATTCTATGATGTGATCCCCCATAACTCAAAAGATAGAGGATAGGAAAAGCTATTCCTCCAACAACATAAAAATTTCATTAAATAAATATAGTGTTGTGGTTTGATTGAACTTTTATAGTTATGGGGACACACATAGTATTAGAATTGATATTGGCTCTCCCACAAAATTTTAACAAAATAATAGGCATAAATGAGGGTGACAGAAAATTTCAAAAGTACTCCGGTTAAAAATCCAATCAGCGAACCAAATGCAGCTCTGAGGGCCTTCCGTTGATTTGAAGAATCATGAGCTAGCTCACCTACCAATGCTCCAAAAAAAGCACCCATCAAAATTCCAAATGGTCCGAGAAATATCAGCCCGATAATCAATCCAACTGTTGAGCCAATAACACCCCATCGGGTTCCACCGAATTTTTTTGCACCGATCATGGGAATGAAGTAATCCAAGATAAAAACCCCAATTGCAACAATAAATGTGATGACCAAGAATTGTACATTTGGGTTTAAAAAAGAAGTCTGATGCAATATCAGTAAACCCAGCCAAGCAGTTATGGGGCCCGGAATAACAGGAGCAAAACTTCCTATAAAGCCCAATAAAATGAAAACTACACCAATCAGAATAAAAACTAAATCAATAGTATTTTGAGGTTGATTACTCCCTAAAAATAAAAAGCTTTCGGTTATTTTTAGATGAAAAGTTTGTAATTTTATTTGTTAGAGAAATACCCTACACCATGGAAACATTAAAAATTAAATTTCATTTGCTTTTAGCTTTGTCTCTGATCCATCTGACCTCCTGTGAATTATTTGAGTCTACCACGGTTTCGAGTGCAGAGATCAAAAAAGCATCCAGTTGGTCGTCCAAGGACCAAGGCCCCAGTTATCCGGAATGCGAATCTTTATCCAAAAAAGAACAATTGGAATGTTTTGAGAGTTTGATTTCTGAGGGTTTGATGGCTTTTATATCCAATGAAAATTTAGTTGCCACTACTCCCATAGATGCGATGATTACTTTAAAACTTAAGGTTGATAAAGAAGGTAAAATCAGCTTGTTGGAGGCTGATATTTCCAATAGCGTGATGAACGCCCTGCCTTATTTAGAGTCTACCTTGGAGAATGCCGTTAATAATCTACCCACGGCACTCCCCGCAACGAAAACCAATGTTGGAGTGTATGTCGATGCCCAGTTTAGCCTACCTGTGCAAATCAGGGCGCAACCTCTTGAATGAAAATATCCGATCAGATCATATTGGGAATTGATCCAGGAACCACCATTATGGGATTTGGTTTGATCCAAGTGGAGAAGGGGCGGATGAATTTCCTTCAGATGCACGAGCTCCAGCTCAAAAAGTATGACAATCACTACCTAAAGCTCAAACAAATCTTTTCAAGGACTTTGGCACTAATCGAGGAGTTTCATCCAGATCAGATTGCCATCGAAGCCCCATTTTTTGGAAAAAATGTTCAGTCCATGTTGAAATTGGGTCGTGCACAAGGCGTGGCTATGGCTGCAGGCTTATATCGAGAGGTTCCCATCACAGAATATTCCCCCAAAAAAATTAAAATGGCCATTACTGGTAATGGTAATGCTTCAAAAGAACAAGTCGCCAAGATGCTTCAAAATCTTCTTAAGATCAAGGAGTTGCCCAAAAATCTTGATGCTACCGATGGCTTGGCTGCTGCTGTGTGTCACTTTTTTAACGATGGAAAAACGGCCCCACAAAAATCCTATTCAGGCTGGCAAGCCTATATCAATCAAAATCCACAAAAACTAAAATCCGGCTAATGGCGGGGATTTATTTTCATTTTCCTTTTTGCCGGCAAGCCTGTCATTACTGTAATTTCCACTTTTCAACCCAATTGAAGCACCAAGAAACCATGCTCAATGCATTTGAAAAGGAAATAGGCTTTAGAACTGATGAAATACCCCAAAGGCTGGAAAGTATATACTTTGGCGGAGGTTCACCTTCGCTATTATCGGCCAAAGCAATCGAAAATTTATTAAATAAAGTAATGCATATCCAAAAGCCCGATCAGAACATTGAAATTACCATTGAGGTCAATCCCGATGACGTTTCTGATGCCTACTTGAATGAATTGAAATCCATTGGAGTAAACAGAATAAGCATCGGAATCCAGTCCTTTTTTAATAGAGAGTTGAAGATGATGAATCGAGTCCATTCTGCTACTCAAGCGATCAATGCCATCGAAAGTATAGCGAAACATTTTGACAATTTTTCGATAGACATGATTTATGGGGTTCCCGGCAGTAATTTGAAGACTTGGAAAAAAAATTTAAATTGTGCTTTATCCTTTGATCCTCCTCATTTGTCTTCTTACGCACTCACCGTTGAACCCAAAACTGTATTGGCGCATCAAGTAAAAACGAAACAGTTGGACTTGCTTGACGAGGAATGGGTCAAATCACAATACGATTGGATGGTGGATAGGATGGAAGAAGCTGGCTTTGAAAACTATGAGTTTTCCAATTACGGTAAGCCAGGATTCAAATCGGTCAACAATTCCAATTATTGGGAAGGCAAAGCTTATTTGGGTATTGGGCCTGCAGCACACAGTTTTGATGGGCATCGAAAAAGGAGTTGGAACATTGCCAACAACCAAAAGTATATGAAATCGCTAGAACAGGGCAATTTACCCTCTCAACACGAAAAACTAAAGGAACATGAGGCCTTTAATGAATATTTGATGACAGCCTTACGAACTTCCAAAGGGGTTTCGTTGGAAAAAGTCGATCAGTCCTTCGGGAATCACTATGCAGCCTATCTTGAGCAGCAAGTTGAAAATCACTTGATCAATCAAAGACTCTACTGGGATGGAGATGCATTAAGAGTTTCCAAAAGTGCAAAGTTTTTAACCGACGGAATCGCCTCTGATCTTTTTATTCTCAAGGAGTAAAAATTAGCTCTTTTTAATCAATTCTTCGAAATTAGGATAGAACAACGCAATGGTCTCTATTCCTTTTAAAAAGTTGTCGATTCCATAATGTTCGTTGGGGGAGTGGATGGCATCACTGTCAAATCCAAATCCCATGAGTAGGGTTTTACAGCCCAATACCTTTTCGAACATTGGAACGATAGGGATACTACCCCCGTCTCTTTTCGGATGGGGCTTGATTTCAAAAACTTTTTCATAAGCCTTTTCGGCAGCTTTATAAGCCATAGAGTCGGTGGGGGTTACATAGGCGCCACCACCGTGGTGGGTGGTTACCTCAACTTTGACCCCTTGGGGTGCAATGGCTTTGAAATGTTCTTCAAACAAGCGACCGATCTCTACCCAATTTTGGTGCGGTACCAAGCGCATGGATATTTTTGCGTGTGCTTTGCTGGGTATTACGGTCTTAGCACCTTCACCCGTGTAGCCACCCCATATCCCATTAACATCCAGTGTGGGTCTAATGGATCGGCGTTCCAATGTGGTATAACCTTGTTCCCCTACTAATGCATCAATTCCTATGGCGTCTTTAAAATCTTTTTCGTTGATTTCATTTTCATTCATTTTTTTTCTATCCTCTTCACTCACTATAGACACCTGATCATAGAACCCGGGAATGTTCACTCTTTTGTTCTCATCGTGAAGGGATGCAATCATCTCACACAATACATTGATCGGATTGGCAACCGTTCCACCATACAAGCCAGAATGTAGATCTCTGTTGGGCCCAGTGACGGTAACTTCCATATAGCTGAGTCCACGCAAACCTGTTGTAATGGCTGGGTTTTCCAAGCTATTGATCCCAGTATCCGATATGATGATGATATCGGATTGGAGCATTGTTTGTTGATCCCTTATGAATGCCTCTAAGTGATCACTCCCCACTTCTTCCTCTCCTTCGATAACGAATTTCACATTGCAATTCAATGCATTGTTTTTTACCAACAGTTCTACAGCTTTGAGATGCATGAACATCTGTCCTTTGTCATCGCATGCCCCTCTGGCAAATATGGCACCTGCAGGATGTAATGTTGTTTTTTTTATAACGGGTTCAAAAGGAGGGCTTTCCCAAAGCTCTAATGGGTCGGGGGGTTGAACATCATAATGTCCATAAACCAAAACAGTAGGTGCTTTTTTTGATACCACAATCTCCCCATATACCACAGGATGACCCGCTGTATCATAGATGTTTGTTTTATCACAACCAATATCTTTTAAGGCTTGCTGCATCCATAATGCTGTTTTTCTTACCTCATTTTTGTATTGAGGATCTGCACTGATGGAGGGGATTTTCAGTAATTCCAGCAATTGTTCAATGAAGACGTCTTTTTGATCGAGGATGAGATTTTTCATAGGGAAATTAGCTTGATTACAAAATTACAAAACATTATTCCTTTTTCTTAAGAAGCAAAATATTTTGGAAAAACTTTGATTATATTTGTTCACTTTTTGAAGCGGGTGTGGTGAAATTGGTAGACACGCTAGATTTAGGATCTAGTGCTTCACGGCGTGGGGGTTCGAGTCCCTTCACCCGCACAGATCGGAATGAAAACCTCAATAAATTATTGAGGTTTTTTTCGATTAAAAAGCGATGGTTGCACTGCTGTTATTAGAAAACTCAGTCATCAGCTTTTTCAACACTTCTACTTGTTTAGTGTTTCGCTCAGCGAGGTTGTATTTTTCTCCCGGATCATTTTTTAAATCAAACAGTTGAACCCCCTCTTTTTTGGTGATTCTCAACTTCCAATTCATTTTTCTTACCGCTTGTAATTGGGTGCCAGTACAATAAAAAAAGGCTTCGTTTAATTGTAATTTTTCTCCCTTAAGAAGGGGAAGGATATCCCTGCCATCCATTGCTCGGTCGTTGGGGCTACTTGCATCAGCAATGGAAACAATGGTTTGAAAAACATCCATGGTATTGACGAGCTGCCGATTGACAGCTCCTTTTTCAATAGTTCCTGGCCAACGCATTAGGGCAGGAACCCTGAATCCTCCTTCATAAGAAGTAGCTTTTGATCCCCGAAGCAAACCCGTAGAACCAGTATGCCATCTTTCTACACTTCTTTGAAGCATTCGATCCGGCAAGTCGTTCCAAGGGCCATTGTCGCTGGTGAATACAACCAGTGTATTGTTGCTCAATCCATGGGTTTCCAGTTCCCGTAATACCTCGCCTACACTCCAATCAATCGTTTCGATTACATCACCATAAAAGCCTCCTTCTGATTTTCCTTTAAATTGATCCGAGGTACTGATGGGGAGGTGTGGCATGCTGTGGGCCAAATAAAGGAAAAAGGGCTTTTCTTTATTTTTTGCAATAAAATCCAATGCTTTTTTAGTAAAATTCTCGGTCAAATGATCTTGGTCAAATCCAACTAATTTGGCGGGTTGACCGTTTTCATACATAAACAAGCTATCCTTTTCTGACAGCCAAGGGCACCAAGGAAGAATCATATCGTTGCTGTAGGGTAATCCATAAAATTGGTCAAATCCTCGATCGGTGGGAAGATAGCCTTTTTGATGTCCCAAATGCCACTTACCAATTGCAGCGGAAGTATAGCCTTTATTTCGAAGAAGATCAGCGAGGGTTATTTCCTGCTTAGGTAGCCCATTTTTAGATTCGGGGCCAAAATTGTTAGGTGAATTTCTAATGGGATATCGTCCAGTGAGTAGTGCAGCTCTTGAAGGGCTACAGACGGCAGCAGCAACATAAAAAGAGGTGAATCGAATCCCATCAACTGCCAGTTGGTCGATATTGGGACTTGCAATATTTGGATTCCCATAACACCCCAGATCCCCATAGCCCAAATCGTCTGTAAAAATTATTACGATGTTGGGAGGCCGATTTGACTCCTCAGCTTTACCACAGGAAAGTAGTAGGAGTGTTAAAAGTAAAATCAAGAATGCAAAAGTATTATTTGTGAATTGTTTCATAAGGTGTAATTTCATTTTTGTAGGTTGACCAAAAGTATTTTCACTATTTGAATATTCAACATACTAAAACTAACTCTTTTTATTTCAACGCCATTCAATAATTTTTGTTTTCGGATGAGCAGTCCGCTTCCTAATAAACGAATTTTAATCCAATGGTTTCGCTCGTAAAACATTAAAAAATGTATTAAATAAATAGAAATTCAATTAAATGAAAAAACCCCTGTGAAATATTCACAGAGGTTTTTAAGCTTCATGATTCAATAGAATCAAAATAGATCTTAAGAATTTTTAAGCACGGATGATGATGATTTGAGCTTGTGCATGAATGGCATTGTTTTCCTTAGCATGTTCCATGATGTCTTTACCCTCATCGCAAGTAGGGTTGACGATCATGGCACCATAGCTGGCCAGTAATAGAATCATCTCAGCTTTGTCTTGGATGGCAGCATGGATGATTAAAGGCTTACCATTGATCACAGTCCTGGGGCTTATGATACCAGAACTGAGAACCTTGTCAAGGTAATCGTAATCCTCGTTTTCGATGGCAATGAGGGCCATCTTTTCGATTTCTGTAATTTTTTCCTCAACCGGGTTGATTGATATACTGTCATTAATAATCAATTCAGACGCATTGAGTGTAGTGAGTGAGATAAAGAATGTGGTAATTAGAAGCTTTTTCATAACAATAGCATTTTATTTATCACAAATTTATAGCTGATTTCATGATAATTAATAACTCTAATTATCTCATAAGTGTACAATATTAACATGTATTTGTCTATTAATAAATTTTATGTTAAAATAAAACATTATCTAAAAGAAAAACTAACATTTATTTAATGTTAACTCACCAATTTTTAAAGTAGATGATCAAATAACAAAGAATAATGGATTTAAACCTTAGCTGATGAAATTTATCGGGATTTACAGAAGCAATAAAATGAACAGATGGGTTCAAGCAAAAACTATAATGCTGTATGGATTTAATTGAATTTTAGTCCTGAGATCTGTTCAATTTGAAGTAATCCAATTTGATGTCATCCAAGCCATCTTTATCAAAAGGATATTCCATTTGATCTTGGATGTTGTAAAGAGATATAAGAATAAATTCACTCAGAATGATTACAAAATAAGTAAGGCTTGAGGGGTTGTCCAGACCAATCTTGTTGATGATGGTAGGGGTGTAAATCACCGGGAACATATAGATAAAGATCAAGCAATAGGCTTTAAGACTGATGGGTGTTCGGTGGGTATGGATGGCCAATAGATTTTCCTGCGCCACATGAACATCCTTAATGAAGCGAATGATCTTTTGCTTGACTCCTCCAGATATTTCTTCATTGTGTTTTTTGATGAATTCAAAGATCAATCGGGTCTTTTTGTCTATTTCATCTGGGTTGTGTGAGGATTGAGACAAATGATCTAAAAAGGAATTGGAGAGATCTTCAAGGGTCTGATTGATTTCTTTTTTGGCATCATCAGTAAGATTTGAGCTGTTCATAAAATAATAACTGATGGTTTTAAGCGCGCCTCTGTGTAAACTTAAAAACTCTAGGGCTTTTTCCCGTCTTTTAAAAGCTCCTCTGATAGCAAATACTAAAGGAAAAATAATAGCAATACTAATCAAGGTCAAGTCAATGTTATAGATGATTTCAAATTTGTAGGCTGTGAAAGGAACCAATACAGAAAGCAACATTGTTACCAAAGTGCGGTGGTTGATTATTGAGAGGTATTTAATCACAATTTTTAGTATTTTAGATCACATAAAACTATTAACTATATTATGAATAAACAAATGTTTTTTCTGCTTGGACTGTTGATCTTTGCCTCCCTAAATGCCCAGGTTGAACAAAAGTCAGATCGATTATTCAAAGACCAAGCTCCCTTAAAAATAAAATTGAGTTACTCCAACGAAGTGATCAGATTGGAAACAGACGATACGACGCTAATAAAAACCGATTTGTCTTATTGGCACGAAAACAAGTGGAATGACTTGGAGGTTTCGCTAAGAGCAAGAGGTAATTTCAGAAGGTCAAAGTGCTATTTTCCTCCCATCAAAATGAAAATCAAAAAGAAAAAAGCCGAGGGAACTTTATTTGAAGGCAATAAAAGTCTCAAATTGGTTGTGCCTTGTCTACTTGAAGAAGAGAAAAACGATAATATCATTCAAGAATTTATTGCCTATAAATTGTATGAAAAAATTTCTCCTTATCATTTTAAAACTCGTAGGGTAGACATTGAATTTAAAGAAATAAAAAATAGTAAAACGATTGTTCACAACATCAAAGGGTTTCTTATTGAAGATGACAAGCGCGTTGCCGATCGATTTGAAGGAAAAACCTTTGATCGTTACATTCATCCAAAAGCTATGGACGATAGGACAACCGTTCAAAACGCCATGTTCCAGTTCATGATCGGAAATACTGATTTTTCTGTTGCCTATCAGCACAATGGAAAACTGCTCTACATAGACAAAAAAATATACCCATTGCCCTATGATTTTGATCTTTGCGGCTTAGTCGATGCCAGCTATGCCATTGTCAACAGCCGATTGGGTATCAAGTCGGTTAAAGACAGAAAATACAGGGGTTTTAAAAGGGATGAATCCTTAATGGAAGAGATTAGAGATCAAATTTTATCCAACAAATCTGCGTTCATACAAATTGTAGAGGCCCAAAAACCCCAATTCGAGTTGCCCTCGGAATACGATAGTACCCTGAGCTATTTGCAAAGTTTTTTTGACATTTTAGAAGATGAGGATCAATTTGACAGACAGGTAATTCAGAACATGAGAACCCGTTAGATCAATTCAATCCAATTGCCTCCAACATTTTGTGAAAAATTTGAGTATTTTCATAAATGCCCGCAAATAGCCCTGAGGAATTTCCAAAGCTAAAAACGGGTACCATTGTAGCGCTGTGACCGAGGGTATTAAAACTGGCCTCCATTTCAAAAGTTTCTGTTTTCCCTTTGATAATCGCCAGCCCACCGGTTTCGTGATCGGCTGTTACTACGACCAGGGTATTGGAATTGTTTTTTGCATAATCAAGAGCTACAGCAACCGCCTCGTCAAATTCTCTAAATTCTGAGGTGATGTAATCAATGTCATTGGCATGGCCACCCCAATCAATTTGAGATCCTTCTACCATCAGGAAAAAAGGTTTTGCTCGACTGTCCAACTTACTTAAGACGGTTGAAAGAGAAGCATCCAAAGGGGGTTTCCTTCCTTCGCTCAAAGACGGCGGCTCTTCATCGTAAGTCAAAAATCCGATTTTTTGGGCATCAGATTTCTGAAAAGCTGTTAGGTTTTTTACTACCTCAATGCTGGTCATTTCATTGATTAGATTTCTATTGTCTTTTCTTTTATTAAAAAATTTCTTTCCTCCTCCAATAAAATAGTCCACTTCGCTTTCACTTAACTGCAAGGCGATATCATCATATTTATTTCTCGAAATGACATTGGCATAAAAAGAAGCCGGCGTAGCATGAACGATACTGGAGGTTGAGATTAATCCTGTATTGTATCCATTTTCCTCGCAAATTTCAAGGATGGATTTGAGTTTTTTATTTTTTGCACTAATTCCAATAACTCCATTTAAGGTTTTTTCTCCACAGGCCATTGCTGTTCCACTTGCCGCAGAATCGGTTACTAAGTTTTTTACGGCTTGGGTTTTGGAAAGACCAATTACCGGAAAGTCTTCCAATGCAGTTCGGTTGTTATTGGCATACATTCCCGCTGAAATTTGACCCAATCCCATGCCATCACCGATTAAAAAAATGATGTTAAGCGGTGCATCTTGGTTTTGTTGTGCTCGACCGATTGTCAATGATAAAAATAGGATTAACAAGGTTTTTTTCATGTCTGAAAGTTTGGATGTAAATATAATGAATTGACCTCCTTATTTCATTTGTTTTTTTATCGTCTCAATGATTATTTGACTGGCACCCTTCCCATTTTTGACATATTCAGCATTTACATCTCCCATTTTTTGGTTTAATGGTGCATCGTGCACGAGCAAATCATAAATTTTTTTGAACTCATGGGATGTGTTTACGCTAGAAATCCCACCCTTTTTTAACAGGCTGACAGCTTCCTCATACCGATTGAAAAACTTCCCAATGATAACAGGAATACCAATGGAGGCAGGCTCTAAGGTATTGTGCAAGCCATTTTTTTTCATCCCACCTCCAACATAGGCAAATTTTGCATAACGATAAATTTTAGTCAATTGTCCGATGGTGTCCACGATCAAAAGGGTTTTGTTTTGATCTCTTTTTTCATCAAAATCACTCCATTTTGTGTAAGGAATTTCAATTCGTTTTTCAAGCCTTTCAATTGATTGCTTTGAGGTTTCGTGCGGGGCTATGATGATTTTTAATTCGGTTTGTATTTTTAATAGATGCTCCATTAAGTCGTAATCCTCAGGCCATGTGCTTCCTGCTACAAAACAAGATTGACCTCCCAGAAATTGCTCAATTAACGAAAGGCGCTCTTCTTTTTGACTGATTTCATAAACACGATCCATTCGAGTGTCTCCACTGATGGTAACTTTATCAATCCCAATCGATTTTAAAAGCGAGGCAGATGCTTCATTTTGAACAAAAAAATGTTGAATCCCAAAGAGTAATCTTCGGTAAACCTTACCATAATTTTTAAAAAATAGTTGATTCGATCTGAAAATACTGGACACAGAATAGGTAGGAATTTTCCTTTTTGACAAGCCCATAAGGTAGTTGGGCCAAAATTCATATTTAACCAATAGGGCATATTTAATATTGCAAAAATCCAAAAAACGATTGGTGTTTTTTGGCGTGTCCCAAGGTAAATAACACACACAATCGGCAAGTTCGAAATCTTTTTGAACCTCATAGCCGGAGGGAGAAAAGAAGGTTAGAAGTATCTTGTATTCTGGAAAAAAATTCTTGTGTGAAACCATCAGGGGTCGGGCTTGTTCAAATTCTCCCAAAGAGGCCACATGAAACCAAACCCAGTTTCCTTCATCCAATCTTTCAGACTTCAATTGAGTAAAGACCGCTTTGCGACCTTTAGTAAAAAGGGAGAGCTTAATTGAAAAAACACCCAAAAATTTAAGGATGGGATAGGTGAGTGTTAAAACAAGATTGTATAAAATATGTGGTATCACAATTTCAAAAATAGTTTTTAATATCAATTGGGTAAAGCAGATTGCTTTTTTTAATTTTACAGAGCAAAAGAAATTATGAAAAAGATCGAAATGGTTGACCTTCAGGGTCAATATCAGCAGATTGAGGCCCAAGTAAACCAATCTGTCTTGGAGACCATTGCCTCTACCAAATTCATCAATGGCCCTCACGTTAAAAGTTTCCAAAAACACTTGGAAGACTATCTCGATGTTAAACACGTGATCCCATGTGCCAATGGAACCGATGCCCTTCAAATTGCATTGATGGGGTTGGGCCTCCAACCGGGGGATGAAGTAATTACTGCAGATTTTACTTTTGCCGCAACAGTCGAAGTCATTTCGCTATTGGGATTGACTCCTGTCTTGGTTGATGTTGATCCCAAAACATTCAATATTGATGTATCGGCCATTGAGAGTGCTATCGGTCCCAAAACCAAGGCCATCATTCCTGTTCACTTGTTTGGACAAGCTGCAGACATGGAGGAAATTCTTGCCTTGGCCAAAAAAAATAATTTATACGTGGTTGAGGATAATGCACAATCCATTGGTGCAAACTATACTTTTTCTGACGGAAGTAAGAAAAAAACAGGAGCCTTGGGTCATATTGGTACGACCTCTTTTTTTCCCTCCAAAAATTTGGGAGCCTATGGAGACGGGGGTGCAATTTTTACCAATGATGATGATTTGGCACATTCCCTTCGAGGCATGGTCAACCACGGGATGTATGTAAGATACCATCACGACGTAGTGGGGGTCAATTCAAGATTGGACTCAGTACAAGCGGCCATACTCGATATCAAATTAAATTATCTCGATTTTTATAATGAGTCGCGAAAAGCGGCGGCCTTAAAGTACAACCAGCGTTTGGCTGACCATCCCAATTTGGTTACCCCATTCCGAAAAGGCGATTGTGACTCCCATGTTTTTCATCAATATACCCTCCGGGTCTTGGATGCGGATAGAGATGCTTTGGTCAAGCACCTGAATGAAAATGAAATTCCTTGTGGGGTATATTATCCCATTCCTTTGCATTTACAAAAAGCCTACACCAGTAAACGCTACAAAGCAGAGGATTTTGGTGTAACCATGCAAATCGTCAATGAAGTCATCTCTTTGCCCATGCATACAGAACTTGCCGATGATCAAATTGATTTCATCACTGATACTGTTAAAAGTTTTTTTGGGTAAAGCTTTAAAATTCCATTTTGGAGACCATCACTTCTGGTGATATCTTCTTCACTAAGCCCTGTAAAACTTTCCCTGGCCCCAGCTCCATAAATTCGGAAACGCCCTCATCAATCATGGCTTGGATACTCTGAGTCCATCGAACGGGTGCAGTCAGTTGAGCAATTAAATTTCTTTGAATTTCTATTGAATCAGTCACCCCCATGGCAGTCGTGTTTTGGTAGACTGGACAAATAGGATTGGAGAAAGTAGTGGTATCTATTGCTTTAGCAAGCTCTTCTTTTGCAGGGTCCATCAGTGGAGAATGGAATGCACCATTAACGGGTAAGATCAAAGCCCTTTTGGCTCCGGCAGCTTTAAGTGTTTCGCAAGCCGCTTCAACCGCCTCAATGGTTCCTGAAATAACCAATTGTCCGGGGCAATTGTAATTGGCTGCGACCACCACACCAGACGTTTGCTCACATATTTCCTCCACCTTTTGATCTTCCAAACCTAAAACCGCTGCCATCGTTCCTTGGGTATGATTACAAGCTTTTTGCATGGCTTCTGCCCTTTGAGAAACCAATTTTAAACCAGACTCGAAATCAATGACTTTAGCAGTCGTCAAAGCCGAAAACTCGCCCAACGAATGTCCTGCTACTGCATCGGGTTTAAAATCGTCGCCCAATACCGCTGCTGAGATGACAGAGTATACATAAATAGCCGGTTGGGTTACCCGGGTTTGTTGTAATTCCTCTTTACTGCCGTCAAAAAGTATTTTTGAAAGTTCAAACCCCAAAATTTCATCAGAAGCTTTGAACATTTTTTTTGCTTGTTCAAATCGATCAAAAAGGGCTTTGCCCATACCCGGATGCTGAGCCCCCTGCCCAGGGAAAATATATGCTTTCATGAGTTTATATTTTATGGTAGGTAATAAACGAATAATTATAGTCGTTGCTTTCCATTTTTTCTTCTTTTTCTATTGCCCATTCATTTGGGTTTATTTTTGGAAAAAAAACGTCCCCATCGAATTGAGCGTGAATTAAAGTTAACTCTATCGCCGAGGCCAGTCCAATGGCTTGTTGGTAGATTTGTCCACCTCCAATTACAAAGGGCTGTGGATCCTCATGAGTACATTCCAATGCTTCTTCAATGCTGTGGCAAACTGTGATCCCTTCCTTGTCGTAGTTGGAATTACGGGTAATCACAATATTGTGGCGATTGGGCAACGCCTTGGGTAATGATTCAAAAGTTTTTCTTCCCATAATGATAGCATGACCTGTGGTCAGTTGTTTGAACCTTTTCAAATCCTCAGTTAAATGCCAAATCAATTGATTGTTTTTTCCCAATACCCGGTTTTCATCCATGGCAGCGATGAGGGTAACTTTTTGTTTTGGAATGGATCCGTTGTTTGACTTTTTTTCCCTTTCCTCTTCTAAAGGTTCAACGGCCGAGTTAGACTCCAATTTCCTTTTTTGAGCCATAAGATTAAAGAATTAGGTACTTTGAGGTAAGACTTAATTTATGAATTGAGGTCATATTTTTTTTAAATAGACTAATTTTGGCATAAATGTACGCTTTCTAATTAATTTATGAGCTTCCGAAAAGAATTCCCCGCACTGAATTCATCCACCTATTTTAACACCGCATACGTCGGTTTGATGTCTCAGCCTCTAATGGACTTTAGAGCCAATTGCGAAAAAGAATATCTCTACAAAGGGGATCAATATAAAATTGATGCTTACGACCGTTTGGATCATACTCACAAGACCATTGCCGAATTTATTGGTTCAAAAAAAGAACAGACCTTTTTTGTTCCCAACTTTTCTGTGGGGATCAGATTTGTTATGGATACTCTAAAAAAGGGCAGTAAAGTTTTGTATATCAAAGAAGATTATCATTCACTCGTTGATGCTGTGGAGGAAAGAGATTTCAATCTTTTTTCTTTGTCCATCGAAGAGCGTTTGGAAGAAAAAATAGAGGCTAAACTGGCGGAGCATCATTTTGATGCATTGGTGGTCAGCATGGTCCAATTCACCAGTGGGCTCAAAGTTGATTTTAATTTTTTGGCTTCCCTTCACGAAAAATACCCTGAAATGCTCATCATTGGCGATGCAACGCAGTACATTGGAACAGATTTTTTCAGTTTTTCTGATTCGCCCTTCGATGCCGTCGTTTCTAGTGGCTACAAGTGGCTATTAGCTGGTTTTGGCAATGGATTTGTGGCCCTATCGGATCGTTTTATGGAACGTACCCAACCCAAGTCCCATACTTTTTATCAAAAAGTTTTTGCAGGACATTTTAATATCCTCGCTGCCGACTCACTGACTTTTGCCTTAGATTATTTAACCCAAAATAATTTCAAGGAATTAGTAGAAAAAAACAAAATACTCAGCAATACCTTGAGAGAAGAATTAACCAAAATAGACTGGATTCCCGAATATATTGATCGCGCGGACCAAAGTTCAATCGTAAGCGTAGCATGCCAAGAGCAGTTACTTAAAAAGTTGGAGGATCAAAATATCCGGGCGGCCTACCGCGGCAATTACCTTCGTTTTTCTCCCCATTTTTACAATTCAACCGAGGAGATTGATCAGCTTACATCAGTGCTAAATGGGTTAAAAAAAATAGCTTGATTCAAACGGCTACTTTTCCTCGAATAAGTGGATGAGGATCATATCCTTTTAGCGTAAAATCTTCATATTTGAATCCAAAAATATCCTTGATTTCAGGATTTAGGATCATTTTTGGAAGGGGTTTTGGAGTGCGGCTGAGTTGTTCCTCCAATTGTTCTTGGTGATTGGAATAGATGTGGACATCACCAAAAGTGTGGACAAAAGTTCCCGCTTGTAAATCGCAAACCTGAGCGACCATCAAATTCAATAATGCATAGGAGGCAATGTTGAAAGGCACACCCAAAAAGAGGTCTGCACTTCTCTGATAAAGTTGACATGAAAGTTTTCCCTGTGCGACATAAAACTGAAAAAATGCATGACAGGGAGGCAGCGCGGCTTTATGGTTGGCAACATTTTCTGCAAAAGATACAGCCGTATCCGGCATCACACTCGGGTTCCATGCCGAAACCAGCATTCTTCGGCTGTCGGGATTGGTTTTTAATGTTTCTATGACCATTTTTATTTGATCTATACCTTCATCATTCCAATTCCTCCATTGGTGTCCATAGACTGGGCCTAAATCTCCTTTTTCATCGGCCCACTCATTCCAGATCCTTACACCGTTCTGAGTTAAGTAATTAATATTGGTGTCGCCTTTTAAAAACCACAACAGCTCATGTATAACTGATTTTACGTGAATTTTTTTGGTGGTAACCAATGGAAAACCTTCTGATAAATCAAACCGCATTTGGTAGCCAAAAATACTTTTTGTTCCGGTTCCTGTTCGATCTGTTTTTTCTGTGCCATGATCTTGAATGAACCTCACCAAATCTAAATACTGCTGCATTTTATATATTATTAATCAACCAAAAATAAATCATGATTGCGGGGCAATTTTTGGAGCGTAGAAATAGTTTTCCAAAAAAGATTAACACTTATTTTTTGGATTCCCTTTTTGAAATCTCATCTCTGATTTTGATGGCCTTTTCGTAGTCCTCTAGGTTGACCATTTTGTCCAAAAGCGATTTTAGCTTGGTGAGTGAGAGTTTTTTTAGGTCGTCGGGGATGGCTTTCTTTTTGGTTTGTTCATCAACAAAATTTTGGATCCAATTTTCACTCTCTTTATTTTTTTGACCCTCTTTCATGCGACTCTCGTCAAATCCAGCTTGTTTTAGGATCGAATCATAGATAAAAATTGGGGCACCAAATCGCAATGCCATCGCAATAGCGTCAGAGGTTCTGGCATCAATAATTTCTTCAATTTTGTCCCGTTCACAGATCAGACTGGAGTAAAAAACACCATCTACCAGTTTATGAATGATCACTTGCTTCACATAAACATTAAATCGTTCTGCGAAATTTTTGAAAAGATCGTGGGTGAGGGGTCGTTTGGGCTTTAGTTCTTTCTCCAGCGCAATGGCGATGGATTGAGCTTCAAAACTACCAATGATAATGGGTAACCTTCGGTTTCCGTCCACTTCACTCAAAATAAGTGCATATGCACCGGTTTGTGTTTCGCTGTAGGAAATCCCTTTAATGTTTAGTTGAATAAGTTTCATAAAATCCTGTATTACCAAATTAGTAAATTTATCCCGTAATACGAATGCATACGGTGGTTTTTGTGAGGTTCATTGACGAAAATTATCTATCCTACATCCGCTTTTGAAGTATCATTTATTTAAATTTGCACTGCAAATTAATATCTAATGAAAACGATACAATTCAGAGAAGCCATTTGTCAAGCCATGTCAGAGGAAATGAGAAGAGACGAAACCATTTACCTGATGGGGGAGGAGGTTGCCGAATACAATGGTGCCTACAAGGCTTCAAAAGGAATGTTAGACGAATTTGGAGACAAGCGCGTCATCGATACCCCCATATCTGAATTGGGATTTGCGGGCATTGGTGTGGGGTCAACCATGACAGGTAACCGACCCATTATCGAGTTTATGACTTTTAATTTTGCACTGGTAGGGATTGACCAAATCATCAATAACGCGGCTAAAATCCGACAAATGTCGGGGGGTCAGTTTCCTTGCCCAATCGTATTTAGAGGGCCTACGGCCTCCGCCGGTCAACTGGCCGCCACCCACTCTCAAGCCTTCGAAAGCTGGTATGCCAATTGTCCCGGTTTGAAAGTGATTGTTCCCTCAAACCCTTATGATGCCAAAGGACTTCTAAAGTCGGCCATCAGAGACGATGATCCCGTAATTTTTATGGAATCGGAACAAATGTATGGTGATAAAGGTGAAGTCCCTGAAGGAGAATACACCCTACCCATTGGGGTGGCGGATATCAAAAGAGAAGGAAATGATGTTACCATTGTATCTTTCGGAAAAATTATCAAAGCGGCTCTTGCCGCTGCTGAGGCATTGGCAAAAGAGGGCGTAGAATGTGAAGTCATTGACCTGCGAACGATTCGCCCTATGGACTACGAAAGTATATTTACTTCCGTTAAAAAAACCAACCGATTGGTCATTCTTGAAGAATCTTGGCCCTTTGGGAATATCTCCACCGAAATTACTTATCAGGTTCAAAATCAAATTTTTGATTTTCTCGATGCCCCTATAGAAAAAATAAATACCGCCGACACACCCGCACCATATTCCCCCGTTTTATTGGCAGAGTGGCTCCCCAACAGTGAGGATGTGATCAAAGCAGTTAAAAAAGTGATGTATATGTCCTGATTAAGTCTACGTCCCCTCACCCCAAAACCTTATGCTCAAAACCTACTTTTTTTTCACAGCGTCTTTGCTGTGCTATCATCTTTCATTTTCTCAATCTCTTATCAGAGGTATTGTGGTCGATGACCAAGACATTCCGATACCCAATGCCCATGTTTATTTTACAGGTATCCCCATTGGGATGGTCACCGACAATGAGGGTCGGTTTGAATTAGCGTTAGAAAATAATTTCAAGAGCTTTGAGGTCAGTTATGTTGGAATGAAATTGGCCAAAATTGATATCCACCCCGGTAAAGAATTTTATGAAGTGATTTTGTGGGAGGACAATACTTTGGAGGAAGTTGTGTTGGTGTCAAAACCCAAAAAAAAATTAAAAAAGAAAGAAAATCCAGCCTATCGTATTCTTCAAAAGATATGGAAAAACAAGAAAAAAAATGGACTAAAGTCGGCAAGAACCTATCGCTACAATCGCATACGAAATTTACAAGTGGGTTTAAGCAATATAGACTCTCTTGAATTAAAGTCTTGGTTGAAAAGGGACTTTGACTCCATTATAAAAACCATTGCCCCTTATAAAAATAGAAACACCTACTATTTACCAGTTTATGGGAGTCAAACCGTAAGGTCATTCACAGGAGACAATGAACGTGATTTGAGTACAAATAAAATTGAAGCGAAAAGGGAGCTGGGAGTAGCGCAGGACGGTTTTGTTTTTCAAAGAATCCAAAATGTTTTTCAAGACATTGATGTCTATAAAAATGACATTCCTTTGGTCGATCGAACTTTTGTGAGCCCTGTTTCTCGAAACGGTTACAGTGTATATCACTATGTTTTAAAGGACAGCCTCCAAACCGATAACGGTAAAGAATACATCATTTACTTTTTTCCCATCCAAGACGGTGACCTCGCCTTTGAAGGAAAATTTAGGGTATCTGCTAAAGACTTCGCCCTTACCCATATTGAAATGAGAACCCATCCCAAAATAAATCTGAATTTGGTCCGCAACCTATTCATCGAAAAATCTTTCTTGATCAAAGATTCCATCTTTTTACCCCTAAAAAATGAGTATGAAGGCGACTTTAGCCTGCTCACCAAAGGAGAAACTGAAAAAGGCTTGTATGTAAAACAGCAAGACCATTTTAGTGCTTATGAATTGAACAGGGAAATACCGATTTCGGATTTAAATAAGCCAAATCCTCAGTTCAGGGCAGATCAATATGATAAACCCTCTTCCTATTGGGAATTGGAAGTCCCAAAACTGGCAGAGGATAAATTGTTCTTCGATCAAATCCAAAAAGTAAAAGACAATAGGAAAATTAGAAAGCTGGTCGGTAATATTACGATGATTACAACGGGCTTTGTTCCTTTAGGAAAAAACATCCAACTGGGCTCCCTATGGACCACTTTTGGAAGTAATGGGATTCAGGGGACAAAAATCAAACTGGGTTTTCGTTCCTTCAAGACCCGCGACGACCGATTTAGGCTACAAGGCTATCTTTCGCATGGGTTTAGGGACGAAAGTTGGAATTACGGGGTGGCCGCCCAATACCTCTTGGGATTCCGACCCCGATGGGTCATTGGAGTTTCCAAAACCAACGACATTCAACAGATGGGAGGGAAACTATTGGAGGAGAATGCTTTGATTTTGGATCAATTTGCCAATGCAATCCTAAAAAGAGGGGACAATCATTATTTGACTTCATTTCACAATTACAAATTCATGACAGAAGTCGCCATTCATAAAAATCTGAGATTGAGTGTGATGGCCTTCCATAAAAATATTGAATCAGCTCATACTGGTCTTTTCCCAATGGGATTTTTGACCAACAGAACCATCCAATCAAAATTTAAAGACTCTGGACTTGAAGTTGGTATGCGCTTTACACCAACCAGAAGAGTTTACGGTTTTGGAGTCCAACAGCGTTTTGGTAGATTTAGGTTTCCTACTACTGCCCTTCATCTTAAAATGGGAACTTCGGGAATACTCAGTGGAGACTTTGATTACAAACAGTTACAATTCCTGCAAAACTATCCCTTAAGACTCAGTAAATTTGGTGTTTTGGATGCTACAATAGAAGCAGGGAAATCTTTTGATCGTGTTCCTTTACCCTTGCTTTTCCCAGTTCCCGCCAACCAAACCTTTTCATTAGAAAAAAACACCTTCGCTTTGCTCAATTATTATGATTACATCACCGACCAATACTTAAATGCACATTTCGAACACCATTTTAATGGTTTGATAATGAATCGATTACCCTTACTCAAAAAACTAAACCTTAGATTTTTAGCAACATTTAGAATTGCTTACGGTACTTTGAGTGATTTTTATAATGATTTTTTGGTCACCAATTTGGAACTTCAGGCTCCCGATAAAAATCCTTATTACGAATACGGTATCGGGTTGGAAAACCTTGGACTGGGTCAAGTCCGGTTTTTCCGTTTGGATCTGATTTGGAGGGGGCCCCATCGTTCACTCAATGGGCCACAATCTCCTGAATTAGGTTTTCGGTTATCTGTGCGACCTACTTTTTGATAATGTCTTCAAAATGAACCAAATCGTCGGCAGTTTCAGTCTCTATATCCACCGCCTCAGTAATCGTGTGATCCGTTTTTTCCACTTTTCCAGCCATAGCATCTGCATCCAACGCCACTGTTGGTGCAATGACCAAGGCTACTACCGACATTAATTTTAATAGGATGTTTAATGAAGGTCCCGAAGTATCTTTAAAAGGATCTCCGACGGTATCCCCTACAACTGCAGCTTTATGGGCCTCGGTTCCTTTTCTTCCGTCAGTTTCAATCATTTTTTTGGCATTGTCCCACGCACCGCCTGCATTGGACTGAAAGATTGCCATCAAAATACCACAAGTAGTTACTCCAGCCAGTAAGCCACCAAGCATTTCAGCACCTCCAATTAGTCCAACCGCTACCGGTACTAATATGGCTAACAATCCGGGAGCTACCATTTCTCGGATGGAAGCTTTGGTTGAGATTTCCACACATTTTTCATAATCCGCTTTTCCGTCTGCAGCGTCAAAAATGGCACGGTCTTTAGCATTTGCTTTAGAAATATCAGCGTCATATTTTCGCATGACGGCAAGTGCTGCTTTTAATTCGGGAATGTCATTAAATTGTCTCCTCACTTCTTCGATCATCGACATAGCGGCTCGTCCTACAGCGTTCATTGAAAGTGCTGAGAAAACAAAGGGCAACATGCCTCCTACCAGCAGTCCGGCCATTACTTTAGGCTTGGACACATCAATAGCAGTAACATTGGCTACTTGCATAAAGGCTGAAAATAAAGCTAGGGCGGTCAAAGCAGCTGAAGCAATGGCAAAACCTTTCCCTATCGCAGCTGTGGTATTCCCTACAGCATCCAATTTATCTGTGCGCTCCCTAACCTCAGGAGGTAGTTCTGCCATTTCGGCAATCCCCCCGGCGTTGTCAGAAATGGGCCCATAGGCATCCACAGCCAACTGAATTCCCGTATTGGCCAACATTCCCACTGCGGCAATTGCAATGCCGTAAAGGCCTGCATAGTGGTGAGAAACCAATATCGCAGCAGCGATCAAAAGTATCGGAATCATGGTGGACATCATTCCTACACCCAATCCGGCAATGATATTCGTGGCCGATCCTGTTTCGGATTGACGAACGATAGACGAAACAGGTTTTGTCCCTGTTCCAGTATAATATTCTGTTATTTTACCAACACCCAACCCGGCAATCAAACCAGAAATGGTAGCCAAAAATACACCCATAGCACCGGAGGGCAAACCTTCCATAGATTCAGGGATCATAATATTGATGACAAAATAAGACACGATTACCATCAATCCAGCAGATCCAAATTCACCGATGTTTAAGGCAGTTTGTGGATTGCCTCCTTCTTTTACTTTTACAAAAAAAGTTCCGATGATGGACATTACAATTCCTAATGCCGCCAGCACTAAAGGGAGATAAACAGCTCCCAATCCACCAAAATCAGGGGTGATTATAAAGGCACCCAAAACCATCGTTCCGATAATAGAACCTACATAGGACTCAAATAAATCGGCACCCATTCCGGCAACATCTCCCACGTTGTCTCCTACATTATCTGCGATGGTAGCAGGGTTCAAAGGGTGATCCTCAGGAATGCCAGCTTCTACTTTTCCTACTAGGTCTGCACCAACGTCAGCAGCTTTGGTATAAATACCACCTCCCACTCTGGCAAACAATGCTATGGAAGAGGCACCCATGGAAAACCCTGTCAAAACGTTCAAAACGGTAGTAAGGTTTTCGGCACCAGGCCAAATACTTTGATAAATCATAAATAAGCCACTGAGTCCTAATACACCAAGACCTACAACACCCAGTCCCATTACCGATCCACCTGTGAAGGCAACCTCCAAGGCCTTTCCTAAGGAATTCGTTGCGGCATTTGTCGTTCTAACATTGGCTTTAGTAGCCACTTTCATACCGATAAATCCCGCTAAGGCAGAACAAATGGCACCCACCACAAAAGAGAGGGCAACCATTCCATGAGATCCTTCCTCATTACTCCCCTTAATGTAAAGCAATACTGCCAAGCAGACCACGAAAATGGATAAAATTTTATACTCAGCTTTTAAAAAAGACATAGCACCTTTGGCAATGCTATCGGCAATTTTTGCCATCTTTTCATTGCCAACTTCTCGCTTGGTTATCCAATTATTTTTAATAAAAACAAACACCAAGGCCAAAAGACCAAATCCGGGTAAAAAATCTATAATTAAATTCATTTAAGTTCTGGTTTTAAAGTGGCATCAAAAGTAAGAAAACCATTCTGAATAAAAAAAGAATAGATGATCTGCTATAACAATGAGAAAAAAACTCAGGTTAAAATGGATTTGTTTAGAACAAACCGTTCATTTCAGCATCAATTTTTTCGATGATTTTCCCCAAATCTTCCTTGTTCTCAACAAAATCTAAACCATCGACATCAACGATTAAAAGATTGCCTTTGTCATAGGTAGAAACCCAGGCCTCATATCGCTCATTAAGACGGCTTAAATACTCAATGCTGATCGAATTTTCATATTCCCTACCCCTTTTATGTATTTTATTCACCAAATTGGGAATACTGCTCCTCAAATAAATGAGCATATCGGGACCTTTGATGGTGGATTCCATCAATTCGAATAGGGATTGATAATTGTTAAAATCCCTGTGATTCATCAGTCCCATGGCGTGGAGGTTGGGGGCGAAGATATGAGCATCCTCATAGATCGTTCTGTCTTGTATGAAATCTTTATTTGAAGCCTTGAAATTTTTAAGTTGTAGAAACCTACTGTTTAGAAAGTAAATCTGAAGGTTGAATGACCAACGCTCCATATGGTTGTAAAAGTCATCTAAATAGGGATTATCAATGACGTCTTCAAAATGGGCTTCCCAACCGTAGTGTTTGGATAGTAATTCTGCCAAACTGGTTTTTCCAGCACCTATATTTCCTGCAACAGCGAAATACATTCTTTACATTTCTTTTTTCGAAAGATAGTTACTTTTTTGTTTTTCTAGATTTATGGTGTATTGAAATTTATGTATTTTTTTTGCTCAATAAAGATATTAGTGCCACAAAAAAATATTTTTTTTTGAAATTTAAAAATTAGTAATACATTTGTGCCATCAATGAGGAGGGATTTGACTGATTGCAACCTCAAAAAAAAATGCTAAAGCAGTGTTGCTTTAAAACGCGATTGTCAAATCCCCCCCCCCTTAAAGCAACTTGAATGTCATATTTTTTTACTTCTGAATCTGTAAGCGAGGGTCATCCCGATAAGGTCTCTGATCAAATTAGTGATGCGCTATTGGATCATTTCATTGCATTTGATCCTGACAGTAAGGTGGCTTGTGAGACCCTTGTAACTACGGGTCAAGCCATTTTGGCCGGGGAGGTCAAAAGCAATACCTATCTCGATGTTCAAAGCATCGCAAGAGAAACGATCAATCAGATTGGTTACACCAAAGATGAATACCAATTTAGCGGTAACTCATGTGGTGTGATCTCCTTAATTCACGAGCAGTCTCAGGACATCAATCGCGGGGTTGATAGGGCTGAAAAGGAAAACCAAGGAGCAGGAGACCAAGGCATCATGTTCGGTTATGCTACAGACGAAACGGAAAATTACATCCCGTTGGCCTTGGATTTGTCTCACAAAATTCTGATTGAACTGGCTGCCCTTCGTCGAGAAAACGACGAGATTAAATACTTGCGCCCCGATGCAAAGTCTCAGGTAACAATAGAATACAGTGATGAAGGTCAACCCCTACGCATTGATACCATCGTAGTATCCACACAACACGATCAATTTTTGGAGGATGATGAAAAAATGTTGGAGAAAATTAAAAATGACATCATTAATATTGTTGTTCAGAAAGTGATGGCCAAAGAGCCCCCTCATATTCAAAAACTTTTTAATGATGAGATCACCTATCACATCAATCCAACCGGCAAATTTGTGATTGGTGGACCTCACGGTGATACTGGCTTGACCGGAAGAAAAATCATTGTAGATACTTATGGAGGAAAAGGAGCACACGGTGGAGGTGCTTTTAGTGGAAAAGATCCAAGCAAGGTTGATCGAAGTGCTGCCTATGCGGCACGCCACATTGCCAAAAATTTAGTGGCTGCGGGTGTCGCACGGGAAATATTGGTACAATTGAGCTATGCCATTGGAGTAGTTGAACCCACCTCTATAAATATCAATACCTATAATACCTCTAACGTCGGTTTGAGCGATCCACAAATAGCTGAAAAGGTCAGTGAAATTTTTGACCTCAGACCCTATGCCATAGAAAAAAGACTCAAACTCAGAAACCCCATCTACCTTGAAACAGCAGCCTACGGACATATGGGAAGACAACCAAAAGAAATCACCAAGATTTTTGAATCCCCCTACAGTGGAAGGGTTGAAAAAACCGTTGAACTGTTCACGTGGGAAAAACTAGATTATTTAAATGAAATTAAAAACAGTTTTAAATTATGAGCTTACAATTAGCAACAAATGCACTTCATGCGGGGCATGATGTGACAAAAACACAAGGAACCAGAGCCGTTCCAATCTATCAAACTTCTTCTTATGTATTTAATGATTCAGAACATGCAGCCAATTTGTTTGCACTGACTGAAGCGGGATACATCTACACCCGTTTGAACAATCCTACCAATGACATTCTAGAGCAAAGATTGGCAGCGGTAGAAGGAGGTGTAGCTGCTGTGGCTACTGCATCAGGGACTGCTGCGATCGCTACAACCTTCATGACCCTTCTAAAGGCAGGGGATCACATTGTAGCTTCCAACAGCCTTTACGGAGGGACTTTCAACATGCTGAACAACACCTTACCCAGATTTGGTATCACTACCACATTTGTAGACCCGGATGATGTTGAAAATTTCACTAAAGCCGTTCAACCCAATACGAGGGCCTTTTTTGCAGAATCATTGGGGAATCCAAAGTTGGATGTTTTGGACCTCAAGGGAATCAGTGAAAAAGCAAAAGCAGCCGGAGTTCCTTTTATTGTAGACAATACCATTGCTACGCCTGCATTGTTAAACCCCATTGAACATGGAGCCAACATTGTGATCCACTCCTTGACCAAATATATCACAGGAAATGGAACCACCATAGGAGGCGTGATCATTGATGCTGGTACCTTTGATTACTCCAATGGTAAATTCCCTGAATTTACAGAGCCATCACCTTCCTATCATGGGTTGAAATATCACGATGCCTTGGGTCCCATTGCCTTCATCGCTAGGGTAAGGGTAGAGGGACTTAGAGATCTGGGAAGTGCTCCCAGCCCGCTCAATAGCTTCCAAGTAATTCAAGGCTTAGAGACCCTAGAAGTGAGAATGCAAAAGCATTCAGAAAATGCATTGGAAATTGCACAATGGTTGCAGTCCAGAGATGAGGTAAGTTGGGTCAACTATCCTGGATTGGAATCTTCCAAATATGCAGATTTATCGAACCAGTATCTACCCAATGGGAAGAGTGGAATCGTAACTTTTGGTCTTAAAAAAGGCTATGAAGCCGCCAAAAAAGTTTCCGAAAGTACCAAGATTTTTGCCCTTCTAGCCAATATTGGAGACACCAAATCCTTGATCATTCACCCATCCAGTACCACACATTCTCAGCTCAATGAGGCCGAGCAAAGCAGTACCGGTGTCACCTCCGATTTGGTAAGACTCTCTGTTGGGATCGAGAACATTGAGGATTTGAAAAATGATTTAGATCAAGCATTGAAATCGATATAATTTTTTTGTGTCAGCGGTTAAATCCATATCCATTTCAAACTTTACCACTGACTCAGGAGCGGTCTACGAGTCCATCCAGTTGCAATATCAGCATTTCGGACAGGCCTTGGACCAAGCTCCAGTGGTATTGATCAACCATTCCCTGACCGGTGACGCCAATGTCACCGGTCATCAAGGGTGGTGGAATGAAATTGTCGGAGCAAACCGTACCATCGACACCCAAAGCTTTGCCATACTCGCCTTCAACATTCCTGGCAATGGAGTCAATAACGACACCCTTGAAAATTATGAGGATTTTCATACAGGCGATATTGCTGAGTTGTTTTATGCGGGCCTTCAAAATTTAGGGGTTCAAAAACTCTTTGCCCTTATTGGTGGGTCGATAGGAGGTGGTATTGCCTGGGAAATGGCAGCGCTATATCCCACCTTGACCGAAAATTTAATTCCCGTTGCGGCCGATTGGAAAGCATCAGATTGGATTCTTGCCAATACTTATCTACAAAAAAGACTTTTAGAAAATTCCAGTGAGCCATTGAAAGATGCCCGTATTCATGCCATGCTGACCTATCGAACGCCTGCTTCTTTTACTGAGCGTTTTGGTAGAACGGTCAATCATGAAAAAAATCTTTTTAATGTTGAAAGTTGGCTCCTTCACCACGGGGATAAATTGAAAGGCCGATTCCTGCTGCAGGCCTACAAAGCCATGAATCATCTCTTGGCGTCCGTTGATATTACCCGAAAGGGAATTTCATTTGAAGAAATCGTCAAAACCATAGCTTCAAATATTCATTTGATCGCTATTGACAGTGATCTTTTTTTTACCCCGGATGAAGACAAAAAAACCTATGAAATAGGAAAAAAAATTAAAGAAAATATTTACTATAACGAAATCAAATCCATTCATGGACACGACGCTTTTCTCATTGAAAATGATACGGTGTCTCAAATATTGAAGGACATATTCAAGCCCCAATCTAACTTTTGAAATCAGATGAAAATCAATCTTAAACGTGTCAATCAAGATTATCTTTTCGAGGCACAAAACGACAACGGCCACAAGGTGCTGCTGGATAACAAATCAAAAAAATTCGGAGAAGTGCAAGGCGTAAGTCCGATGGAGCTTCTTTTGATTGGACTTGCAGGATGCAGTAGTATTGATATCATCGCCATACTTAACAAACAAAAAATCGACCCTACTGATCTCAAAATGGAGGTAGAGGGAATGCGTGAACCCCATAAAGTTCCCTCTTTATTTCAATCCATAAAGGTCAATGTTATAATGGATGGTGACATCCCTCCTGAAAAAGCCAAAAGAGCGGTATCCCTATCATTTGACAAATACTGTTCCGTGGCCAAAACACTAGAATATTCATCTTCAATAAAATATGCTATTGTACTCAATGGAGAGGAAATATGAAAAAACACTTTGAAACAGAGGCCATAAGAACGCAGATGGAACGTTCTCAATTTGCAGAGCACTCAGCACCCTTATTTTTGACCTCAAGTTTCGTATTTGAGGATGCAGAGGAGTTGAGGGCCGCTTTTGCCGATGAGGTCGACAGGAACATCTACAGCCGATTTTCCAATCCGAACACTCAAGAGCTTACTGATAAGATTTGTGTGCTGGAGGGAGCAGAGGATGGGGTGGCCTTTTCTTCAGGAATGGCTGCGGTTTACACCAGTTTTGCTGCGCTGCTCAATAGCGGGGATCACATTGTTTCCGTCAGGTCTATCTTTGGATCAACCTACACCCTTTTCCAAAAATATTTCCCCAAATGGACTATAGAAACCACCTATTTCAGCGCCGCTAACCCTGAGGAGGTTGAACAAGTCATTCAACCCAATACAAAGATCATTTATATTGAAACCCCTACCAATCCCGGACTGGATATTCTTGACATGGAGTACCTCTCCGCAGTGGCCAAAAAAAACAACATACTCCTTATCGTGGACAATTGCTTTGCTACTCCCTATCTACAGCAACCCATTAAATTTGGCGCAGACTTGGTCATTCACTCCGCAACCAAACTGATTGATGGACAGGGAAGGGTTTTGGGAGGTCTGATTGTTGGTCGCAAAGATTTGATTGCCGAGGTCAGATCATTTTTTCGCAATTCCGGTTCCACTTTGTCCCCTTTTAATGCTTGGGTACTTTCTAAAAGTTTAGAAACCCTTGCGGTGCGATTGGATCGCCACTGCGAAAACGCATTAAAAATGGCTCAGCATTTGGGAAATCGTCCTGAAATCTCAGAGGTAAAATACCCTTTTCTTTCCAACCACCCACAATACAAAGTGGCCAAAAAACAGATGTTAAAAGGAGGAAATATTGTCACTTTTGAGCTTAAGGGAGGCATTGAGGCTGGACAAGCTTTTCTAAATAACATAAAAATGTGTTCTCTCAGTGCCAACTTGGGAGATACCAGAACCATTGCTACCCACCCTGCTACCTCCACCCACAGCAAGCTCTCTCCTGAGGAAATAGCCGCCGTTGGGATTACCGATGGACTCATTCGACTCTCCATCGGACTGGAAAATATTGAAGACATCATACAAGATATTGATCAAGCCTTAGAAAAAGTTTAAAATGATAGAGGACATATTAAAAGAGAGGATTTTGGTTTTGGACGGTGCTATGGGTACCATGATCCAGAGACTTGAATTTTCCGAAGAGCAGTTCAGAGGAGATCGCTTCAAAGACCACCCTTGCCCCTTGGGGGGCAACAACGATCTTCTATCCATCACCCAAGCCGATGCCATCAAAGACATCCACGAGCAATACTTATTGGCAGGAGCCGATATCATCGAAACGAATACTTTTTCTTCCACCTCTATTGCAATGGCCGACTACCAGTTAGAGGATTTGGCCTATGAACTCAATTACGAATCAGCAAGAATAGCAAAGGAAGTTGCTGAAAAAATCACCGTTCAAAATCCATCCAAACCAAGATATGTAGCAGGTTCCATCGGACCGACCAACAAAACAGCGAGCATGTCCCCGGATGTTAATGATCCCGGATTTCGAGCTGTCACTTATGATGACCTTTTTGAGGCCTATAGAGAACAAGTTGCCGGATTGGTTGAAGGGGGGGCAGATATACTCTTGGTGGAAACAGTTTTTGATACCCTTAACGCCAAGGCAGCACTTTATGCCATACAACACTATTTTGATGAGAAAAAATTAAGATTACCCATCATGGTCAGTGGAACCATTACAGACAAAAGTGGTCGCACATTGTCTGGTCAGACCGTTGAGGCTTTTGCCATCTCAATTTCTCATATCCCACTGATCAGTATTGGTTTTAACTGCGCCATGGGAGCAGACCAACTCCTGCCTTACTTGAAAAGGTTATCATCTATCACTCCCTTTCATACCTCGGTTCATCCAAATGCAGGCCTACCGAATGCGTTTGGAGAGTACGATCAAAGTCCGCAAGAGATGGCTGCTTTGATCGATAAGTTTTTGAATCAAAATCTCGTGAACATTGTTGGGGGATGTTGTGGCACCACACCCGAACATATCCAACTGATTGCCGAGGCTGCCGCCAAAATAAAGCCCAGAAAAATCGAAACCCATACCCATGCCTAGATCACAACGCCTGCTTAAACTCTCTGGTCAAGAGCCTTTGATCGTAAGTCCGAAGACCAATTTTGTAAACATTGGGGAAAGAACCAATGTTACTGGCTCAAGAAAATTTTTAAGACTGATCGAAAACGGAGATTTTGAGGCGGCAGTTGCAATTGCCTTGGAACAGGTTCAAGGTGGCGCCCAAATTCTTGATGTTAATATGGACGAGGGAATGATCGATGGCAAAGCCGCCATGGTTAAATTTCTGAATCTCATCAGTGCAGAACCCGATATCGCCAGAGTCCCCATAATGATTGATAGTTCCAAATGGGAAATCATTGAAGCTGGCCTAAAGGTAGTACAGGGAAAAAGTGTGGTCAATTCCATCAGTCTGAAAGAGGGGGAGGCTACCTTTATCGAACAGGCAAATAAAATAAAATGGTATGGGGCTGCCGTTATTGTCATGGCATTCGACGAGCAAGGGCAGGCCGATTCTCTTGAAAGAAGAATAGAGATTTGTAAGCGTTCCTATGAGCTCCTTGTCCATCAAGTCAATTTTCCTCCGGAAGACATCATTTTTGATCCTAATATTTTTCCTGTAGCCACCGGAATGGAAAAACACAAAACCAATGCCCTGGATTTCTTTTTGGCCACCCAATGGATCAGAGAAAACCTTCCCCATGCCAACGTCAGTGGAGGAGTGAGTAATGTGTCATTTTCATTTAGGGGTAACAATACCGTTAGGGAGGCTATGCACTCTGCATTTTTGTTCCACGCCATCCAACACGGTATGAACATGGGGATTGTCAACCCCACCCTTTTGGAGGTTTATGATGATATCCCTAAGCCATTGCTTGAAAAAGTAGAGGATGTATTGCTCAACCGAAAAGAAGATGCCACCGAGGCCCTACTAAGTTATGCTGAAAACATCAAAGAAAACAAAAAAGAAATCCAGCAAGAGGAACAGGAATGGCGAAAAAAAGATTTACAGAGTAGAATCACGCATGCATTGGTCAGGGGAGTTGATCAGTACATCATCGAGGATGTGGAGGAAGCCCGAAAATCAGCCGAACGCCCCCTACATGTGATTGAAAAAAATCTGATGGCTGGAATGAATGTGGTTGGGGATTTATTTGGCTCAGGAAAAATGTTTTTGCCGCAAGTAGTCAAATCAGCAAGGGTCATGAAAAAAGCCGTGGCCTATTTACAACCTTATATTGAGGAAGAGAAAACAGGCAATATAGAATCATCTGGTAGAATATTGATGGCCACCGTTAAGG
>CBFIIP010000039.1:0-10546 GCA_965662705.1 Flavobacteriaceae bacterium
GTTACCCTAAAATACTGTTTTTTTTTAATTTTCAAAAGGAGGGATTTGGGCTAAGGTCATAGGGAATGGGGGTTACAGCGCTTATTAATTATATCTATAGATATTTGCTGGAGTGTTTTTTTGTAGCAGAAAGAAAGAGAATCGCCATTAAATCAGCCAGGTATTGTAGCTGCGCAACTGGAGGATGGATGCTTCTAATCTACCATCCCCCCCCGTTTTTTTTGCCTTAGACTTTTGATTGGATTTGGGGTTTTCTTAAATGTTTGGTAGCGGTCTAGCTAAACGGCGTTAGTTGCTGAACTTGTCGAAGCATTAATCCCGTTTTAGCTTTTGTTGTGGGTAGTGCTTTTTATTCAGTCGCTAAATCCATTTTTTGATTCAGCAATTCCACATTAAAATTAATTTTTGCGTTTAATGCTCTAAAGACTTTTAAAATCGTTTCAAATCTTGCATCGGTCAAATTATTTTCGATTTTCGAGATTTGTGCTTTTTTCACGCCAATCAATTCTCCAAGTTGAGTTTGGGTCAATTTCCGTTCTCTCCGAGCTTGCTTTATCGCTTCTCCAATTAGGTCAAGCCGTAATTCATTTTCGAAAGCGTCTCTTTCCGCTGTTCCTTTTTTTCCAATGTATTTATCTTTGACCTCGTCAAATGAATATGTTTTCATCGTTTTTTATTTTTAGATTCAAAGTACTTGTTCATTAAATCGGTTGCTTTGTCAATTTCTTTTTTCGGTGTTTTCTGTGTCTTTTTTAAAATTCCATGTGTTGCGATTACGATAGTCACTTTATTATCAGTTTTGTCCCAAAACGCAAATAACCTATATTGCTTTTTTTTGTACAAAGTCCGAAATTCCCAAATATCCGAATTCAGTTTTTTAAAAAGAGTGTTGTCAGTCTTAGCTTTAGCTTTTCCAATATTGAAAAGTATTTTTTCCCGAGCTTTCTTGTCGATTTTGTCAAGAAATTCAAAGACTTCTTTTAGAAACTCAACTTTAAATTTTTCTATCATTCATGATATTTGTTTATTGCGAAGATAAAGGTTTCCTTTTCAGTAAACAAATTTTATTCCAAAAACGGCTTTTTCGTGCATTATACACAACGGTTGGTATAACCGTCAGTTACGGGTTAATATGCGTTAATTTTTGGTTTAGCACAGACTTTAGCAATTCCGAGTGGATTCGGACGTAGTCGAATCCGCCGTAATTGCAGTTATACATTGTTGGCAGTTGGTTTTTATTCATTTATAATTCCGTTTTCATCAAGCTCAAGGAAAGGGTTAAACGCAATTTCCCATAAATTTCCGTCCAAGTCAGACACGTAACTACTATATCCGCCCCAATTCACTTTTTGAGGTTCCTTTATAATTTTAACTCCTTTTTTTCTTAACTCGGCAATAGTTTGGTCAACTTCTTTTTCAGACCTAACGTTATGAGCTAGAGTAAAACTCTTAAATCCGTTTCCGTCGGAATTAACGGTTGCGTCTTCGGCTAATTCATTCTTTCCGTAGAGAGCGAGTTGGATTCCGTTTAAAGTAAAAAATGAAATATATTCATTACTCGATTCAGTTTTTTTCCATCCGAATTCTGATTCATAAAATTCAGTAGATTTTTTTAAATCTGAAACTCCTAAAGTTATTATCGTTAATCTTTGTTCCATTCCTTTGTTCAACTTGCTGCCAACTCATAAATATCCGAACCAAGGTTCCGATATCTTCCTTTTATCTTTGGTTTAAAGCCCTCTATCTAGAAATACAGTCTGGGAAACCTCCATACGTCTTTCATGGCAGTAGTACGATTTGGGTTAGCCTAAAGATATTGATTTTTTTTAATAATCAAAAGGAGGGGTTTGGGCTAAGGTCAGAGGGAATGGGGGTTACAGCGCTTATTAACTATATTTATACATGTTTGATGGAGTGTTTTTTTGTAGCAGAAAGAAAAAGAATCGCCATCAAATCAGCCAGGCATTGTAGCTGTTCGTCTGGAGGATGGAGGGCTTATTGGGGTAAAGGCTTAGCCCTTTTTATCGCGCTTTTCATACATGTATTTGATCATCCCATCGGAGAGACCAAACTTGGGGACGTAAATTTTTTGTCCTCCACTCCATTCCAAGGCCTTTAAGTAGATCCTGGCGGCGGGAATGATTACATCGGCGCGGTCGGGGTTCAGTTCAAATTTGACCATTCGCTCCTCATAGGAATGGGAATCCAGTTCGAGAAAGATCTGATTGAGTTTGATAAGCGATAGCGGTTTACCCTCTTTGATATTGGCCAGTTTAAAAAGCTTATTGATGTTCCCGCCCGATCCCATCAAAGTGATTTTACGGTAGGGTTCTGCATTTTTTTTAATCCACGATTGAATGGCTTCCCAAACCCTGTCATCCACCAGCTTATTGATCAGTCGAACCGTACCTATTTTAAACGACTTAGCGCTCACCCGCTTTCCCTCATGGATAATGGAAAACTCCGTGCTTCCTCCACCTACATCCACAAAAAGAAATGTTTTTTGGGTATTTAAAAATTCAGAGAGTTTACTGTAGGAAATGATCTCTGCTTCTTTTCGTCCGTCGATGATTTCAATATTAATACCGGATTTCTTTTTAATTTTTTCAATAACCTCATTACTGTTATTGGCCTCTCTCAGTGCCGAAGTAGCATAGGCTTTGTAATGGGAAACATCATGTACTTTCATCAACAGCTTAAATGATTTCATCGCATCGGTCATCCGTTTGATACTTTTTTTAGAAATTTCACCCAAAGTAAACGAATCCTCTCCCAAACGGACAGGTGCCCTCACCAAAGCATTTTTTTGAAAATACACCTCACCACCGGTTTCGATGATGTTCGAAATTAAAACCCGCATGGCATTGGAACCAATATCGATGGCCGCAAATTTTTTAATCTTCACTATGCTGGTCTATTAATTTATTTTTATAATAATCATAGGTCTCCCATTGAGAACGAACAACAACTGCTCCCACTTTGGGGTTTACCATTTTATTTTGAGGATTTTGATTGACCAATCTCGCCTTTACGTTATCGTTCCACGAAATGTTAAAGGTATCTAAGATTTGTTGTTGTAAATCTTTGTCGTATACCGGGCATGCGACCTCCACCCTATTCTCAATGTTTCGGGTCATGAAATCGGCAGAGGACAAATAGATTTTCTTATCTCCCCCATTCTCAAAAATCAACACCCGAGGGTGCTCCAAAAACTTGTCCACAACACTCAGCACCGTAATGTTCTCGCTTAAGCCTTTGACCCCTGGAACCAAACAACATATTCCCCTAACGATCATCTTGACTTTCACTCCAGCTTGACTTGCTTCGTAGAGCTTATCCACCAGAGCATAATTTGTAATATTGTTGATCTTTAATGAAATACCAGAAGGAAGACCGTTTTTATGGTTTTCGATTTCATGATCGATCAATTTGGATAAAATAGAAGCCGAGTAATGGGGGGAAACAATAAGGTGTTTGTACTTTTTGAGCTTATAACTGACTTCCAGAAAATTAAAGACTTTGTTGACTTCTTTCAATATTTTTTGATCTGCAGTAAAAAGGGTATAATCTGTATATATCCTTCCAGTGGACTCATTGAAATTACCCGTACTGACAAATCCATACCTTCGTTTTTTCTTACCGTGTTCTCTTTCGATCACACATATCTTTGAATGAACTTTTAGTCCGGGTACTCCAAAGATTAATTGAACTCCTGCAGCCTCTAATTTTTCAGCAAAATTGATATTATTTTCCTCATCAAAACGAGCTTGTAACTCAATTTGAACCAGCACTTTTTTGCCATTTTTGGCTGCATTGATCAGCGCACTTGCAATATGAGAGGCCTTAGACAAGCGATAAATGGTAATCTTAATTGATTTTACCTTGGGATCCAATGCCGACTCTCTCAAGAACTTAATCAAATAGGAAAAATCTTGATAGGGAGCATAAAGGAGGTAGTCCTTATGATCGATTGCATCCAATATATTTTCCTCTAAACTCAAACCGGGTATGGGAAGGGGCGGAAAAGGAGAATACAACAGATCTGGTCGATCCAAACTCGGAAAATCCATATAATCCCTTCGGTGGTGATATCGACCGCCTGGAATCAGACTATCAGATGAATCGATATGGAGCTTTTCCATCACAAAACGAAGGGTTTCGTCGGGAATTTCCTGGTCATAAACCAGCCTTACTGGGTCACTGATCATTCGATCCTTAACACTAAGGGTAATTTTTTCTACATAACTTTTGGATACGTCCTCCTCTAAATCCAATTCAGCGTCTCTGGTAATCTTCACCATATGAGACTGTATGCCACTGTAGTTAAAAAAACTAAATATCATGTGAAAATGATAGCGGATCAAATCGTCTAGCATCATCACATATTGTTTTCCATCTTCATTTTTGGGGAGCACCACAAATCTTTTGGCGTTTTTTGGGATCTCAATCAAAGCATAAATTTTTTGATTGGATGCCTCATTTAAATCCATGGTTACGATAAGAAAAGCTTTGTTGGTGGTTAAATCTTGACTGCTGTCCTGAGATAGAATGATGGTCACCAAGGCCGGGTTTACATTCTGGATAAAATAATTTTTCAAGAAATCTTCCTGCTCCGGTTTTACTTGTTTCTCGTTGATGAAAAAAATATTTTCACCCTCCATCTCTTTATAAATGCCATCGAGAATTTTTAGGCTTTCTCCCTGTTGATTAATCACTTTTGCCGTGATTTCCTTGAGAAGGGCCTCTGCACTCTTACCGGCAAAAACTTTTTTTCCCGTCTTACTGGATTGGGCAATCCGCTTTACCGTGGCATACCTTACCTGAAAAAACTCATCCAGATTATTAGAAAAAATACCGAGAAAACGAAGGCGTTCCAGCAAGGGAACCTTTTTATCATCGGCTTCTTGCAAAACACGTGCATTGAAATCCAGCCAACTGATCTCTCTATTGATATATTTTGAGGTTTTAATCATTTTAGAAGATATCATTTTGTTTTTGACCCATGACTGTATCACCCACAGTTACATCACTCCAAGTCTCACTATCAAAAGTTATTTTGGCCAAACCAGCAGTTCTTAAATGATTGATCCCCAATTCCGAAAAATGGTTAATTACTTCTGTAAATGCAGGGTTATGTCCTACCAAAACCACTTTCGTCCAACGATCATCCAAAGTATAGATGTAATCGATCACCCTAGATCCGGAAAAAGTGTAAAGGTTTTGATCAATCGTCAGTTTTTGAAACGGCAGATACAATTCTTGCACAACGATCATAGCAGTGTGAAGGGCTCTGATGGCCGGGCTGGACAGTATGATGTCCGTATGCTCAAAAAAATGAGCTTTTTTTTCTGAAATCTTGGTGATTCGTTCGATGCCCTCAGCAGATAGAGGCCTATGGATATCATCTACAGCATAGGATCTGTTCGATTTTGCGTGACGGAGGATGACAAGCTCTTTCATTGGTTAGGGAGCTAAGCGTTTGGTTTTCCAGTCCAATCCATTTTCCAAAACATAACATATTCTGTCATGCAAGCGGTTGGGTCGACCCTGCCAAAATTCAATTTCATAGGGGATCACCAATATACCCCCCCAGTGCTTGGGTCGGGGAATTTCAGTATTCTCATATTTTTTTTCGAATTCGGCCTGCCTGTCTTCCAAAAATTTACGGTCGCTAATTACTTCACTTTGAGGAGAAACATGAGCTCCCAACTGACTGCCGCGCGGACGGGAATGAAAATATTGATCGGAACGCTCAGCAGAAAGCTGCTCTGCTGTTCCTTTGATGATAATTTGTCTTTCAAGTACGGGCCAGTAAAACGATAGTCCAACTTTGGGGTGCTTTAATAGGGATTTTCCTTTATCACTGTGGTAATTGGTAAAAAAAACAAAGCCTTCCTCCGAATAGTCCTTAAGCAACACTACCCTAGCCCGTGGGTAACCATCCAAGCCAAGGGTCGTCAAACTCATGGCATTGGCCTCGTCGATAGAATCGGATTCTTTCGCTTCATAAAACCACGTCTGAAAAAGCTGAATGGGATTGTCGGTGATTTGCTCCATATCCAGTGTGCCCTTCTCGTATGATTTTCTCAAACCGGCCAGCTTAGCTTTCATGTTCCATTTTTTTTACAAATTTACGATTATCCATCATAACTAAATATCAAATATTTTACCATCGGACGCCAATTCTACCGATTCAAAAATGGGGAGGGATTCTTTCAAAAAATCACTTTTATCACGATACCGAGAGGAGTAATGACCCAAAACCAATCTTTTAACTTTGGCCAACTGAGCGATTTTTGCGGCTTGGGAGGCAGTACTGTGTTTTGTTTTCGCTGCCAAATTTTGATGATCATGCAAAAAAGTAGCCTCGTGGTAAAGCAAATCTACCCCTTGGATCAATGGAATGATAGACTCATTGTAGGCGGTATCACTGCAATAGGCATAGCGTTTGGCTGGGTGAGGGTTCAAAGTAAGGGATTGGTTACTCAAGTGAGTACCATCCTCAAGAACGATATCTTTTCCTCTTTTTAAATTTTGTAATTCGTAATGGGGGATATCGTACGCACCGATTTTATTTTTATCCAATCGTCTCAACCCCATTTTTTCTTCAAATAAAAAACCATTGGTATAAACCCTGTGATCCAACGGGATGGTTCGAACACTCAAGGAGTCATCCTCAAAGATCAAATGCGAATCTTTTTGTTCCAACTCGTGAAAAAACAAATCATAATTGGTCCATGAGTTGGCCAATTTTAGCTGAAGCGTGATGATTTCTTTGATCCCCTTCGGGCCATAAATGTGGAGATCAGCCTCCCTACCAAGCAACCTAAAAGTACTGATCAATCCAACCAGGCCGTAGAAGTGGTCTCCGTGAAGGTGCGAAATGAAGACATGCTTTATTCTTGAAAACTTTATTTTATTCTTTCTCAATTCCGTCTGGGTACCCTCGCCACAATCAATGAGAAATAAATGATCTTTCACCTCCAATACCTGAGAGGTGGTGTGAGCATTTTCCAATGGTGTTGCAGAATGACAACCTAATATATTAAGTCTCATAAAGATATCCCCAAATCTCGTTGAATTTGCTCCATTTGAACATAATCCTCTGCCTCAACTAAGGTGGGGACAGCAGTTAGTGAATCAAAATTTGGGAAATTGGGGATCGATTTTAATACCAATACCAAGGAAAATCCCTTAGAACGGATCATTTCATTGACTGAAAACAAAGAATCGGCAAGCATTTTGTCTAATGTGTTAATTTCAGACATGTCAATAACGACATCCATGTTGACATTCATTTGCTGAAACTTTTTCAGAATGATCTCTCCCGAGTTTTTTTCTGGCTTACAATAAAAATGGTTATCCTTCTCTTTTAGGGTCATTCGAGGAAACATTAAGTTTAGCTACCAGAAGATAAATGACAGCCATTCTTATGGCTACACCATTTTCGACTTGATCCAATATAATGGCATTTTTGGAGTCTGCAACATCGGAGGTAATCTCCACCCCTCTGTTAATGGGGCCGGGATGCAGTAATAAGATGTCTTTTTTTAATCGTGCCAATTTTTTGGCGTTAAGACCGTAGAGTTGGGCATATTCTCTTGAGGAAGGAAAATAGTTTAGATCCATCCTTTCATTTTGCACCCTTAACATATTGGCCGCATCACACCACTTGAGGGTTTCCATGAGATCTGTACTCACACTAACCCCTAGTGCTTCTATATGTTTAGGAATTAGAGATTTAGGCCCGCAAAGTTTGACTTCGGCACCGAGCATTTTTAGGGCATAAATGTTGGACAAAGCAACTCTCGAATGGAGAATATCGCCAACGATAGCGACTTTTTTTCCTTTGATCACACCCAATTTATTTTTGATGGAATAGGCGTCCAAAAGAGCTTGGGTAGGATGCTCATGAGTGCCGTCTCCGGCATTGATAATACAGGCATCGACATTTTTTGAAAGAAAGAGTGCAGCACCGGGATTCGGATGACGCATGACCACCACATCTACCTTCATTGCCAAAATATTATTTACCGTATCTATAAGGGTTTCCCCTTTTTTGACAGAGGACTGAGAAGCAGAAAAATTGATTATGTCTGCGCTTAACCTTTTTTCAGCCAATTCAAATGAAAGCTTTGTTCGTGTACTATTTTCAAAAAATAAATTGGCAATGGTTATGTCTCTCAAGCTGGGGACTTTTTTGATAGGACGGTTAATGACTTCTTTAAATCGATCAGCCGTTTTAAGGATCAATTCAATGTCCTCTGGTTGAAGGTATTTGATCCCCAATAAATGATCGACACTTAAAACTTCCATTGGCTATCTTTTTTCTATAAAAACAGTATCCTCATTCGAAAGTTGTTTCCACTGAACTCTCACTTTATCTCCTTCTAAAGCGTCCACTTGTGCGCCGGTATAATCAGGTTGGATGGGGAGGTCGCGACTAAATCGTCTATCGATCAAAACCAACAATTGAATATCTTTTGGGCGGCCATAGTAATCCAAAGCCGTCAGTGCTGCCCTGATGCTCCTTCCGGTATAGAGTACATCGTCAATAATAACTACTGATTTTCCCTCGATGGTGATCTCCATTTCGGAAGCGGAGGGAGAAAGGGTTTTATCCGACCTCCTGAAGTCATCTCTAAAAAAAGTAATGTCCAGTTTTCCATTGGTGACCTTTTTTATGCCATAGTCCTTTTCCAATAAATTGACCAAACGATCGAGTAAGTGAATGCCCCTGGGCTGTAACCCAACCAACACCACATTTTCAAAATCATCATACTTTTCAATCAATTGAGAAGACAAACGATTGAGAATGATTTCTATTTTTTGATGTGATAAGAGTATTCTGGCAGACATACAGACTTTGATGATACAAAAGTATTATTTTTTAATGAATGGATAGAAACAAAAAAACCCTTCCTAAGGAAGGGTTTAGTTGTCAAAGAGAAATAAATGTTTTTCAGTCCTTCATTTTTTTCTTTAGATCGGCCAAAGCATCGAGATCTCCCAGTGTGGTTTTCTCTGAATTGTTTTCCTTCACTTTCTTTGCAGCTCGGCTGTAATTTAGCTTTTCTTGTTCCTTGAATAGGCTGGTATGAGAAGCAACAACTCGTTTGAACTCTTTGTTGAATTCAATGATTTTGAATTCAGCCTCTTCACCTTTGGTAAGCTTAGAACCGTCTTGTTTCTCCAAATGTCTTTGAGGTACAAAGGCAATGACATCGTCATTAAATTTAATCGTCGCTCCCTTGTCTACAATTTCAGTGATGGCGGTTTTGTGAATGGAATCTAAAGCAAACTCCTCCGCGTATTTATCCCAAGGATTGTCTTGGGTTTGTTTGTGTCCCAAACTCAATTTCCTACCCTCTACATCCAGTTCTAGAACCATCACATCGATTTCATCCGCTAAGGTCAATACTTCAGAGGGGTGTTTTACTTTCTTAGTCCAAGACAGGTCGGAAATGTAAACCAAACCGTCAACACCCTCCTCCAATTCTATAAACACTCCAAAATTGGTGAAATTCCTAACGATACCTTTGTGTTTTGATCCAACAGGATATTTGGTTGTGATGTCTGTCCATGGATCGGGGGAAAGTTGCTTGATTCCCAAAGACATTTTTCGGGTTTCGCGATCAAGACTCAATATCACAGCTTTGACTTCATCACCCACATTTACAAAATCTTGTGCACTCCTTAGGTGGGTTGACCAAGACATTTCAGAAACATGAACAAGTCCTTCAACACCTTCTTCTATTTCAATAAAAGCGCCATAATCTGCAATGACTACAACCTTACCTTTTACTTGGTCGCCTTCTTTGAGCTCCTCACTCAATCGATCCCAAGGATGGGCACTCAATTGTTTTAAGCCCAACTGTATTCTAGACTTATCGTCATCAAAATCTAGTATTACCACATTGAGTTTTTGGTCTAAATCCAAAATCTCGCTTGGGTGATTGATCCTGCTCCATGAGAGGTCTGTAATGTGAATCAGTCCATCCACACCCCCTAAATCAACAAATACACCATAGGAGGTTACGTTCTTTACGGTACCTTCTAACACCTGACCTTTTTCTAATTGGCCAATGATCTCTTTCTTTTGCTCCTCTAAGTCTGCCTCAATGAGGGCTTTGTGGGAAACCACAACATTTTTGAATTCGTGGTTGATCTTAACGACCTTGAATTCCATGGTTTTGTTCACATATTGATCGTAGTCTCTGATGGGCTTTACATCAATTTGAGATCCAGGTAAGAAAGCCTCAATTCCAAAAACATCAACGATCATACCTCCTTTGGTACGGCATTTTACAAATCCATTAACGATCTCACCATTGTCATGTGCGTTGTTCACGCGATCCCAAGCCTTGATGACCCTGGCTTTTCTGTGGGATAAGATCAATTGTCCTGTTCTATCCTCTCTTGCATCAACAATGACCTCAACTTTGTCTCCCACCTTTAGGTTGGGATTATATCTGAATTCATTTAATGATATAACCACTTCGGACTTGGCATTAATATCAATGATGTCTTCACGATCGGTTAGGTG
>CBFIIP010000040.1:0-51978 GCA_965662705.1 Flavobacteriaceae bacterium
GAAACCAAAGCAAGTGACTATTACTTGACCATCACAGAAAGTAAAAAGTTTACCAATGATGATGGGACTTTCCACTACAAAAAACACAAAATCTATCTGTACAAGGAAGATTTTAATGATTTTAGTTCCATCTTAAGTGAAATGGTGGACTTTATCATCAAAGAAAGAGGAGAAGAGGTGATCAGTGAGAGACACCAAAAGGATTATGATAAAGATAAAAATTTAGACGCTGCTGAAGTTACAGGAAACGGATATACCGACCTGAATTTTGAAGACATCTAGGTCTATTTCGGATTAATTTTCAATCCCGAATTCATTTTTCGATTTGTATTTTTACTTAGCTTTGTGGCTAAATACAAACGCTGTGGCTAGAACTGAATCCTATATGCTTCCCTTGAATACGGAAGCCCCTTCTTTTTTACTCCCCAATTCAGTTGACAATCAAATGTTAAGCCTAGATCAGATCAAGGGATCCAAAGGTACCTTGATCATTTTTATGTGCAATCACTGCCCCTACGTGATCCACCTTCTCGACAAAATAGTAGAGATCAGCAATGAGGTCAAACCTTGGGGGATCCATACGGTGGCCATTTCCAGCAATAACATTGAGGCCTATCCCCAGGATCGCCCAGAATTGATGAAAAAATTAGCAATAGAAAAATCCTTTAGATTTCCTTATTTGTACGACGAAACACAAGAGATTGCACTTGCCTATGAAGCGGCTTGTACACCAGATTTCTATCTGTTCGATGATGGGCTTAAATTGGTTTATCGCGGGCGTTTTGACGATGCTCGCCCCAAAAACGAGAACCCCATTACAGGTGAAGATCTAATGAAGGCCTGTCGAAATCTCCATTATGGAGCACCCCAAGAAGCGAATCAAATCCCGAGTATGGGCTGTGGCATCAAGTGGAAAGTGGGAAATGAACCCAAAGGGTTTTCCTCTAACTGAAATCGACCAACTCCACCTCAAATATCAAGGTAGCATCCGGCGGGATCACCCCTCCGGCACCTCTGGATCCGTAAGCGAGCTCACTCGGTATTACGAGTTTTGCAGCCCCACCTTTCTTGAGCAAGGCAATACCTATGTCCCATCCTGGAATTACCCTGCCCTCTCCTAGTGGAAAACTTATGGGTTCATTCCTTTGATAGGAGGAATCGAAAACGGTTCCGTCGAGTAACATTCCTCTATAGTGAACCGATACATTGGCTCCTTTGGCGGGAGGTTCACCCTCCCCTGCTCGGGTAATATTATAATACAGTCCCTGATCGGTTTTTTCCATGCCTTTGACCAAATCTTCCATTTCTTTGGCTACCGCATCTTTGGCCGCTTTGATTCGTTCTTCTTTTTCGTTAACAAATGTGTCAAAAGCAGTTTTGGCATCCCAATTTTCTGCTTCGGATCCTACCCTTTCAATGACCACACTATTGATGGTGTCACCTTGGGCAATGGCATCGACCACCGCTTGACCCTCCAACAAATAACCAAACACTGTATGCTTACCATCCAACCAAGGCGTAGCAATGTGTGTGATAAAAAATTGGCTGCCGTTGGTTCCCGGGCCTGCATTGGCCATCGACAATATACCAGGTCTATCGTGCTTTAATTCCGGATGGAACTCATCGTCAAAATTATATCCGGGGCCACCGACACCCGTACCTTGAGGACAGCCTCCTTGAATCATAAAATCTGCGATCACCCTGTGGAATTTTAAACCATCGTAATAGGGCGTTCCCTCCGCACTTGTCTCGTTTTGGATGGATCCCTCTGCGAGCCCAACAAAGTTGCCCACCGTCCCTGGGGTTTTATCATAGGTCAAATCAATTTTTATTTCTCCTTTATCGGTTTTGAAAATGGCATAAATTCCCTCCTTCATAAATTGTGTTTTAATTTTTGGCGAAGATAGCAATACTTAAAAGAAATGAATGCTTTGCATTTAATTTCCAACCTCACTGATAAATTTCAATCGGAAAAGCTTTAGATCTTCCTCTTCATAATCTCCATCAAACTCGTCGGAAGCCACCCCCAAATCATCTGTATCGGCTTCCATAAAATAATCGTTCAATTCTTCAATTTGGTCCTCATCAAAAATCTCTTGAATCCAATAGTCGATGTTCAGTTTGGTGCCAGAAAAAACGATGGTTTCCATTTCTGTAATCAGTTGAGACATCTTCATGCCCTTAGCGGAAGCAATATCGTCGAGAGACAATTTCCGGTCGATACTTTGAATTAAATACAATTTAAGGCTAGAATTGGCCCCCGTACTTTTGATGATTAAATCATCGGGACGGGTAATTTGATTTTCCTCAACATATTTTTTGATCAATTCAATAAATTTTGATCCATATCGCTTGGCTTTGCCCTCCCCTACACCGTTGATCTGCGTTAGCTCTTGGAGGCTAACGGGATATTTGAGTGACATATCTTCGAGAGAGTACTCTTGAAACACCGCATAGGGAGGAACATCTTCCTCCTGTGCAACTTGTTTTCTTAAGGAGCGCATCAGATCCATCAAGACTTTATCAGTACTTCCTTCAGGCTTACTGCCGCGCGAATGGAATCCTCCCGATTGGTAGTCATGATCAGCCGTCATCGTAAATGATTCGGGTTTATCAAGGAAAGAGATGCTTTTTTCTGTGAGTTTGACCACCCCATAGCTTTCAATATCTTTACTGAAATAACCTCCAACCAATGCTTGACGTAATAAGGCCATCCAAAATTTTGAATCTTTGTCTTTCCCTACTCCAAAAAAGGATTTTTCATGGGTTTTGTGAGAGAGGATCAACGCGTTTTTTTCACCCACTAAAGTTTTGACAATTTCTTTGGATTTATATTTCTCTTTGGTATCTGAAATGGTTCGAATCAATATTTTCAACTCATTCCCTGCCTCACTTTTTGGCTTGGGAAATCGCATATTGTCGTCCATATCAGCACCTGCGCCATTTTTAGAATCAAAAGCTTCACCAAAATAGTGAAGGATAAACTTTCTTCGTGAGATTGAGGTTTCTGCATAGGCCACCATTTCGTTTAGTAGGGCAAAGCCAACCTCTTGCTCGGCAACAGGCTTCCCGGACATGAATTTCTCTAATTTTTCAATGTCCTTGTAGGAATAAAAAGCCAAGCAGTGCCCCTCTCCTCCATCTCTTCCAGCCCTACCCGTCTCTTGGTAATAACTCTCAATACTTTTGGGAATATCGTGATGAATCACAAACCTCACATCGGGCTTATCGATCCCCATTCCAAAAGCTATCGTGGCAACAATCACATCACAGTCTTCTTTGAGGAACATGTCCTGATTCTTTGCACGGGTTTTTGAATCCAGTCCGGCATGATAGGGCAATGCATTGAGTTCATTTACTTGAAGGACCTTGGCTAATTCCTCTACCCTTTTTCGAGAGAGACAATAAACAATTCCTGATTTATCGGGTCTGCTTTTGATGAACTTGATGATGTCTGTCTCAACTTGAATGGTCTTTGGCCTTACCTCATAATAAAGGTTAGGTCGATTAAAAGATGCTTTGAATACCTTGGCATTGGCAATTTTTAAATTCTTAAGAATATCCTCCTGCACTTTTGGAGTTGCTGTAGCAGTAAGTGCAATGATTGGTATTTTGTGACCTATTTGATCCAGTATAATTCTTAAATTTCTGTACTCCGGTCTAAAATCATGACCCCACTCCGAAATACAATGGGCTTCATCAACAGCTAAAAATGAAATTTTAATGGATTTGAAAAAGTCAATGGTTTCCTTTTTGGACAAAGACTCAGGAGCTACGTAGAGCAATTTGGTCACTCCTTTGATCAAGTCACTTTTTACCACCGTGGTTTCTGTTTTGTTTTGCGAGGAATTCAAAACATGTGCAATTCCATTATCGGAGGAAATCCCACGGATGGAATCTACCTGATTTTTCATCAGGGCAATAAGTGGAGAAACGACCAGTGCGGTTCCCTCACTCAACAATGCCGGCAGTTGATAGCAAAGCGATTTTCCTCCGCCCGTAGGCATAATCACAAAAGTGTCTTTTCCAGAAATTAAGTTCTGTATTACCGGCTCCTGTAAACCTTTAAAATGAGAAAAACCAAAGTATTTTTTTAAAGATAGATTTAAATCTTTTTGTTTCTCCAACGACTAAGCTTTAGTATTAATTTAGCTAAATTTGTAATTACAAGATAAGTTTTTTGCCTAAAAAAAACGAAATAAAATATTTTAAATTGAGCAAAACCTCTCATATTATTGAAATAGCTCGAAATACCATTAGTCTCGAAACCCAATCTTTGAATACATTAAGGGATGCTATTGAAGAAAATTTTGAGAATGTGGTACAATTGATCCACCGCTCTAAGGGAAAAACCGTAATAACCGGTGTAGGTAAAAGCGGTATTGTAGCAATGAAAATAGCGGCTACCCTCAGTTCCACCGGAACCCCTTCCATTTACCTTCATGCTGCTGATGCAACACACGGAGACCTAGGCATAGTACAAAACGATGATGTCGTAATTGCGATTTCCAAAAGCGGCAACTCACAGGAGATCAAGGATTTGATTCCATTTCTACAAAATAATGGCAACCCCATTGTGGGAATGACTTCAGATCGGGATTCATATTTGGGAAGTCAAGCAAATCATCTGCTTTACACTCCATTGGATAAGGAAGCTTGCCCCCATAATTTGGCGCCCACCACAAGCACCACTCTGCAAATGGTTTTGGGCGATGCACTGGCCATGTGCTTGATGGAATTGAACGGATTTGAACCCAATAATTTTGCCCAACTTCATCCCTCCGGAAGCTTAGGAAAGAGATTGCACCTCAGAGTGGGAAACCTCCTTGATGAGTCCAAAAAACCAAAAGTCTACATCAACACTCCCATCAAAGATGTGATTCATGAAATCTCAGAAAAAAGATTGGGGGCTACGGTCGTTGAAGAAAATGAGGTCATCAGTGGATTGATTACCGATGGTGATCTTCGTAGACTTTTGGAAAAGCACCCAAACCTCAGTGGATTTAAAGCTTCGGACATCATGACCCCGAAGCCCATTTGTATGTCAGCAGATGAACTGGCATACGAGGCAATGAAAATGATGCAAAGTAAAAAAATCAATCACTTGGTCATCATCGACCGAGATGGAAATTATAACGGAATTGTCCATATTTTGGATTTTATTAAAGAAGGATTAAATGGCTAAAAACCCCAATGAAATGTCGTTTTTGGATCATTTAGAGGAGCTGAGATGGCACTTGATTCGCTCTTGCCTCGCCATTGTGCTTTTGGCATCGGTGGCCTTTATCGCAAAGGATTTCATTTTTGATACCATCATTTTCGGACCCAAAAAAATAGATTTTCCGACCTATCGATGGTTTTGTCACCTTTCCGAAACCTTTGGCCAAGGCGATAGTTTTTGCATCAGCGAAATGCCCTTTCGTATTCAAAGCAGGACCGTGGCAGGCCAGTTTTCTGCCCATTTATGGACCTCAATTTTGGCCGGTTTTATCATTGCTTTTCCCTATACCATTTTCGAGTTTTGGAAATTTGTTAGTCCAGGTTTACACGAAAACGAACGGAAAAGTGCCAAAGGGTTTATCTTTATTGCCTCTTTGTTGTTTTTTTTCGGAGTGTTTTTTGGATACTATGTGGTCACCCCACTGTCCATCAATTTTCTTGGTAATTATACAGTAAGCGGCGAGGTCTTCAACGATTTTGATCTCAGTAGCTATATAGGTCTATTGCGGGCTTCGGTATTGGCCAGTGGTCTGATCTTTGAACTCCCCATCATCATTTACTTCCTTACCAAGGTCGGAATCGTTACCCCTCAATTTTTAAGTAAAAACAGAAAATTTGCCTTGGTGATCGTTTTAAGTTTATCGGCCATCATTACGCCACCGGATATTGTAAGCCAGATCATCGTAAGTATTCCCCTTTTAATCTTGTATGAAGTAAGTATCTTTATTTCCAAATTCACCTATCGCCGTCTGGAAAAAGAAATACAAAAAACCACTTCCACCGAATGAAATTGAGCGCAGAAAATATAGAAAAATCCTACAAGGGAAGAAAAGTGGTGAAAGGAATTTCGATTTCCGTTGAACAAGGGGAGATTGTTGGTTTACTGGGCCCCAATGGAGCAGGAAAAACGACTTCTTTCTATATGATCGTAGGCCTGATTAAGCCCCAAGGAGGCAGAATATTGTTGGACAATACGGATATTACCGCTTATCCCATGTACAAAAGGGCTCAAAATGGCATCGGTTACTTGGCCCAAGAGGCCTCTGTTTTCAGAAAGCTAAGTGTGGAAGATAACATATTGAGTGTACTCCAACTGAGCAAACTCTCCAAAGCAGAACAAAAAGAAAAAACGGAGGGCCTGTTGGAGGAGTTTGGCCTGACCCACATCCGAAAAAATAGGGGCGATCTGCTCTCTGGAGGAGAAAGAAGGAGAACTGAGATCGCCAGAGCTCTGGCCACTGACCCCAAGTTTGTTTTACTCGATGAGCCTTTTGCCGGTGTTGACCCTGTTGCAGTTGAGGACATCCAAAAGATCGTTGCCCATCTTAAGAAAAAAAATATTGGAATCCTGATTACCGACCACAACGTACAAGAAACATTGGCAATTACCGACAAAACTTATTTGATGTTTGAGGGAAGTATTCTCAAGGCTGGAACGCCTGAAGAACTGGCCCAAGATGAAATGGTCAGAAAAGTCTATTTAGGCCGGAATTTCGAACTGCGAAAGAAAAAATTAAATTTTTAATTCAAACCATATTTACATAAATCAATTTTTTCATTGAAGTACACGATTAGACCCATTGATCCCTCTGAAATCCAAAAGGTCAATACCTTGATTTCGAATGCGTTTAATATTGATCCCAATCTCAGCATTCAATACGAATTTTTAAACCAAACCAATTGCCATTAATTTGTTGCCGCCAGCGAAAACGAAATCATCGGTACCGGAAGTTTACACATCATTCAAAAAACAAATCGAAAAATGGGGCTGATTGAAGATGTTGTTGTTGCCCCGATATCCAAAGGTATTGGTGTTGGAAAAAAATTAGTGGAAGCCCTTGTTACTCAATCAAAAGAATCAGGCTGTTATAAAACCATGTTAAACACCTCAGAAAACACAGCTCCATTTTATGAAAAAAGTGGTTTTTCAAAAAGTGAAATTCAAATGATAATAAGACATTAACTATGTGTGGGATTGTATCTTATATAGGAGACAAAGAGGCATTACCAATCCTAATAAAAGGACTGGAGCGACTTGAGTATCGTGGTTATGACAGTGCCGGAATATTCATTCATTCTGCTAATGGAACACAGAAAGAACGGGTAAGTGGAAAAGTGGAAAACCTCAAAAGTGCTTTTAAAAACCAACCTAAACTTTCTTCAGGTCTCGGTATGGGACACACACGATGGGCCACGCACGGGCAACCCAACCAAACCAATGCCCACCCGCATACTTCAAACAGCGGACGATTGGTGATGGTGCACAACGGCATCATTGAAAACTATGATGTCATAAAAACCGAGCTATCATCTCGTGGGTATACCTTTTCTTCCGAAACAGACTCTGAAGTATTGGTCAATTTGATTGAAGATGTTCAAAAAAAGAACAACTTGAATCTGGAACAGGCTGTACAAATCGCTTTAAATCAAGTAGTAGGAGCCTATGGTATTGTCATCTTTGACAGTGAGGCCCCCGATACATTGATCTCAGCACGTTTGGGAAGTCCTTTAGCCATTGGTATCGGTGATAACGATTTTTTTGTTGGGTCAGATGCCACGCCATTCATTGACTTCACCCAAAAAGTGGTCTATTTGGAAGATTATGAAATTGCAATCCTTCAAAAAAACAGCGGATTGCGCGTTAGGAATATTAAAAGAAACATAAACGTAGTACCCTATGTTGAAGAACTGCAATGGAACCTAAATGACATTCAAAAGGGTGGATTTGAACATTTCATGCTCAAAGAAATTTTTGAACAACCCAATGCCCTGCGCGACACCTTAAGAGGGCGAATTGACCTTAAGAATGGAATTGTAAATGTGGGGAGTCTCAGCCAATATAAAACAATATTTAAAAACGCAAAACGCATCATCATCGTGGCCTGCGGTACTTCATGGCATGCGGGATTGGTAGGGGAATATTTAATTGAAAGTATTGCACGCCTGAACATTGAGGTATAGTATGCCTCTGAATTTCGCTATCGTAATCCCATTATTGAAAAAGAAGATATTGTCATTCCCATTTCACAATCTGGAGAAACTGCCGACACACTTGCTGCCATTAAACTTGCAAAGGAAAAAGGAGCTTTTATTTTTGGAATCTGTAATGTGGTTGGATCTTCCATTGCTCGCGAAACCCATGCAGGAATCTTCACACATGCGGGGGCTGAAATAGGGGTGGCTTCCACCAAGGCATTTAAAACTCAAATAAGTTTTTTAATGCTGATTGCCTTAAAGATCGCGGAACTAAAAAATACCATCTCATCGATGGAAAGCCAGGACCTTTTAGAAGAATTGCATTCCATTCCCAAATTGGTTTCTGCCTTTTTGGAGGACAATGCCGCAATAAAGGCCATCAAAAAAATTGCCAAAACCTATCATACCAGTCCCAACTGCTTGTATCTCGGAAGAGTTGTTAATTTTCCGGTAGCTCTAGAAGGGGCTTTAAAACTCAAAGAAATTTCCTATATCCACGCTGAAGGTTATCCTGCTGCTGAAATGAAACATGGCCCTATTGCTTTAATCGACCAAAACATGCCTGTTGTTGTTATTGCCACCAAAAAAGACAATTACGATAAAATTGTTTCCAATATTCAGGAGATCAAATCCAGAAAAGGACAAATTATAGCTATCGTTTCCTCCGGAGATACCAGCGTTAAAGATTTAGCGGATCACTGTATAGAAATACCCGATTGTTCTATTTATTTCACCCCATTGTTTGCATCCATTCCCTTGCAGCTTTTATCTTATTATATTGCAGTGATGCGTGAATGCAATGTGGATCAGCCTCGAAACTTAGCAAAATCAGTTACTGTCGAGTAATTAAAATAGGGATTTCTACTCCAAGCTAAATCCAGATTTTACTGTCATTAAGAGTAGGGAAATGTTGCCGAGGCAGGAAGACCCCAATAACTGACTCAAGATGAAAGAGTCAGAAAATTCTATTTTGGCCGGGATTTCGAAGGCAGAAAAAAGAAGCTGGATTTTTAGTGTTTTTGGGATTAAACATGCCCCTGATAATTGTCCCTAAATTTTATTTCATTCAACACCTTATTGCTTTATCTGGCACCCCCCTCCTCGGGTTAACCATAATGTTGGTCGTTTATGGCATCGTTTGGCTGATTCACTTTGTGTTCAAAAAAATCCAAAACTAAGCCCAAAGCAAAGACAAAAGTTCCAAAGAATTTATTTCTCAATTTTAGGGTTCATTTTTATCGTCCCGGGCATCTCAATGAAAACTGAAAAAAAATTTATGGATGTATTTAGTAAGTTGGAGATTTGCTTTGGTATAATCTGTCTCGTGTGTTCAATTTTTTCAAAAATTGACCCTAACAAAAAACAATATTAGGGGTCAAACGATTCGCTGAACGCTGTTTTTAACCAAGTTAACAATCAAGTAGATCAGAATGACCAAACTGATCCCTCCCAAACCAAAAAGGATGATCATAACAGGGGCAGCAACAACCAGTAAAATCCTAAGAAAAGTGTCAACCATTCCGGTTTTAAGGGATTTAAAGCCAAACATTTCAAAATTGGCATTCATAAGAATGACAAAAATTACAGTCATTACGATCAAACCCGGGTTGGATATTACAACAGGTTTTAAAAAAGATAAAGTCGGATGTTTAACCAAAAGCGGTAGTGCCCCGAAAAAAAGAGCCATGGCCGGTGTCGGTAATCCGATAAAATATTTTTTTTGAGAACCGTCGATGTTAAATCGCGCCAACCGAATAGCAGCCCCCAGGGGAATTAAAAAACCTATCAATACCCAAGGAATGAACTCAACTACTACATTGAATGTCGACGAGATCGAAATCTCAATCGGTCGATTGCCCGCCATTACAAAAAGCTGCGCCATGATGATTCCCGGAGCTACGCCACAGGTCACCATATCTGCCATAGAGTCCAATTGTACGCCCAGATCACTTTCTACTTTCAGCAAGCGCGCGAATAGTCCATCCCAAACGTCGAAGAAAACCCCCGACAATAGAAAAACGAGTGCCGTATCGAATTGAAATATGTAGGCGAAATAAATTGAAAAACATCCTGATAAAAGGTTTAATGAAGTAAAAAAATGTGGAACTGATTTTTTAATCATTAGTTTTGTAAAGTCAATTTTGTTTCCAATGGGCACGCAAATTAAGACTTGATCGTATAAGAAAAAAATAAGCAGACATAAATTAAATGACTTTTAACAAAAACCCCCTGCTTTTATCGGTTATATCTGGTTTGTTGCTCACTTTGTCATGGCCGGTGGGCGGTTTGTCTTTACTGATTTTTGTGGGTTTGATCCCCATTTTTTTTATTGAAGATCGAATCGCAAATGACCCATACAAACTAAAAAAACTAAGATTCTTTTTTTTGGCCTATTTGAGCTTCCTGATTTGGAACGTGGGAACGACTTGGTGGATCATTAATTCCTCGGTTTTTGGAATGTTTTTTGCCATTCTCTGCAACACGCTTTTTTATTCCCTTTTGATGCTACTTTTCCAGTGGTCCAAAAAAAGACTACCGCTGAGAACAGCTTATATTTTTCTGATCACCCTATGGATTGCATTTGAAAAGTTCCATTTGGAATGGGATTTTTCCTGGCCTTGGCTCAATCTTGGGAATGTTTTTTCGGAAGACATCCATTGGATTCAATGGTATGAGTTCACTGGTGCATTCGGAGGAACACTATGGGTTTTAATCGTGAACATCGGACTGTTTGAAGCCCTAAAACACCATCTCCCCAATACAAAAAATACGATTTGGATACAAAAACTAAGCCCTTGGCTGGTAGCTATTGCAATTCCCATAGTAGTCTCCCTTTATCTTTTTCAAAGGGAGGAGAAAATTACTCCAACGCAAGAGGTCTTATTGTTGCAGCCCAATATTGATCCCTACACGGAAAAATACGATAATGAAAATGATCATTACGTAAAACTCTTGACCCAAATGACTGCCGATGAAATCTCAGATGAAACGGGCTATATCTTTACTCCAGAGACTTATTTCGGTGCTGGTATGGGAGCTTCAATGGAGGATTTCAAAAATACGCCCTTGCACGACCGATTGGACACCCTTTTGACACAACATCCAAAAATTCAGTTGATTACGGGGATACAGTCCTACAAGATATACTATACCAATGAAGAGCCTACCCCCACCGCTAATTTTATCAGAGACAATATATGGGTAGATTTTTACAACTCTGCCTTAAAAATGCAATACCAACAAGAGTCGGAATTTTATCATAAATCAAAATTGGTAGTCGGTGTTGAAAACATGCCCTATAAAAGTTTTTTTAAACCAATATTGGGAGAGTTTTTGCTTGACTTGGGCGGTACCGTTTCCAGCCGTGCCATTCAAGAGGATCGTGATGTTTTTGAACAACCGCATCTTCAACTTAAGGTGGGCCCGGTGATCTGCTACGAATCAATTTATGGGGAATATGTGACTGAATATGTAAGAAATGGTGCACAATTTTTGGGGATCATTACCAATGACGCTTGGTGGGGGAATACACCTGGACACCGTCAATTGCTGAGCTATGCTCGGCTGCGAGCAATCGAAAACCGCAGGAGTATCGTTAGAAGTGCCAATACAGGTATTTCGGCCATCATCAATGCGAAAGGGGAAATCACAAAAAAACTGCCTTATAACACCAAAGGCGTATTGAAAGGTAAATTTGCTCCCCAAGATAAAATTACTTTTTACACCCAGTACGGAGATTACATTGCACGCTGGTCCGGATTTATTGCCATTTTATTTTTTCTTATTGCAGTCAGTGGAAGACTGAAAAATTCTAAACAAACTTTTACTTGACGAGATGGAACAACAGAAGAAACGTTTATAATATGTATTTTTGAGTAGTAAATAAATTTTAAAAAGAGTAGTACATTAAAAAGTGCTCACTACACATGATAGCATGAAAAAAATGGATATGGGCAGTTTAAAACTTTATACCAAAACAGGAGATGACGGAACGACCGGATTGCTTTCAGGCAAGCGGGTCAGTAAACATCATGTTCGGATCAAAGCATATGGTTCCGTCGATGAATTGAATGCATGGATTGGTTTGATCAGGAACTACAAGATGGATGAAAACCTCAATAATACGCTTATAATTATTCAGCAAGAGCTGATGACCGTTGCGTCTCAATTGGCTGACGACACGTCATTTGAAGTATCTCAATTGATGAAAATTTTGGATCCCATTGAAGAAAAACATGTCAAATACCTTGAAGATCAAATTGACTTGATCAACAAGGAACTGCCAGAACTCAAAAACTTTGTTATACCCGGCGGACATGTAGCAGTTTCCTACGCACATTTGGCGCGGTGTACCTGCAGAAGAGCAGAAAGATTTATCACTGAGCTAAATGAGAAAGAGCATGTTCCCGAAATTATCATTGCATACATCAACAGACTTTCCGACTTTCTTTTCATGTTGGCTAGAAAATTGTCCAAAGAATTTGAGATTTCAGAAATAAAATGGACTGCCCAAAAAAAATAGACTGCAAACTTGGATTGTTCGCCTAAAAATCTATTTTTGCAGAAAATTGTAGATCATGTATTGGACATTAGAACTCGCCTCATACCTCAGCGATGCCCCTTGGCCGGCAACAAAAGATGAATTAATTGACTTCTCCATTCGTACTGGAGCCCCCTTAGAAGTGGTGGAGAACCTGCAATCCATGGAAGACGAAGACGATGTATACGAATCTATTGAGGAAATTTGGCCTGATTTTCCCACTGAAGAAGATTATCTTTGGAATGAGGATGAGTATTAATCTTAATAAATCAAAAAACAAAAGTCTCATCTGAGGCTTTTTTTTTGCTTAATTTTAAAGCGTTTTAAATCAAACGAATGAGTCTATTAAATTCCGTTTTAAAAGTTTTTGTTGGCGATAAAACTAAGAAAGATTTAGCCAAAATCCTACCATTGATCGATCAGATCAACAGCCACTTCAATGCCTTCAAAGATTTGACCAATGACGAGTTGAGGAACAAAACCAATGCTTTTAAATATAAGCTCAGTGACCAATTGAAAGAAGTTAACGATCAAATGGATTTACTCAAATCGGAAATTTACAATATCGAAGACATCGATCAAAAGGAACAATTATATGAACAAATAGATGGTTTGACGTTGGAGTCACAAAAAATCACCTCCCAAACCTTAGACGAAATACTGCCGGAGGCATTTGCTGTGATTAAAGAAACTGCCAGAAGATTTGTAGAAAACAGCACTCTTAATGTTCAGGCAACAGAATTTGACCGCGAGCTTTCGCAGGACAAAAGCTATATCCGTTTAGAAGGAGATCAAGCCCTATGGTCCAACTCATGGGATGCCGCCGGTAAACCTATTGTTTGGGACATGATTCATTATGATGTTCAGTTGATTGGAGGAATTGTATTGCACCAAGGAAAAATCGCAGAAATGCAAACCGGAGAAGGGAAAACCTTAGTGGCGACCCTTCCAGTGTATTTAAATGCCCTTACCGGAAAAGGGGTTCACTTGGTTACTGTAAATGACTATCTGGCCAAGCGAGACAGTGCTTGGATGGGACCTTTATTCGAGTTCCACGGCATGCGCGTGGACTGTATCGATCAACACAAACCCAATAGCAAAGAAAGAAGAAAAGCCTACTTGGCAGATATTACTTACGGAACTAACAATGAGTTTGGTTTTGACTATCTCAGGGATAATATGGCCCATTCAACAGATGATTTGGTACAACCCAAACACCATTATGCCATAGTAGATGAGGTGGATTCAGTATTGATCGACGACGCCAGAACACCCTTGATCATCTCCGGCCCTACACCGGAAGGGGATCGACATGAATTTGATCTCCTCAAACCAAAAGTTTCGGCTTTGGTGGCCAAGCAAAGAACCTACCTTACAGGGGTACTTGCAGAGGCCAAAAAGAAAATCACTGAGGGTGATACCAAAGAAGGTGGATTTCTTCTGTTAAGGGTTTTCCGAGGGCTTCCAAAAAACAAGAGCTTGATCAAATTCTTGAGTCAAGAAGGGGTAAAGCAACTTTTGCAAAAGACGGAAAACTTTTACATGCAGGACAACAATAGGGAAATGCCCAAAGTGGATGCCGAGTTGTTCTTTACCATCGACGAGAAAACCAACCAGATAGAGCTAACCGATAAAGGGATAGAAATCCTATCTGCTGAAAGTGAAGACAAAAACTTCTTTATTCTACCCGATATCGGTGCAGAGATCGCTAAAATTGAAAAGCAGGAATTGGAGACAAGGGAAGAAGCTGCACTCAAAGAACAGCTTTTCAAGGACTTCAGCATAAAAGGGGAACGCATTCATACCATGAATCAACTTTTCAAGGCTTATACCCTATTTGAAAAAGATGTGGAATATGTGGTCATGGACAACAAGGTGATGATCGTTGACGAGCAAACCGGTCGAATCATGGATGGCCGAAGGTATTCCGATGGATTGCACCAAGCCATTGAAGCTAAAGAAAATGTAAAAATTGAAGCAGCCACGCAAACCTTTGCCACCATCACACTCCAGAACTACTTTAGAATGTATGAAAAGTTGTCCGGAATGACAGGTACCGCCATTACGGAAGCAGGGGAATTCTGGGAAATTTACAAGCTCGATGTTATTGAAATTCCTACCAACAGACCGATAGCGCGGAAGGATCGCGACGATTTGATTTACAAAACCAAAAGAGAAAAATACAACGCCGTCATTGAGGAAGTCACTTCCCTTTCCCAAGCAGGAAGGCCGGTATTGATTGGTACCACCTCAGTAGAAATCTCCGAGCTTTTGAGTAAAATGCTCAACATCCGCAAAGTTCACCACAATGTATTAAATGCTAAACTTCATAAAAAAGAAGCTGATATTGTTGCCGAAGCCGGTAAACCCGGAATTGTTACAATTGCAACCAATATGGCTGGTAGAGGAACGGATATCAAACTTTCTGATCAGGTTAAAGAAGCCGGTGGACTTGCCATCGTTGGCACAGAACGTCATGATTCAAGACGTGTTGACCGACAGTTGAGGGGGAGATCAGGACGGCAAGGAGACCCAGGAAGCTCTCAGTTTTATGTTTCCTTAGAAGACAACCTCATGCGACTTTTTGGATCGGACCGAGTGGCTAAGGTGATGGATCGCATGGGACTTGAGGAGGGGGAAGTCATCCAACATTCCATGATGACCAAGTCCATAGAAAGAGCGCAGAAAAAGGTGGAGGAAAATAATTTTGGTATCCGAAAACGCTTGTTGGAATACGATGATGTGATGAATGCACAGCGTGAAGTCATCTATAAAAGAAGGAGACATGCCCTCGGAGGAGACCGAATCAAACTCGATATTGCCAATATCCTATATCACACCTGTGAGGAGATTGTTTTGAGCAATAAAATCAATAATGATTTCAAAAACTTTGAATTCGAGATCATCAGTAATTTCTCTATAACAGCACCACTCGATGAGGCAACTTTTAAAGATACCGCTGAAAGTGAGATCCTCGATCAGTTGTACCGTCAACTTACGGAACACTACAATGAAAAAATTGCATCCAATGCTGCCCAGGCTTATCCCGTGATCAAGGAGGTTTATGAAAGGCCCGGCAATACGTTTGAAAGAATCGTTGTTCCATTTAGCGACGGTGTCAAAACATTGAAAGTGGTAACCAATCTTCAAAAGGCTTATGAAAGCCAAGGGAAGCATTTGGTTCAAGATTTTGAACGCAACATCACATTGGCACTGATTGATGAGGCTTGGAAAACCCATCTGCGTAAAATGGATGAATTAAAGCAATCTGTTCAGTTGGCGGTTCACGAACAAAAAGATCCGCTATTGATCTACAAATTTGAAGCTTTTGAACTCTTCAAATCCATGATTAACAGTTTAAACAAAGAGGTATTGTCGTTCCTTTTCAAAGGAGGGCTCCCTAACCAAAAAGATACACAAATTCAAGAGGCCAAAAAGAGGACCAACACCCCAAAAGGTTACCGAACTTCAAAGGATGAAGTCCTCAATACTGACGAAATGGCCCAAAGAAATCGAAATGTAGGAGCAAATGCAGGAGATCCGCAAAGAAATATGGTGGAAACCATTGTGAGAGAACGTCCCAAAATCGGGAGGAATGAAAAGGTGGTCATCCGAAACATCAACAGCGGAGAGACCAAAACCATAAAATTCAAACAAGCCGAACCCCTGATCAAAAAAGGAGAGTGGGTAATCAATAATTAATTCAATAACTTAGAGATCGAAAATGTGAGTGATGGAGATTTATGCTAAGGTTTTATTGTGGGTAGTTCCCTTTTTTTTGATCTTAATCATCATCGAAATAGTCTACGGTCATTTCAAAGGCAAGCAGACCTACACTTTTATGGATACCTTGTCCAGCTTAAGTTCTGGAATGACCAATATTTTGAAAGACATACTAGGATTAGGAGTGGTAATTGTTTCCTATCCTTTCCTGCTAAAGCACCTTGCTATCTTTAATCTTGAGAGCAGTCTGCTATTGTATTTTACTGCTTTTGTATGTGTGGATTTTGCTTCCTACTGGAACCACCGTTTGAACCATAAAATCAACTTTTTTTGGAATCAACACCTCATTCATCACAGCAGTGAGGAGTTTAACTTGGCTTGTGCATTGAGACAAAGCATTTCCGATCTGTTGGGATATGCGGCACTATTCCTAATACCGGCAGCGGTATTGGGTGTTCCAAAGGAGGTCATTACCATTCTGGCTCCCGTTCATTTGTTCGGACAGTTTTGGTACCATACCCGGCATATCGGTAAATTAGGAATCTTGGAGTATTTCTTGGTTACGCCTTCCCAACACCGGGTTCACCACGCCATTAACCCCATTTACATCGATAAAAATTTGGCAGCGATTTTTTGTGCATGGGATCGTTGGTTTGGTACTTTTCAGGAGGAGTTAGAGGAGGAGCCCCCAGTATATGGAGTGCTGAAACCTGTGCAGACCTGGAATCCGCTGATCATTAACTTCCAACATTTGTGGGGCATGGTTCAAGATGCTTGGCACACCCGAATTTGGACAGAAAAACTATTCCTTTGGTGGAAACCAACAGGTTATCGTCCGGCTGATGTTAGTGAACAATACCCCCGAAAAAAAATTAGTTCGGATCAACCCATAGAAAAATACAACCCAAAAATGAGTCCCCTCCAAAAAAGCTGGGCTTTCTTCCATTGGTTGTGCATTACTTTTATGCTGTTCTATTTTTTGGCGAATTATGCCTCCTATTCTTCCCCTCAAGCCTTGCTGTTTGGTGGACTGATCTTCGTCAGTATTTTTGGATTTACATCGCTGATGGATGGCTACTCTTGGTCTTTTTCGTTTGAAATGGGAAGAAGTTTCTGTGGACTCTTGTTGTTTACTTTTCCCTACCAGAGCGATTTTTACCTCTCGCAACTGCCGATAATATTTTATTTTGGATTGGTTTATTTCTCCCTGAGCATTGTTGGGTTAATGGTCTTACATCAAGAGCGAAACCTGAATTCATTGAATGAAGGGTAAAAAAAAAATAATCCTACTGGGGCCGGCATCTCCCTTTAGAGGTGGAATCGCAGATACCCAAGTCCAGCTGGCTCTCAACCTCCAAGAACTTGGACATGAAGTGCTCGTTTATACTTTCACCACGCAGTACCCAAAAATATTGTTTCCTGGTAAAACCCAATTCAGTAGAGAGAAACCACCCGAGGGGGTTCATATCCGAAGAAGAATTCACAGCTTCAACCCCTTCAATTGGTCAAAAGTGGCTCAATCTATTAATCGACAACAACCCCATTTTGTGATTTTTAGATATTGGACCCCTTTTTTGGCTCCCTGCTGGAATGGAATCTCTAGGGGTTTAAAAAAAGGCATAAAAAAAATTGGACTTGTTGACAATTGGATTCCTCACGAGACCCGACCTTGGGACAATTTTTTAAGACATTTTTTTTCTAAATCCATGGATGGTTTTGCTACCCTCTCAGATTCAGTGGGAGAGCAAATTAAATCCGATCTAGAGAATCGTGCTGTTTGGCAAGGATTCCATCCCATTGCAGATGAACTGCCTCCCCCTATTTCAAAGGAAAAAGCAAGAGCCAGATTGGGCTGGCCAACTGATAAAAAAATAGTTTTATTTTTTGGTTTGATCCGCAAGTACAAAGGTTTGGACTTGTTGATCGAGGCATTTGCCTGCCCTCCATTGGAAGATAAAAGTGTTATTCTGGCCATTGTCGGGGAATTGTATGAGCCCAAAGAAAAATATACCCAACTGATTAAAAAACTAAAACTCAATCAACGGGTCATCTGCGATTTTGAATATGCCAATGCACATAAAGCGGCGGCTGTTTTTTGTGCTGCCGATGTCATTGCTCAAACTTATACCAGTGCTACTCAAAGTGGGGTCACACCCCTGGCCTATCAATACCAAACCCCAATTTTAGCCTCTGATCTTCCGGGCTTGAGTGCCCCCGTAACAAAAGATCAAACAGGAAAAGTTACCGAAATAAACCCCGGAAAAATTGCTAAAAATCTTAGTCAGTTGTTAGAAGACAGTGCGTTATCTGACTTTAAAGTCGCATTTCAAAGTGTTCAAACTGATTATAGTTGGAAAAGATTTGGTCAATCGTTAATGAAGTTTTTGGGGGAGCTTTAAATCAACAAAATAGTCAAATTTTGTACTTTTAAGTTTCAAAAATGAAATATATTATCACATTATTAGCCCTTTTCATATTGCTGTCCTGCAATGATAGGAGGAATATTACTATGGATAGACCGCCAAATATTGTGATTGTATTCACAGATGATCAGGGCTATCAGGACTTAAGTAGCTATGGATCTCCCAACATCCACACCCCCCATTTGGATGAACTGGCTGAAAATGGGCTAAAGCTTACCGATTTCTATAGTGCCCAAGCAGTATGTTCTGCCTCTAGAGCTGCCTTACTCACCGGATGCTACCCCAACAGAATTGGAATCTCTGGTGCCTTATATCCATATCACAAAGTAGGAATCAATGCACAAGAAACCACTTTGGCAGAAATGCTAAAAGCCAGAGGTTACAAAACCGGAATCTTTGGGAAATGGCATTTAGGACACCACCCTGAATTTTTACCCAACAACCATGGTTTTGATGAATTTAAGGGTATCCCCTACTCTAACGACATGTGGCCAGTTGACTATGACGGGAACCAAGTGCCCTCAGACCATCAATTGGCAAAGACATATCCTCAACTTCCCTTTTTCCACAATTTTGAGATAGTCAAAGAAATTCGAACCTTGGAAGATCAAGCACAATTGACTACCGAACTGACCCATGCAGCAGTAGATTTTATCGAGCGAAACAAAGAGCATTCCTTCTTCCTTTATGTTCCTCATCCCATGCCACATGTACCCATAGCTGTTTCAGATAAATTCAAAGGGAAAAGCAAACAAGGTCTCTATGGAGATGTGATCATGGAAATCGATTGGTCGGTGGGTGAAATCATCAAAAAACTCAAAGAAAATGGATTAGAAGAAAACACCTTTTTTGTTTTTACCAGCGATAACGGTCCTTGGTTGAATTTCGGAAATCACGCAGGAAGTGCAGTACCCTTAAGGGAAGGAAAAGGTACCGCATGGGAAGGGGGGCAAAGAGAGCCCTGTGTGATCCACTATCCAAAGAAGATAAAAGAAGGAAGAACCATTGATACCCCAATAATGGCCATTGATCTTTTACCTACTATTGCTGAAATTACTGATGCTGAGTTGCCTCCAAAAAAAATTGATGGTAAAAGTGTTTGGAATGTTTTAAAAGGGGAAACGAACGAAAGTCCACATGAGGCCTATTTCTTTTATTACAAAACGAATGAGCTTCATGGCGTTCGGTATAAGGACTGGAAGCTTTATTTCCCTCACACCTTCAGAACACTCAATGGCAGACCAAGAGGAAAAGATGGATACCCAGTGAAATACGAAATGAATGCCATCGAAAAAATTGAATTGTATAATCTCAAGGATGATGTTGGTGAAACCACTGATGTTTCATCAAAGCACCCTGATGTTGTCCAAAAAATAAAATCCCTAGCCAACGAAATGCGAACCGAATTGGGAGATAATCTACTCAACATTCAAGGAATAGCCAATCGACCAGCAGGAAGATTAACAAAATAATATGAAATCGATGTTTGTACTTTTGATCGTCTTAATGAATACTTGTCAACTGAGTGCACCAGAACCTGTGGACGGTGCAAATGCAGTATGGGAACCTACAAAAACCCTTCAAAATAAAGCCAAGGCCTATTTTGCCTCAGGTTGTTTTTGGTGTGTAGAAGCCGTCTACGAGAGTTTGAAAGGAGTTGAGGAGGCTTATTCGGGTTATGCCGGAGGAAAAACCAAAAACCCTACCTACTATCAGGTGATTACAGGAAAAACAGGCCATGCAGAGACAGTAGAGGTCATCTATGACCCCAATATAATTGATTTTGCCACTTTGGTAACTGTATTCTTTGATTCACATGATCCCACCCTCCTCAATCAACAAGGGCCTGATCGTGGGACACAATACCGCTCGGTGGCTTTTTACCAAAATGCAGAAGAAAAAAAAATCATAGAGGATCACATTACTAAACTCACCGCAAAAAAAGTTTACCCAAATGAAATTGTTACCGAGGTAAAAAAACTTTCAAAATTCTACTATGCTGAAAAATATCATCAGGATTACGAACAAAACAATCCCAATGACCTATATATTCTGAATGTATCCAAACCCAGGCTGAACAAATTTAAGGCGAAATCCCCCAAATTATTGAAAGAGGAGCAGCATTAACAGCGAGTAATTATCTCCCCAGAATTCGGATCCAAAGACGGTAAAATACACCCCCTGTCATGGCACCAAATGCCATGCCCGATACCACATCCAAAGGATAATGAACACCGATGTAAATTCTACTATAGGCCACTAAAAAGGCAAGAAAAAGAAGAACAAATGGTAACCTACGATAGCGATGAATAAAAATCCCAGAGAAGAAAACCGCCAATGCAAATGAGTTGGAAGCATGACCGGAGAAATATCCATACATTCCACCACAGCCGTCTTTTACCAATCTGACCATTCCCGCTAATGAAGCCTCGTGACAAGGTCTGAAGCGTTCGAAGGCATTCTTAAAAAGATTGGTTGACTGATCTGTCACCAAAATCAATACAGCTGTGAATAACAACAAAATCAAAAAAGGCTTTAACGACTGCTGTTTCCAATAAATCAGCGCCAATAAAAGATAAATGGAAATATTGGTCGCCTTGTGGGTCATGAGCAACCAAAAAGTATCAAAATTAGGGGTACCCAATCCATTAAGAAAGAGAAATAACTTATGGTCTAAGGTGATGATCTCTTCCAAGGCTATTCAAAATTCTCCATTTCTTTATCATAGAACTGCAATGCTTGCTCGATCAATGAGGCCGTCTGTGACTCCAGTTCTGCTTTGTCTTCTTTTTCGAATTCTTCCATCCAATGGATTTCGTCATTGGCAACGTTGAGTAAAAAACGTGGATATTGGGTGTGCAGAACAAAAATTGCCTCCTTGAGTTCTGAATTGTCTGCGATCAAAAATTTTGGCAAATCCATTATTTGACTTGAATTTTAGATAGTATTTTTTTAGTAAGATACTGAAATCTTAGTAGTAAAAGTATAGCGGAAAGCATTAATCCCGTTAGAAGTCCTATCCAAATCCCAGTGGCACCCCAGCCGGTTTCTAATCCCAGATAATAGCAAACGGGAAAGCCTACTATTCCATAGGAAACAAAGATCAATAGGGCAGGAAGTCTCACATCTTGTATCCCTCTAAGAGCACCAAGAACTACCGCTTGAATGCCATCTGCGATTTGAAATAAAGCGGCAATGAGAATTAATTTGGATGCAATATGAGCCACCTCAATTTCATCGGGAGAAATCTCAGCAGTACTTTTATTCAGGTATAACCAAGGGAGCAACTCATTGGTGGCCAAGAAGAACACACAAAAAACAAAGTCCATTATAAAGATCAAAAGCAGGGTTGAAATGGCGACCCTACGCAAAGCGAAATAATCGCCCCTCCCCTTTTCATTCCCAACCCGAATCATGGCAGTAACTCCAATTCCCAAGGCTACCATATAAGTCATCGAGGACAAATTGAGTGCGATCTGGTTGGCCGCTTGGGGATTTTTTCCAAAAAAGCCTGACATCCAAATGGCCGAAGTAAAGAAAACCACCTCAAAAAACATTTGTAATGCAGAGGGAAAGCCCAAGGAAATGATCCTTTTAAAAATTGATTTTTTTAACCTGACCCTAAAAATTTTACGGTAATATCTCTTAAAGCTTTTTTTTTTAACCACGTTGATGGCCATAAACAAGACCATGGACCACCTTGAAATTAGAGTCCCTATGGCTGCACCCTCCATCCCCAATTCGGGAAACCCGAAGAGTCCAAAAATTAAAAGGTAATTTAAAATCACGTTGATCACATTGCCCAACAGAGTGGCATACATGGCGAGTCGGGTTTGAAACAAGCCCTCGGCAAATTGCCTGAATCCCTGAAAACCAACAAGTGGAACAAGAGATAGTGTCACCCAAAAAAGATAGGGCTTGGCCAAAACTACTACCTCCACCGGCTGACTCATCCGAGAGAGCAAGGGTTGTGACCACAAAACTGCCAAGGCCAGTAACAGCCCCATTCCAAAACAAAGAATCAATCCATGAACAAAAACATTTCTTACCTTACTGTGATTTTTACCTCCTAAGGCCTCTGAGATCATGGGTGTGATAGCGGTAGAAAATCCAATTCCCAACGACATGGCTACAAAAACAAAACTATTTCCCAATGAGACAGCAGCCAATTCTGCGGTTCCCAATTGTCCCACCATAATGTTATCGATCAATTGCACTATGGTATGACCAAGCATTCCGACAATTACGGGATAGGCCAACTTTAGATTGGTATTAAATTCTCGGGTATAAGTCCTGAGGTTCATAAAATCACAAATCGAAAAAGAATTATTCAAGGCCCAGTTGATCGGTAAGGTAAACCAATGCCGTCATGGCAGCGGCTCCCAACTCCAGTTCTCTTTTATTGATTTCACTGAAAGTATCCATCTCCGAGTGATGATGAATGAAGTAACGCTGGGAATCGGTTCGCAATCCGGCCAATACCATGGCTTTGTCCTTGAGTAAACCCACGTCAGCCCCACTGCCCCGCTGCGAAAAAGAATGAATGTAATAAGGCTCTAAATAGGGTTTCCATGTCGTAATTTTTTCAAAAAAATTTTTTGATGTGTCAAAACTGAAGGCTCTAGGGGTGAATCCTCCTGTATCGGACTCTAAGGCCAATAGGTGCATTTCTCTTGAATTTTTTGCACTTTTAGCATAAGCTTTTGCTCCTTTCAGGCCATTTTCTTCGTTGGCAAACAACACCACTCTAACGGTGTTTTTGGGTCGAAAATTTTTTGAACTCAAAATATTCAATACTTCCATGGATTGCACTACTCCTGCCCCATCATCATGTGCCCCATCTCCCAAATCCCAAGAGTCCAAATGCGCCCCTACCAAAATGATTTTCTCAGGAGATTCGCTCCCGTCAATTTGGGCGATGACATTGTAGGATTGCACCTCTGGGTAATTTTTGCAATTTTGTTTCATAAAAAACCTGAGATTGGGGTTGAGGGCGATCATGGAGCTCAGCAGCTCTGCGTCGTTGGTACTGATTGCAGCGGCAGGGATTCTCTTGCTCAATGGCAATGCTCCGTAGCTCATCACACCCGTATGTGGATAATCGTCCAATCTGTGGTTCAGGGAACGAACAATGACTGCCACAGCACCGAACTTTGACGCTTCAGCAGCACCACTATAGCGCTGGTCAACTGCTCCGGCATAAGCATCATAGGTATTGACCAATTCTCGTTGCATGGGACGGTTAAAAAAAACAATTTTTCCTTCAATTTTTTCTTTACCAATTTTAACCAAATCATCGAAACTTTTTACCTCTATCACGTTTGCCCTAATTCCAGTAGAGGGAGTGGCTATGGAACCTCCCAGAGCACAAATATTAACATTAATGGTATTTCCGGGACTGGATTCGATATTGGCATACTCAAAAGTCCCTCTCACCCATTTGGGAACCATTACGGGTTGAAGCCATACAGAATCAATGGGAAGGGCGTTGAGTTCATCCTTGGCCCATTGTATGGCTCGCTCTTCATTTAATGAACCAGACAGACGGCCCCCGATCTGATTTGTCAAATGATCCAACCAATCATAGGATTTTCCATTAGTTAAGGCTTGATCATAAATATCATTTATCCCTTGTGCCACCGAACCGTTTTGTTGCGCCTGAACGAAAAAAACGCAAAAAAATAAAATCAATACTCCTTTTTTAAACATAAGTTATGAATTGGGTTTAGCAGCAAACTGATCAATGTCTTTATCGGTAACGGGATTGGAAGCAAGGATCATGAGCCGCTCAATTACATTTCTTAACTCTCGAATATTTCCTGTCCAAGGGTATTCCATCAGTCGATCCATGGCTTTTTTTGAAAATGATTTGGGATCCAGCCCTTGTTCAACCATTAAATTATTGGAAAAATAATCCACCAAGAGTGGAATGTCTTTTTTTCTCTCTTTCAATGAGGGCACCTCAATCAAAATTACAGCCAACCTGTGATACAGATCTTCTCTGAATTTTCCTTTTTCAATCTCTTTAGCCAAGTTTTTATTAGTAGCGGCAATGACCCTTACATCCACCTTGATGTCTTTGTCTCCCCCCACTCTTTGAATCCTATTTTCCTGAAGTGCACGGAGTACCTTGGCTTGAGCTGCCAAACTCATATCGGCTACCTCATCCAAAAACAGGGTGCCACTATTAGCGTTTTCAAACTTCCCGGGACGATCCTTAACGGCAGAGGTAAAAGCCCCTTTCATATGGCCAAACAGTTCACTTTCAATCAACTCAGCGGGTATGGCAGCACAATTGACCTCAATAAACGGCGCCCCAGAGCGATTGCTTTTTTGGTGGAGATTGTGGGCGACCAACTCTTTTCCTGTTCCACTATCCCCAGTAATGAGAACCCTAGCGTCGGTGGGCGCCACTTTTTCAATCAAATCGTGAATGTGATGGATCTGATCTGTCTCTCCAATAATTTTATATTTTTTGGCAATTCGTTTTTTAAGGTTTTTGTTTTCTAAAACTAGATTTTTAATTTCCAATGCATTTCGGACAGCCGTCAGCAAACGGTTCAAATCCGGAGGTTTGGGAATAAAATCATAAGCGCCCGACTTCATTGCTTCCACTGCTGTAGCTACATTACCGTGACCGGTCAACATGATAAATGGAACATTGATGCCCTCTCCCCTTGCCTTTTGCAAAACCTCCACACCATCCATTTTGGGCATCTTAATATCACACAAAACCAAATCAAAGTCTTCTTTGCTGAGGGTGCTAAAACCGGACTTACCGTCTTCACACTCAGTGATCTGATAACCCTTGTTTTCCTCTTCCAAGATACGAATCAATACCCGTCTGATAGGTTCTTCGTCTTCTATCAATAAAATTTTCTTCATTAGGTTTTGGGAATATTATTTTTAAATGTAACAACTCTTTGTGGGAATGGGATCTCGATATTGAGTGCTTTCAGTCGTTCGAAAATTTTAAACCTAAGGTCGCTTTTTACAATATTGGCTTCAAAGCTTTTGTTCATGGAAAAGAAAAGCTGAAACATCAATGCACTGTCCCCATAATCGTCGAAAAGTAAAAAAGGCTCTGGAGTTTTTAGTATCATAGGGTGACTTTTGGCGATCTCAATGACAGCCTCCTTTAGCAGCTTGACATCTGTATTGTAGGCAACACCAAATTTGATGATTTCCTTGGTTAGGGTTCCGTTTTCCGTCCAGTTGTAGAGTATGGAAGTTAAAAACTTATGATTCGGAATGATCAATACTTTGTTATCCCTCGTGACTGCTCTTGTGGTTCTGAGCATGATGTTTTCTACCCGCCCCACTTGTCCGTCGATTTGTATGACATCTCCTACATGTACAGTTTTATCGGCCAAAATAGAAATCCCAGAAAAAACATCTTGTATCAAGGTTTGCAAGGCCAGTCCAATCCCCACCAAAAGGGCTGCAGATGCAGCAAAAATGGCACTCACCTTGACCCCTACATTGTCTAAGGTGATCAAAATGACAATCAAATAGATCAGGTAATTGAAAAAGGTGAGTATGCCCCTGAACTTGAGTTTCGTGTCCTCATTAAGCGTTCTAAACACAATCCTTCGAAAGAGCTTGAGAAACAGGTAGGTAAGAAAAAATACCACAACTATAACCACAATCGACTTGGGGCTCAATATGATATCGCTACCAATTTTGATCTGATAATTAAAAAAATCTGTGAGTTTCTGCATGACTGATATTCCCTACGAAGATAATACAAAAACAAAACCCACCCCTTGTGAAAGGGATGGGAAAAAAATTGCTATGAAAAAGAAATAACACTAAAGATTAGTGCAGGTCAAATATATATATTTTTTATTAAATGATTGAGAATTAACCAAACATGTCCTTCACTTTTTCAAAAAATGACTTGTCAGACCTATCTGGACTGGGAGTAAAGTTTTCATCTGTTAACATTTTTTGAAAAAACTGCTTTTGTTCTTTGTTAAGTGTTTTTGGAGTCCACACATTCACGTGAACGAGCAAGTCTCCCTTGCCGTAACCATTAAGGTCGGAGATACCTTTACCTCTTAGCCTTAAGGTTTTTCCAGACTGAATACCGGATTCCAGTTTGATCCTCACTTTTCCTTCCAGTAGTTTGATTTCTTTTGACAAGCCTAAGGCAGCTTCGGCTATGCTAATGTATAAATCGTAGTGTAGGTGATTTCCTTCACGGACAAACTGATCGTCACTCTTTTCCTCGATCAACACCAATAAATCACCGGAAATACCATTGCCGGCGGCTTCATTACCTTTGCCAGAAACCTTTAGTTGCATGCCTTCTTCTACACCGGCAGGTATTTTGATAGACACGGTTTCCTCACTTTCTATCATCCCATTGGCATCGCTTCCAGAGGGTCGGTCAGAGAGGGTTTGACCTGACCCATTACATTTGGGACAGGGAGAAGCGCTTTGCATTCTACCCAAAATGGTATTGGTTACTCGCATCACTTGACCGCGGCCATTGCAAGTATTACAGGTTGAATATCTTACCCCAGGAGCTTGAACCTTTCGCTTGACTTTGATTTTCTTTTCGGCGCCATTGGCAATTTCTTTCAGAGTCATTTGAACCCTAATTCTGAGATTACTTCCTTTCCCTCTAGATTGGGACTGTCCAAAACCTCCAAAACCACCTCCACCAAAAGCACTGCCAAAAATGTCTCCAAATTGGCTGAAGATGTCTTCCATATTCATGCCACCGCCACCAAAACCTCCGGATTCAAAAGCGGAATGGCCGAATTGGTCGTACTGGGATTTTTTCTGAGGGTCACTCAACACCTCATAGGCCTCGGCTGCTTTCTTAAAATTGGCCTCAGCCTGTTTGTCTCCTGGATTCTTATCGGGATGAAATTCAATGGCTTTTTTACGATAGGCTTTTTTTATCTCCGCAGCTGATGCGCCCTTTGACAATCCTAATATTTCATAATAGTCTTCTTTCATATTATTGACCTACGACTACCTTTGGAAACCTGATGATTTTATCTCCAAGTTGATAGCCTTTTTCTGTTATGTCTATTATTTTACCTTTTTCCGAATCTTTTTGAGCGGGAATCAAGGTTATGGCTTCATGAATTTCGGCATCAAAAACGTCTCCAATTTTTGTCTCGGTAACTTCTAAGCCATTGCTCTTTAGCACATCGTTCAATTTATTTTGGATCAATTTAAAACCTTCGATTTCGTTGGCCCTTTCCTCATGAGTTTGTGTTATCGCCCGATCAAAGTCATCTAAAACCGGGAGTAGTGAGCTGATCACTTCCTGACCGGCCGTTTTAAAAAGTTCAATGCGTTCCTTAGCGGTTCGTTTTTTAAAATTTTCAAACTCAGCAAACAACCTGAGGTATTTATCTTTTTCTTGACCCAAATTTTCTTTGAGTTCCTCTAACTGTTTAGAAAAGTCCACTTTTTCGGTTTTTTTTCCAGTAGAAGCCTTTTTTAGTTTTGCCTTTGGGCTGGATTTGGACTGTTTTTCTGCCATTATTATCTTTTAGTATTAAGGCTTCAAAATTATTGCCAAGCCGTATTTTTTGTCAAAATGTCACTCTTTTTTTTCAAAAATGTCTTGCAACGCGGTGTTCAACTGATCGAACTCAAAAGAAAACCCATTGGAAAGCACCCGTTGGGAGCTGATTTTTTGACTTCCCAAAATAAGAATGGAGCGCTCCCCCAGAAAGATTTTCATTAAAATTCCCGGAATATTGGGTAAATAAACAGGACGGCCCAATGCAGTTCCTATCGTTTTGATCAGCGTTCTTTGAGAGACGGGATGGGGTGCCACGGCATTGAAGATTCCTTCCCAATCCTTGTCAATGGCCGATAGAAAAAGTTGGGAGAGATCCCTGATATGAATCCAACTTTGCCACTGTTTTCCGGAAGCAAATGCGGCACCAACAAAAAGTTTTACAGGCAAGGTCAATTGAGATAACAATCCTTCCCCCTTGGCTAATACCAATCCAATTCTCAAAATGCTCAGGTGATCACCAAATGCCGTTAAGGTGTGGGATTCTTTTTCCCAAGCGGAGGTAACTTTTTGTAAGAAGTTCTTCTTAACCAATTTAGTTTTTTCATCAAAAACGGCAACCAAACTATTTGGATAAATTCCGATGGCCGAGGCACAAACGATATTTTTGAGCTTGATTTTCTGTAGCTCCATCTCTTTCCTTAATAAGCGGGTAGTCATAATTCGACTGTCGATGATCTCCTTTTTATTTTTTTGGGTCCATGGCTTTGAAATACTTGCCCCGGCCAAATGAATCAATGCATCAACACCATCAAAACATTCACCATCGATTTCACCGGCACTGGGGTTCCAATAAAAGCCTTTGACCTTTTCGGTATCCGTTTGCATATGCTTTCGAGTGGTCAAAAAATGAACACTAATGTTTCTCTCTTTCGCCAGTGCCATGATGTTTTTTCCTATCAGTCCCGTCGCCCCAGTAATCAGTAATTTCATTTTTTCGTTTTTAAAGTTTAAAGGCATGTAACCCTGAAGAGATCAAAGCAATCGTTCACTTTTTTTATATGATAACTTCAATCAAGTTGGTTTGTTTCCAATTTTTAACAAAAATAAACTAAAGGTTTTTGATGGCCCTCAACATTTCTCGCTTTCCTAGAGGCCCCTCCAAACGCTCCACTTGAAAACCGACTTGCTCAAGGCTACGTCTGACAGTACCTTTTGCACAATAACTCACCCACACCCCACCGGGTCGGAGTAATTCATAGGATTTTTGAAGGGCATCTTCCTGCCAAAGATCAGACTGGGCATGGTAACCAAAGGCGTCATAAAACAAAACATCGAATTGCGTATCCAAAGGCAAAGTGAAAAAATCTGTCTTTTGTTTTTGGAAGTTAAAATGTGGATGGCTGTGGATCTGATCCCACTCCAATTGATGCAATCGGTCAAAAAAATGTTGGTGTTGCGGTGAGGGAAGACTGGCTTTCATGTCCAATGCTTTGATTTCATCCTCTGACAAAGGAAATTTTTCAACCGAAAAATAGGTGCAGTCCAATTGGTTTTCCATGGAAAAAACATAACTTAGGTAGGCATTGAGTCCTGTACCCAACCCCAGTTCAAAAACCTGTAAACTTTTCTCAGGCTTATTTTCTGTCCAGAACTGCATTCCTTTTCTGATATAGACATAATCAGATTCTGTGACCGCTCCATTTCTTGAATGATAGGTCTCCTTCAACTCCTCGACAAAGATAGAGGGAGATCCATCATCGGTTTGAATGATGGTTTTTTTCATATCTGTGAATCTATTGATGTTTGAGAGGCTGTTTAATTCACTAACTATATTTATGGATCTTTATCATTTCACTTAGCAAAATAATGGGTTGTCATTTAAAAAACCATTCACTTTGGAAAAAGTTATAACTAAATAAATTAATTTTGGGGATAATTGTTCAAACAATCATGAAAATAGTAAGGACTTCAGCGTCCAAATTGGGATCGGTGGATTTTGAAAACTTGACCTTTGGTTCTGTTTTCACTGACCATATGTTTGTCTGTCAGTTTAAAAACGGACAATGGCAAACTCCCGAGGTGACCCCCTATCAACCCATGTCATTTGAACCCTCTATGAGTGTGTTGCACTACGGTCAAGCCGTTTTCGAGGGGATGAAAGCATACAAAGATGATCAAGGGAAAATTTGGTTATTCAGGCCGGATCAAAATTTCAAACGGATCAATCGTTCCTCCGAAAGGCTTCAAATTCCTATTTTTCCTGAAGATTATTTTTTTGAAGGTTTAAAAACATTGCTGGATTTGGACAGAGATTGGATCAAACCAGGGATTGGCAATTCACTTTATATTCGTCCTTTTGTTTTTTCTAGTCAGGCTTGTGTCCAAGCTTCTCCCTCTAAAGAATACACTTTTATTATTATCTGTTGTCCTGTCAAGGCCTATTATGGGGGGGAGGTCAATGTATTGATTGCCGAGGAGTTCAGTAGAGCTGCCAACGGCGGTATCGGTTTTACCAAAGCAGCCGGTAACTATGCCGCACAATTCTATCCTACGGCTTTGGCTCAAAAAGAGGGCTACCAACAGATTGTTTGGACCGATGCAAATACCCACGAGTATTTGGAAGAGGCAGGTACCATGAATATTTTTTTCAGAGTAGATGACCAATTGATTACTGCTCCTACCAATGACCGTATTCTCGATGGCGTCACCCGAAAGAGTGTAATACAAATTGCGAGAGATTCGGGAATTGACGTTGAAATCCGTCCCATCAAGATTGCCGAGATTGTTCAGGCATCAAAAGAAAATAGACTCAAAGAAATGTTTGGTAGTGGAACGGCCGTGGTGATCAACCCAATTAAAAGTTTTGGTTACCAGGGGGCGAATTACAAATTGCCAGAGTTGGAAAATCCCATAGCCACCCAACTCAAGGAAAAAATCATGTCCATCCAATACAATCTTTCTGAAGATCCCTACAGTTGGCGAGTTGCCGTGGACTAATCTTCCTTCAAAAGATTTGCAATGTTGGGCTTAAAATAGTTGGGCCCTTTCAAAACTTTACCGTCCTCTCGGTAGATAGGCTTGCCATCAGCCCCTAGTTTACTCATATTACTTCGCTGAATTTCGTCAAAAACCTCTGAAATTTTATGCTGCATGCCGTGCGATAGAATGGTTCCACACAAGATATATAGCATGTCTCCCAAAGCATCGGCCACCTCCACTATATCCTTGTTTTGGGCGGCTTCTAAATATTCCTCGTTTTCCTCTTTCATTAGGTTATATCTCAGCATAACGGTTTCTTTTGAAATATTTACGGTTGGAGAATCTGCAGATTCGATACCAAAGGCCCTATGGAATTCTCCTACAGCTTTTAATTCTTTATTGATCATACTTACGATTATTTAAATTAAGGAAGGTCAATGTTTTTTTCTAATTTAGGCCAAAAATAGCCATGTTCAGCAAAGGACAAATTTTGTTTGCCGTATTTTTTATCATCGCCTTTGTCGCCTTGATGATCTTTTCATACCGAGGGGATGCTAAAAGCCACAAATTGCACTATAAAGGAAGCCTAAGGATATTTTTAGTTTTCCTACTCATCATCTTTGCGCTATTTCTCATTAAATTTTTTACACAGTAGCACAGTCATGAAACAGATCCTATTGGTTTTTGTTGGAGGAGGACTTGGAAGCATGATGAGGTATCTCGTCGGGCGCTGGCTTCCCTATTCGGGAAAAGGTTTTCCTTGGATGACTTTGTACGCTAACCTATTGGGTTGTTTTATCATTGGTGTTATTACAGGCTATATTTTAAGGAACCATACGGATCAACATACACCCTTAGTTTTATTTGCAAGCATTGGTTTTTGTGGCGGTTTTACTACTTTTTCCTCCTTTGCCAATGAAAATCTTTCTTTTCTTCGAGCTGGAGATTTCACCCATTTATTGACTTATAGTATGGTGAGTTGGGTCACCGGAATACTGATGGTTTATCTTGGAATTTTGTTTGAAAAGCTTTTCCATTAATTTTTTGAGTATTTCTCAAAATTTGATTTAAATTTTATTATACCCCTATCTTTTTGGGGGTAGTTTCACTCAAAGTCATAAAAGTTCATTTTATACCCCTTAAATAAGAGGCATTTATTTATTTGTTGACATATTTTTGGGGCAACATTAAACAATATACTATGTTACATCTTTCACTAATCAACACGACAACAGCAGTTGAGGTCAATGATGACTTCACAATGCTATGGATTTTACTATCAGGAATTCTTGTTTTCTTTATGCAAGCAGGATTTACATTGGTAGAATCAGGATTTACACGTTCAAAGAACGCTGTAAACATTTCCATGAAAAACATCTTGGATATATCTGTGGGTACCTTATCCTACTGGTTTATTGGGTACGGACTTATGTACGGGGCATCTAATGGTTGGATTGCTACTTCTGACATTTTCTTTAACCCTGGAGATGGCCCACATGATGTTTTCTTCCAGACAGTATTTTGTGCTACCGCAGCTACCATTGTATCCGGAGCTATTGCAGGTAGAACCAAATACACCACTTACGTATTTTTTACCATTTTCTTAACCGCTTTAATCTATCCTATTTCAGGTGGATGGCAATGGAATGGTGACGGTTGGTTGGCCAATTTAGGCTTTATCGATTTCGCCGGATCTTCTATTGTTCATTCTGTAGGAGGATGGGCAGCCCTCGTGGGTGCCTGGATGGTTGGCCCGCGATTGGGTAAGTATGTAAATGGAAAATCCAATGTTATTCCCGGACACAATCTTTTGTTGGGTGCCCTAGGGGTATTCATCTTATGGTTGGGATGGTTTGGATTTAATGGAGGATCCCAATTGGCATGGGGAGGAGACGATTCTGCTGCTGCTTCAGCAGTGGTAATGATCACCAATATTGCTGCCGCAGCTGGTGCTGTTGGAGCAATGGCCGTTACTTGGATCAAAGACGGAAAGCCCAACTTGGGCATGACTCTCAACGGAGCTATCGCAGGATTGGTTGCCATAACAGCAGGATGTGGAAATATGACTTTTGGTGGAGGATTTCTTGCTGGACTCATTGGTGGGGTCATCGTTGTATTTTCCATTGAGTTTATTGATAAAGTTCTCAAAATAGACGATGCCGTAGGTGCTGCTTCTGCTCATGGAGTGGTTGGTGCCTGGGGAACCTTAGTAATAGGCCTTTGGGGTGTCGATGGAGATGCTGGTATTGGCCTATTGAATGGCGGTGGTGCCAGTCAACTCGGTATTCAAGCCATTGGCGTACTCGCCTACGGTGTATGGGCAACAGTTGCCGCTATGATTGGTTTTGGAATTCTTAAAGCCACCATTGGTTTACGAGTCTCTGAAGAAGTTGAAATCAAAGGATTAGATCAATCAGAACATGGAATCGGAGGATTTGAAGGTGGAGGTTTCGAAGCCTGGATAAAAGACAACACTTAATCTCTAACATTAACATTTATTAATCAATTAAATACTATAATATTATGAATTTTCTTAAACACACTATTTTATTATCATTAGCAGTTCTTGTATCATTTACTGCAATTGCGCAGGAAGAAGAGTCCGCTCCGGAACCCACTTTTGCTTTGAGTGGTTCTATTGATACTTACTTCAGAAGCAATGAGTATGCGCCCGGCACATCGTTTGCCAACCTTCCAGGCTTCGCCATGGGTATGGCCAACTTGATTGTTTCTTATGAAGGGGAAAAATCTGGTTTTGTCGCTGATCTTGTATTTGGCCCTAGAGGAGCCGATGCTGTTTTCGGATCTCCACAGCTCGGTGATTTTTACAGAAGTTCTAACATGGTAAATCAGTTGTATGCATACTACAATGTGAGTGATTCTTTTACATTGACACTAGGGAACTTCAATACCTTCTTAGGTTATGAAGTAATTTCACCCGTAGCCAATTTCAACTATACAACTTCTTACATGTTCTCATATGGGCCTTTTTCCCACAGTGGAATTAAGGCGGATATAGCAGCCGGAGAGAACACTTCAATAATGTTGGGTGTATTCAATCAAACGGACGATACAGAATTTCAAAAGGTCAAATACTTAGGGTTTGATGACGACATGGAATACATGTTCGGTGCCCAACTTGGTATTTTTGGCCAATACATTAACTATTTGGGTGGAGGAACTAATGGAGTAAGTCAAATTGATTTTACTGGTGGTTTCAATTTGGGCGATAGCTTTTTCCTTGGCATCAATGCTACCAGCTACAGTGATGATACTAACGTAGAATTCTCTGGAGTAGCATTGTATCCTCAGTACACCTTTTCAGACGCTTTTGCCTTAGGTGCAAGATTCGAAGCTTTTTCTGAGGATGGATTGGGTGCGATTGGAAGTATCTCAGGCGACGGTGACAACACCTCGTTCACCATCACCGGTAGTTATACCTCCGGAAATTTCATTTTCAAACCTGAAATAAGAATTGACTCTGCCTCTGATAAGTTTTATACTGATGCAGACGGCGCAACGGACAGTTTATCTGCCTTTTTGGTTGCAGCAATCTATTCATTCTAAGCAAGTTAGTTTGGAAGTTATTGCTCGGAATATTTCATACAATATCCCCCCTAAAATGCTGGGGGGATATTTTAGTATTCAATATTTCCAATTAATAAATTTTCACTTCTTAACAACCGTTCTTTTACCACTATCATTGGACACCGAAAACATCCAATTTTCATGGCCTTGGCCTAGATCTAACAAAGCGTTTTCAAAAACAAATAATTCAATTGTAAAATCATGAAAAAAATTGAAGCAATCATCAGAAAATCAAAATTCGATGATGTCAAAGAAGCATTACACAATGTAGAAGTCAATTTCTTCAGTTACTGGGATGTGACTGGAGTTGGCAATGAAAAAGAGGGACACGTCTACAGGGGGATCTCCTACAGTACCTCGGAAATTCAAAGACGCTATTTGTCTATTGTCGTATCGGACAGTTTTGTAGAAAAGACCATCAATGCCATCATTGCTACTGCTGCGACTGACAAAGTAGGTGATGGTAAAATTTTCGTCCTACCAGTGGATGAAGCCTACAGAATCAGAACAGGAGAAAAAGGAAACGAATCATTAAACTAACAAAACGATATGGAAACTACAATTTTAACTGTAAACAATGTATGGATGATGGTCTGTACAGCCCTTGTATTTTTTATGCACTTGGGATTCTCTTTTTTGGAAATCGGATTGACCCGCCAAAAAAATACCATCAATATTTTATTTAAAAACTTTTTCGTGATCACCGTTGGGCTTCTACTTTATTGTCTGGGTGGTTTCAATCTCATGTATCCTGGATTTGAAGACGGAGAAATGGGCATACTGAAGTTTGCAGGCTTTGGGATTTCAGCACCAGAGGGTGGAATGGGATTTGGCTATGCAGACGGAGGCTACACTTGGTGGACTGACTTCCTTTTTCAAGGAATGTTTGCTGCTACTGCCGCTACTATAGTTTCAGGAGCCGTAGCTGAACGCATCAAATTATCAGGATTCATGCTTTTTTCTGTGCTTTACGTTGGACTGGTTTACCCCATCGTGGGTGCTTGGAAATGGGGTGGTGGATTCCTCGACGCTTGGGGATTCTACGACTTCGCCGGTTCCACTTTGGTTCATTCTGTTGGAGGATGGGGCGCTTTGATCACCATCTACCTCTTGGGAGCAAGGATCGGTAAATTTGACAAAGATGGAAAACCGAAAGCTTTACCCGGACACAACCTACCCATAGCATCTGCAGGGGTTTTTATCCTTTGGTTGGGATGGTTTGGATTCAACGGAGGTTCCGTTTTGTCTGCAGACCCAGAATTGACCTCTTTGACTCTGGTCACCACTTCATTGGCTGCCGCTGCAGGGGGTGTTGCTGCTGCTTTCTTCTCAAATATCCTTTATAAAAACTTCGATTTAACGATGTTTATGAATGGTGTTTTGGGTGGTTTGGTTGGAATTACCGCCGGAGCAGATCAAATGAGCCCTACTGATGCCATTATTATTGGTTTGATTGCAGGGATCGTTGTGGTGCTCGGTATTTCTTTAATTGACAGGCTTAAATTAGACGACCCTGTAGGAGCCGTTGCCGTTCACCTTATCTGTGGTATTTGGGGAACACTGGCTGTTGGTATCTTTGGTGCCTTGGCTGGATTTGATCAGTTTTTAGTACAATTGATCGGGGTAGGAATTGTCGGTGCTTTCTGCGTTGTTACCTCATTCATTATACTCATGATCGTTAAAGCTACCACAGGATTGAGAGTGGATAAAGAAGAAGAACTGAATGGTCTCGACCTTTCTGAACATGGAATGGAAGCCTATGCTGACTTTAGGATCAACGAAGGGTAATTATAACTCCTATTAACCATGGTAAAAGCCTCCATTTTATGGGGGCTTTTTGATTTGATCCAATAAAAACTAAGAATCTATGGTACTAATAGGTTGAATGCCTATTTTTGAAATAAAAAAATTATGAACCAGATTACGTTGCTGATGTACTGCGCAGACCAAAAAGGGATCATCGCTGCAGTGACCAACTTCATCCACCAAAATCAGGGGAATATTACCTATATTGACCAGTATGTTGATCGGCCCAATGCCGCATTTTTTATGCGGGTGGAATGTGATTTGAATGGAAGTGATTTCAATTTTGAGTCTTTCAAAGTACAATTCAATGAAGATTTGGGAAATCGATTTTCCCTTCATTGTGACTTTTATTTAAAAAATCTTAAACCCAAAACAGCTGTTTTTGTTTCCAAGTACGACCACTGCCTCTACGATATACTGGCCAAACAACAATCCGGGGAATTGGCCGCTAAGATTCCTTTTATCCTGAGCAATCACCCTGATCTTGAAATCATCGCCCAACGCTTTGATATTCCATTTTATCACATTCCCGTCAATAAAGACAACAAAGCTGAGGCAGAGGCAAAACAATTGGCATTGCTCAAAGAACATCAGGTTGATTTTATCGTTCTGGCTCGTTATATGCAGATTGTTTCTCCCTTATTGATTGACCAATATACCCACAAAATCATCAACATTCACCACTCTTTTTTACCCGCTTTTCCAGGAGCCAAGCCCTACCACTCGGCTTTTGACCGGGGCGTAAAAATTATCGGAGCTACAAGTCACTACGTTACTGAAGAGCTGGACGCCGGACCCATCATTGAACAAGACACAACCAGGGTGACGCACTTAAACTCCATTGCCGATTTTATCGAAAAAGGAAGAGACCTGGAAAGAATTGTTTTGCTTCGTGCGCTCAAATTACACGTCAATCGAAAAGTGATGGTTTACGGCAATAAGACGGTGGTTTTTTCTTGAACCAATCAGGTCTGAAGAAACAACAACATCCCATCGTTGAACTTATCGGGTTTTTCTACATTGACCACATGACCACATTCTTCAAGCACTAATAAGGAGGATTGGGGGTGGTCATCGCTTACTTTTCGCACCGAGGGCAAAAACATATAATCTTGATCCCCCATGATGTAGAGTGTTGGGATATCAACAGAGATTTTTCTAAAAATTTTTAATTTGGGAATGATATCCGAGGTGAGTTTGAACCAACGTATAAATTCTTTTTGATAGAGTTTTTTGGCCTCGCGTATAAACAAAATCCGGGATTCTTTATGATTTCGATTGGGCATGATGATAAAAGCAAAAAATCGATACAACCACATGTAGGGTAAAACAGACTTGGTGGCATTACCAAAATACATGAGTATCCTCGATCTTAAATTCAACTCCAATATCGCCCCTCCCATAATCATCTTGTCCACCCGCCAGGGTTGCATTTCCGCCAACTGTCGGATAAGAATTGTACCCAGAGAAATCCCTACAAAATGGGATTTTTGGATATTGAGGTGATCCAAAACTTCAAAAATATCGTCAGCAATGGATTCAAAGGAATATTTGGATTTAAAAGGGTTTTGAATCAAACCTTGAGAGGCTCCGTGTCCCCTGAGATCAACGAGCAGTAAATTGAAATTCTTGGAAAAAAAACGGATTTGCTTGAACCATATCGCACTGCTCCCCCCTGCCCCGTGGATGAAGGTAATCCAGCTTGCATTTTCTTTTTTGGTCCTGTAAATACTGTGATGCAACATTACACTATTCCTTTTTGATGGAGGTAAAAAGCCATTTTTTCTTGGAGGTCTTTGGCTGTGATTGCTGCTGCCTGATCAAAGTCATTGGCGGATGAGGCATAGATGATCCCACGAGACGAATTGACCAAAAGTCCACAATGATTATTCAGTCCATTTTGCGCCACGGATTCCAAACTTCCTCCTTGTGCCCCTACCCCAGGGATCAATAAAAAAGCATCAGGAATCAAAGTTCTGATTTTCTGCAATGCCTCTGCCTTGGTCGCTCCTACGACATACATCAGCCGATGGGCGTTTTGCCATTTTTTGGAACGATCAATCACCTGCTCATACAATGGTTTTCCCGATGTATTGAGCAGTTGAAAATCTGAGGCTCCTTCATTGGAGGTTAAGGCCAATAATATGGCGTGCTTATCTTTATACTCTAAAAAAGGCTCCACAGAATCCTTTCCCATATAAGGCGCTATGGTGATTGCGTCGAATTGAAGTGCTTCGAAAAAAGCTTTGGCATAGCGCTTGGAGGTATTACCTATGTCTGCGCGCTTGGCATCGGCAATGGTATAAATCTCGGGATATTGTTGGTTTAAAAAATCCATTACTTTTTCCAAGGATTTCCAACCTTCCAATCCGTAGGCCTCAAAAAAAGCGATATTGGGTTTGTAGGCCACACAATAGGGCGCAGTGGCTTCTATAATGCGCCTACAAAAAGTAAAAATAGCATCTGGGTCATTATTCAAATCCTCGGGAATACGATCCTTGTCTACATCCAATCCCACACACAAAAAAGATTTTTTGCTTTTAATTTGCTCTAAAAGTGCTGACTGGATCATAGGGTCTCTCCTGCCTCCTTCAGTTTTTGGGTATTTTGATAAAGCTTGAGTTCATCCACGAGTTTCTGTATGTCGCCGTTGATGATGTTTTGCAGGTCGTAGAGCGTCAAACCTATGCGGTGATCGGTTACCCTCCCTTGGGGATAATTGTAGGTTCTGATCTTTGCGGAGCGATCTCCCGAAGAAACCAACGAATTTCTCTTTTCGGCATCCTGCTCTAATTTTTTTTGAAGTTCCAATTCGTAGAGTCTGGAGCGTAAAACTTTGAGCGCTTTTTCTTTGTTTTTGTGTTGGGACTTTTGATCCTGACACTGGGCAACGATTCCTGTGGGCTCGTGGGTCAATCGAACAGCGGAATAAGTCGTGTTCACCGACTGTCCCCCAGGGCCAGAGGAGCAAAAATAATCTATCCGTACATCATTCATGTTTACTTCCACGTCAAACTCCTCTGCTTCGGGCAAAACCATAACAGTAGCGGCAGAGGTATGAACCCTCCCTTGTGTCTCGGTTTGTGGTACGCGCTGCACGCGGTGTACTCCTGATTCGTATTTCATGGTTCCATAAACCTCCTCTCCGGAAACCTCAAATATCACTTCCTTAAAGCCGCCAGCTGTTCCCTCATTGGAATCCACAAAGCTCACCTTCCAACCCTGATCTTGACAATATTTGGTGTACATACGATAGAGATCACCGGCAAAAATACTGGCCTCATCTCCTCCAGTTCCTGCTCGAATTTCGACCACCACATTTTTACTATCCTCTGGATCTTTGGGGATCAGCAAAAACCTGATCTCATCCTCCAAAGCAGGGAGTTGTTCTTTAGCCTCCTCCAATTGGAGCTTTGCCATCTCTATCATTTCCGCATCCGACTCCTCTTTTATCATTAGCTCCGCTTCCTTAATATTGGCCAATATGGATTTGTATTGATTTGCTTTGGCAACAATTTTATTCAAATCCTTGTATTCTTTATTGAGCTGAACGTAACGCTTTTGGTCTGCAATAACATCTGGCTGAATGATCAGATCCGATACCTCGACAAACCTTTGCTGAACGATTTCTAGCTTTTCTATCATTTTTAGAGGTCTGGATTATTTACAAATTTAAAGCTTTAAATCTATCTCTCCGCTTTCTGAAAGTGTAACTCGTATTGTAGGGCTATCTTATCTTCCATCTTTCGGAGCATAAAGGAAGGCAATGGAACACCAAAATCAGAGAGGGTGAGTTCAAAAGCGCCACTCAGAAGGAGTTTGTTTTTTTTCAAACTGGCTTGTGCCGTTATTTGTTGATTCAATTCAACGCCATGGAAGCGCATGCCTCCTTCCATCTTTATTTCTTCCTCCTTCATCTCTATCCGATCCGAAAAAAACTCGATTTTAGGAAACTTTAAAACCTCTAAAATTTCCAGTGCGTTGTTGTCCCTGTTACTGTTTTTACTGTCAAAATCACGAACATACATAGCAATGGCTATTTTTTCGATCTCGTCATTGTTCATTATCATGACCCCTTTGACGTTTTGATTTGTCCCCGACCAGTCATGAAGAAAATGGTAGCCTTCATAGGTAATATAGGACTTCTCAATATTTAATTCCCATTTTTCTTGTGCCTGCAACTGCAACGCGAGAAATACAATAAGATAGTGTAATGTTCTTTTCATAACAGATTAAAATTTAAACACCAATACCGCGGTGGCGTAGCTGGCAAAAGTGGTGTAGGCGGCATATTTATGCCAATCCCGATCTTCTTTGGAATAGGCATTGATCGCAATCATTCCTGTAAAGTGGATATAGGCCAACCATTTGTGGGCTTTTATCGAGTTGAACCCTTTTACTTTTTTTCGCACCAAAGGAGGGGGAGCAAAAAGGGACAGCCCAGCCCCCGCAAAGTAGGAGACTGTAACCCACTTCCCAAGGGTTTTATGGGCGTCGTATAATTCATAATCTCCATTGTAGAGCCTTCCCCCCATTATACCCTGAGCCACCATACCTGCAAGGGTGAGATAGCCAATGATCTGATGCGATTTGAGCATCACATTTCTAACTTTTAACTCCTTTTCCCTTTGATCAAGTGAAAGTTTTGAAATACCAGTTTTACGAAAAAGACCATTTTTCCCCCATAATAGCGACTGGGTAAAAATCATTTTTTGTGGCAACAATTGTTCCTCCATGGTCATTTTCTCCTCGAATAAACTTTCCATCAAGGCATCGCGCTCTTGGGCAAAAGTTATTTGAAATAAAAGGGTAAAAAAAAGTATTCTTTTCATCCAACAAGATCAAAGCATACTGCTAAGATAAATTATTAATACTCAAAAATCCCTAGTGGAGACTGGATCGTCAATTTTTTTTCAGCAGAAGCTTCTACCCTGCCTATAATTTGGGCTTCGATACCAAAACGTTGAGAAATAGAGATGACTTGACTTGCCAGTTTTTCGGGAAGATAAATCTCCATACGGTGACCCATATTGAAAACTTCATACATCTCCTTCCAAGGGGTGCCCGATTCTTTTTGGATCAATTCAAACAAGGGGGGGCAATCGAAAAGTCGGTCTTTGATGATGTGGAGTTGATCGACAAAATGAAGGATTTTGGTTTGGGCTCCCCCACTACAGTGAATCATTCCATGAATGTTGCTCCTATCGATTTCATCAAAAATGGCTTTGATCACCGGAGCATAAGTTCGGGTAGGAGACAACACCAATTGACCCACATCCAAAGGGGTATCGGTTGAATCGGTTAATCCTTTTGAACCGGAATAAATCAAATCATAAGGAAGTTCATTGTCAAAAGTCTCAGGGTATTTGTCTTTTAAGTCAGCACCAAATACATCATGTCTTGCTGAAGTCAAGCCGTTACTCCCCATCCCACCATTGTATCGATCTTCGTAGGTAGCTTGACCAAAGGAGGCCAATCCTACAATAACATCACCGGTCTTGATATTGGCATTATCGATGACCTCGCTTTTTTTGATCCTGGCGGTGACTGTTGAATCAACGATAATGGTTTTTACCAAATCCCCCACATCTGCAGTCTCTCCTCCAGTACTGTGAATATTGATGCCAAACTGAGCCAGATGGGCCAAGAGTTCCTCAGTACCATTGATGATAGCAGCAAGAACCTCCCCCGGTATTTTATTTTTATTCCTTCCGATGGTTGAGGACAACATGATATGATCGGTAACCCCTACACAGAGCAGATCGTCGATATTCATGATCAAAGCATCTTGGGCAATGCCTTTCCAAACAGAAAGGTCGCCTGTCTCTCTCCAGTAGGCATAGGCTAAGGAACTTTTGGTTCCTGCACCGTCGGCGTGCATAACCAAACAATGTGCTTCGCTGTGGGTTAAATAATCGGGAACTATTTTACAAAAGGCTTTTGGAAAAAGGCCCTTGTCGATGTTTTTAATGGCATTGTGAACGTCTTCTTTTTGGGAGGAAACCCCTCTTAGGCTGTACCTTTTGTCACTCATCGGATTGATTGAAACTCAAATTTAATACTATTCCCTCAACCTTGCGTATTTAATGTTTTTTTTATCAACGACAAAACAAAAGTTCACGGTATTTGGCCAGAGGCCAAAGGTCATCATCTACCACCAACTCTAGCTTATCACAGTGATATCTGATGTCTCTTAGAAAGGGTATCACTTTTTCACAATAGGCGGAGGCTTTTTCGAATTCATCCGTTAATTCGTTGATTTTTTTTCGGGTTTCGACCATTGACACTATCCCATTGTTGATTTCCTGTATATGACCGGAAATGCGTTCGATAATTTTAATTTGAACCTCTGCAAACTTGAGATAATCCTTGCCGTATATCTCCTTAAGCCCTTTGACATTTTCAATGAGTACATTCTGGTACTTAATACCAGTGGGGATGATGTGATTACGGGCAATATCTCCCAATGTTCTGGATTCAATTTGTATTTGGTATATATACTCCTTGAGGTCAACAATATACCTCGCAACGGCCTCACGCTCTGTCAACACCTTGGTTTGTTGGAAAAGTGATATGCTTTTTTTGGAAACAAAAGCTTTCAATGCCTGGGGCGTATTTTGATTGTGACTCAAACCGCGCTTTAGCGCCTCTTTTTTCCAATTTTCACTATATCCGTCTCCTTCAAACAATATTTTTTTAATGTCTTTTAAATTGTCCCTCAGTGCATTGAAAATGGCATCATCCTTCTTCATGTTTTTTTCCTCAATAAGACTCTGCACCTCCATGCCAAAATTTTCCAATTGCTGTGCAACTGCAGCATTAAGTGCTGTAATCGACTTAGCGCAGTTGGACTTGGATCCTACCGCTCGAAACTCGAATTTGTTTCCGGTAAAAGCAAAAGGAGAAGTACGGTTTCGATCGGTATTGTCTAGCAAAATTTCGGGAATTTTACCAATGACATTAAGCTTAAGATCTGTTTTTTCTTCGGGAGAGAGTTTCCCTTTGGATACGTTTTCAAGGTCTTCCAAAACCCCTGTGAGTTGTTTGCCTATAAATACCGAGAGTATGGCCGGAGGGGCTTCATTTGACCCTAATCGATGATCGTTGCTGGCACTGGTAATAGAAGCACTCAAAAGTTGCTCATGGGTTAGTACGGCAACAATGGTATTGATAAAAAAAGTAAGGAATTGCAGATTACTCATGGGTGTTTTTCCTGGACTCAGAAGATTAACACCGGTATTGGTGGCCAAGGACCAATTGTTGTGTTTTCCAGAACCGTTAATTCCCTCAAACGGTTTTTCATGAAATAAGACCATGAAATCGTGTTTTGAGGCCATTTTGCGCATCAGGTCCATGACCAGTGAATTGTGATCTACCGATAAATTGGCCTCTTCAAAAACGGGTGCCAATTCAAATTGTCCAGGTGCTACTTCATTGTGGCGGGTTTTGAGGGGAATGCCCAATTGCATGGCCTCGAATTCCAATTCTTGCATGTAGGCAAGGACTCTTGAGGGAATCGAACCAAAATAATGATCATCCAATTGCTGACCCTTTGAGGGTTGATGTCCGAAAAGGGTTCTACCGGTGATGATCAAGTCGGGCCTTGATGCAGCCAAAGCTTTATCCACAAGAAAGTACTCTTGCTCCCAGCCTAGGGTTGCATTTACTTTGGTTATGTTTTTATCAAAATATTTACAGATTTCGGTCGCGGCATTATCAAGAGATTGCAAGGATTTGAGTAAGGGGGTTTTATAATCCAAGGCTTCTCCAGTATAGGACACAAAAATGGTTGGAATACAGAGGGTTTTTCCAAGCACAAAGGCCGGTGAAGTCGGATCCCAAGCGGTATATCCCCTGGCCTCGAATGTATTTCTAATCCCACCACTTGGAAAACTGGAGGCGTCAGGCTCTTGTTGAACCAATTGACTTCCGTCGAAATTTTCCATGGGTTTTCCGGATAATTGAAGGTCAAAAAAAGCGTCGTGTTTTTCGGCAGTACCTCCCGTTAAAGGTTGGAACCAGTGCGTATAGTGGGTGGCTCCTTTTGACAATGCCCAGGCCTTTAGGGCCACTGCAATTTGGTCGGCCAGTGGACGACTGATTTCTGAGCCCTTGAAGATTACCTTTTCTATCTGTTTGAATGCATCCTTGTTTACATAATTTTCCAAAATGGTTTTAGAAAAAACATTACGTCCAAAAAGGGCAGAGTATTTTTCATCATTTTGAAATAAGCGGGCTTGTTTGTAAAAAAGATTTTCTAAACTTTTTTTTCTCAGAGATTGCATGGGCGGGATGTTTTGGGCTCTCAAACAAAGATAGTTTATAAATGAAATTTTTTAGAAAAGAGCCACCAAAATTTATTATTTTCAAAATATACCCTTAAAAAATTACCTTCTTCACAAAAATGTTTAAAGTTTTTTAGAATTAACACCCTAAAAAGAGGAGGTATAATTGAGAAATTTTACTTTTATGATATTGAAAACATAAAATTAATTTATATGAGTAAGTCTAAACTGGAATACATTTGGTTGGATGGGTACGAACCAACAGCCAATCTTCGGAGCAAAACAAAAATTGTAAACGACTTTAACGGTAAGCTTGATGGCTGTCCACTTTGGTCATTTGATGGTTCTTCAACACGACAAGCAGAGGGAAATGCTTCTGACTGTCTTTTAAAGCCTGTAGCCTTGTATCCGGATCCGGATCGAAAAGACGGTTATTTGGTAATGACAGAAGTTCTTAATGCTGATGGTACACCTCACATGTCTAATGGAAGAGCAACGATTGATGATGATGATGATGATTTCTGGTTTGGGTTTGAGCAAGAATATTTCCTTTGGGATCCTGAAACTAACCTTCCTTTGGGCTTCCCTAAAGATCAAACCCCACAAGGACAGTTTTATTGCTCTGCAGGAGCAAAGAACGCTTTTGGTCGTGAAATGATTGAAGAACATCTAGAACAATGCCTCGAAGCAGGTATTAATGTGGAGGGGATCAATGCCGAGGTAGCCTCTGGCCAGTGGGAATACCAATGTTTTTCAAAAGGTGCTAAAGAAGCGGGAGATCAAATTTGGATTTCTAGGTATTTATTGGAGCGATTGGGTGAAAAATATGGATTAGCCATAAACTGGCATCCCAAACCCCTTGGAGCAACTGACTGGAACGGTTCTGGTATGCACGCCAACTTTTCCAATGAAACATTAAGAACTTGTGGCTCTAAAGAAATCTATGAAAAAATTTGTGAAGCCTTCCGCCCGGTAGTCGATGAGCACATCAGTGTCTATGGTGCTGATAATGACCAACGCCTTACTGGTGATCATGAAACCCAATCCATTACCGAGTTCAGTTATGGTGTTTCTGATCGCGGAGCTTCCATCAGAATTCCAATTATGACCGTTGAAAATGGCTGGAAAGGATGGTTAGAAGACAGAAGACCTGCTTCTAATGGCGATCCATACAAGATTGCCAGTAGAATTATCAAAACTGTTAAATCAGCTAAAATTTAAGAAACACTATATTTATTTATCAGCTGATGTTTTTGATAAAAAGATCCCGCCGATTGGCGGGATTTTTTTTACATAAATAATGGAAAAATAAAGATGCCGTAAAGCACAAATAGAATCACTCCATCGATCCAACCCAAGCGTGACCCTCTGGGAAAAAACACCAATGGGAGAATCAAAAAAGAGATGCCCAGCATCCACCAAATATCATTACTCAACAATCCGGGATCTTCCAAGGCAACCGGATGAATCATGGAGGTGATTCCCATGACAGCGAGAATATTAAAAATATTGGAACCGACTAAATTCCCCAAAGAGATGGCTTTTTCTTTATTAATGATGGCAATGATAGAAGCGGAGAGCTCGGGGATACTGGTTCCAACAGAAACAATAGAAACACTGATGATTCTCTCACTCACCCCGAGATTCTGAGCCAAACTTACTGCTCCCTTGATCAAAGTTTCAGAACCCAGCCACAACGAAAATCCACCCAGTAGCAGATAGCTCAAGGTCTTGGATGTCTCGAGTGCCTCATCGTCCTCAGGAGCCTCATCCAATACCGCTTGCTTTTGGAACTTGATTAAATAGACAATAAAGGTCATTAGGAGGACAAACATGATTAAACCCTCATAGGCCATCAAAGTTTTGTCTGTGGTGATAAAGAAATAAAAGATCAGAGACGCCAATATCATCATCGGCCAATCCGTTTTGTAAAAACTTGAGGTCACATCTATAGGAGAGATCATGATTGTGATGGCCAAAACAAAACCGAGGTTGGCTATGTTTGAACCCACCACATTCCCTAAGGCCAAATCAGGGTGGCCACTTAAGGCAGATTGGATACTGACAATCAATTCTGGAGCCGATGTCGCAAAAGAAACAACGGTCATACCAATTACGATCTTGGGAATTGAAAAACGAAGAGACAGTGCCACTGCAGCACGCATCAACCAATCTCCACCTTTAATCAACAAAAAAATTCCAACTGCAACAGCTATAAAAGCCATAAAATAAGTTTACACAAAGATAGTGTATCGCATTTAAAGAAAATTCTTTTGAAAAAATACCTGTTAATTGAGTATTTAAAAGTTAAAAGCGTAAACCAGAGGCTTATCTTTTTCTATATCCAATTCATAAATTTCGTCACGATATAGGAAAGTGGCTGTTCGATCTTTGGGAGAATGGATGGTGATTTGCTTCAAAACTCCCTCGTCCCATTCCATATCTACAGTTAAGGCACCTCTTGTTGTCAATCCTTTCACCTTGCCAGTTTTCCAAGCTTTTGGTAATGCGGGTAATAATCGAATACCTTTGCTTTCGTGCGATTGAAGAAGCATTTCGACAACCCCCGAGGTAAATCCGAAATTTCCATCGATCTGAAAGGGAGGGTGTCCGTCGAAAAGATTGTCGTACATGGATTTCTGGAACAACCGTTGGATGTGCTCATGCGCCATCTCACCATCATGTAGTCTGGCGGAGCAATTGATCAGCCAAGCCCTACTCCAACCAGTGCCTGCTCCTCCATTGTCTAATCGGTAGTCCAAAGTTTTTCTTACGGCTTGGAAGAGTTCCGGATTTTGATCTTTGGAAATTTGGTCTCCGGGATGAAATCCATACAAGTGCGACATATGCCTATGACCAGGTTCCGGCTCCTTATATTCTCTGTCCCATTCGAGTATTCTTCCATCTTTGCCCAAGACAAAACCAGGTCGAAGTCTAAAAAATTGCGTTGTTATTTTTTTGGTTAAATCGTTATTGACCCCTAAAATTTCGCTTGCTTTAAGGTAATTATTAAAAACTTCATAGATCACTTGCTGATCCATTGCACTTCCTCTGCACAGTGCCACGGATTCCCCTTTTTCGTTGATGTATCTGTTTTCGGGGGATGAGGAGGGTACCGAGATGAGGGTTTGATCCCTCGGGTCTTCCACCAACCAGTCCGAATAAAAAAGCGCTACCTGTTCCATGGCGGGATAGGCCCTTTCCCTAAGAAATTTTTCATCTTGGGTAAATTGATAGTGATACCAATAATGTTGCATCATCCATCCGCCTGCACCAAAAGAGACCCCCCAATAGGCTGTTGCAGCTCTCAACCAAGTAGGCGCCCATAGATCAGTGGCGTGGGGAAATATGCTTCCCCTCATTCCGTAGTTCTTCTGAGCCGTGACCTTACCGCTTTCCACCAATCGATCCAGATAGTCGAACAAAGGTTCATTCAATTCGTGAAGGCCCGTAAGATTGGCCAACCAATAGTTCATCTGTAAATTGATGTTGAGGTGGTAGTCGGCATTCCATGGGGCATTGATGTGTGGATTCCACAGACCTTGAAGATTGGCAGGTAGCGTCCCAGGTCGTGAGGATCCGATGAGTAAATACCTACCGTAGTCGAATAAAATTTGACTGAGCCCAGGGTCAACCACTCCTGATTTGATGCGATCCAATCTTTGATCTGTAGGGAGTAAGGATAATTCGGGATTTGCATTGAGATCGAGTTGGGTTCGGTTAAACAATAATTGATGGTCTTTGATGTGTTCCGCTTCCATTTGAGCGACACTAATTTTTTGGATCTTTTGTAGTTGCCTTTCGTTTTTTTTAGCAAAATCGGGGGTATAGTAATCTGAATTACTGGCGATAAAAAGCCTGAGTTCTTTTACTCCTGAGACGACCAAGCCCCCATCAGCAGGCATGACCTCCCCTACAGTATTTTGGGACAACAGTTGTGTTTCAAATTTAACCCCGGATAAGATCGGTGCTGGTTCAGATTTGAATTTTCCAGCCCGCTGGGTCACCTCTCCTTGCATGATAATTTGTTGATCATAGCTCGAAACACTTACGGTATTTTCTCCCTCATCGAAAGGACGATCCAACTTAATTTTTCCATTGAGACCCTTGGGGTGATTTGAACTGAGGCTAATCACCATGATTTGGTGGGGGAGGGAAACAAAAACCTTTTGTTCCACATCATAACCCTCGGTCTTATATTGGGTATAGGAAATAGCAGTGCTCAGGTCCAATGAACGTTTATAATCAGAAATATCTTGATGTTCCCAGTTTAAATACAGGTCTCCAAGGGTTTGATGCGATCGGGTAATGGACTTGTTGGAAAAATAATGAACCATGAGGGAATCGGCAGATTTGGCATCTCCCCGCATAAGTATTTTACGAATTTCTTTTAACTCTTCTGGTCCACCGGATGGGTGTTCCCACTGAAGATCATCAGGCCAAAGCGAATCATCGTTTAATTGAATGCGTTCATGGATGGGGTCTCCGAAGACCATAACCCCAAGCCTTCCGTTACCGAGGGGCAAGGCCTCTTCCCATTCTGTTGCCGCTTCGTCATACCAGAGGGTTTTGTAGGGCTTGCTTTTATTAGGGTTCTCACATCCGAAAATTGCTAGTAAAAAAATCAGAATAATAGGTTTTTTGATCCATTGATAAAACATGAAGATTCATTTTGAGTTAAAAGACAAAGTAGTTAAAATAATTAGACCATCCAGAACTACTTATAAACTTTAAGATTATGTTCAGGGTAAGAGTTACATAGAAATCCAATTGGGTGGATAGAAAAAAACAAAAAAAGTTTCAACATCCTCCAAAATACACAGACTGAATATTTTTTAAAAAAAGTATATTTGCAACGCTAGACCAATAAGTCATTTGGATTTAGGTTGTCGGTGGGGTTTATTTTTTAACCCAAAAAATTTCGCCACAACTTATTGCAATGGAATTTAGGGCCTCGTAGCATAACTGAATAGTGCACTTGATTACGGCTTAATCGGTATCCTCTTTTTCTCGTTAGTTATTATTGTACAACTCCACTAATTACTGATATGTTGTCATTATATATATACATATCTTCGTAAGAACAAGTGTAAGAACAAAAATTTTATCGTAAGAACAAATGGCAACAATTTCATTTACACTAAGAAATAAGAAAGCTGTAAAAACAGACGTTTTAGTGCAGTTTTCAGGTGGGAGGGGTAAGCAGACCAAAAAAGGAATTAAAGGGCTTAAAATCGTTCCTAAGAAGTGGGATAGCATCAAGAAGCGTGTTACTAAAGACCACGATGGTTATGAAGATATTAATAGCCACCTAAACGAATGGGAGGCAAAGATGAAGGATGCTGAAACCAAAATGCAAACAGGTAAGCTATCCTTCTACTCTGCTATTGATTTCGTAATGACAAAGGCTAACGTAGATACTATTGAAGATTACCTTGAAACCACGTTTAGTGCGAATAACAATAACCTCAACACCGACCATTATAGAGCTTGTCTAAAGTATTTCAAGAAGCACCTTCGTATTAGTGGCAAACTTGCTTTTGAGGATGTAGATAATGCACTACTTACTAAATTCAAAAGGATTGCCGACAAAAAGGTGAGAGATGGTAAGAACTCCCACAAGACATTCAACACCTATAGAAATGGATTAATGGCGATAATTAACGATGCCTATGATAATGGTTTAATATCTGATAGGGTCAAAACAAACAAGAAGCATCGTATAAAGGGTAAGGGAACTACTAAGGGGGTTAACAGAGCAAACACAACAGAGGAGTTATTCGAGGCATTAGAAAAAGCAAATACGATACAAAGGTGGCAATCGTGTGCCTTGTGGCTAATAATGTTTTCTATGCGTGGGATGTATCCTGCTGACTTAGTTAGGTTTTCCGATGCAAGACTAAGAAACAAAGAACTAAAATCTGTAGCAAGAAATTTTAATGCTTGGATATCTGATGACCTATACCTTGACTACGATAGGTCAAAAGAAGAAACTGCATTTTTATTCATCCGTATGTTCAAGCCGATAAGAATACTATGGGAAAGATTAAAGTACTCTATCATATACACACACGCAGAAAAGAAGTTTGGTGGCAAGTATATCACCACAGGGATAGATAATAAGATTAGCTTATTTGATTACGATAACCGCCAACACAATAAAAAGCATAAGAATATGTGGGATGGCTTTAGGGATAAATTTTCGAGTATGGGATTAAACCACATAACCCTTAAAACGGCAAGAAAGACTTTCTTCCAAACTGCAGAAGATGAGATTGACAAGTTAGAAGCTAAGTGGCTTGTTGGACACGACATAGACCAATTATCTACAAGAAGCTATAGCGACTATAGACGGAAAAAGATTATTGAGAGAACAGATGCAAATCATAAACTTGTTCTTGACACTTTTGAGTTTGATAAGTTAGTCGATTATGCAGTCTACAGATTGCAATGTCTGATAGACGAAAAGAAATATCCGAAGTGGATTATGATGGCATCAGGTGTTCATACTGACGGTAATAAGAAAAAAGTATCCGTAAGTTTTAAGGACAAAAGAAGGTTTTGGGTTGAGATAGACAAGAAGTATCACAGGCTATTTAACGACCCATCTTTAGAAGAAGATTATTGGGAGGACTTGGATGAGTATTTTGATACACCCGCTAAGGAAAGCCGCAATAACATACTCAAAAAGCTACAAGAGATTCAGTCCAAAAAAGAGGACATTCAAGAGAAGGGTAAAGTGATTGATATAAACAGAAGAACTGCTTGATATATTAAGCACAAAACCAAAGGAATATCTATTGACTTTGTTAATGCGAAGTATAGGGGGTAATTGGGTTTAAGAGCAATTGAATTGTAATAAAAAACCCCTTAGAGTTAACTAAAGGGTCATTAATTTAATGTCCAAAAAATAATTAATATCTTTTTATAAGTACTCTGGTAAATGAT
>CBFIIP010000041.1:0-52725 GCA_965662705.1 Flavobacteriaceae bacterium
TGGTTACGGCAGCGCCAGGTGCAGGTAAATCATTAACAAAGAAAGAGTAAGTGTAATTTCCAACTGGTGTGGCAACAATGACAGGGGCATCGTCTTCACAAATTACATTGTTGACGACTCCTATTGCACTTAGCACAGTAATTGGATCAGGGTTGACGATGACATTAATGGGATCCGAGAGAATTGAACAACCTCCGGTTGAAACCTCGACGGTAACTTGTTGGCCATTGGTTGGATTCAACTGAATGGTTCTTATGGCTGAGGGAGCTCCTTGAGAAACTCCATCTACAAAAAATTCATAGGTTGCCGATCCAACAGTTGAGGCTTCAAAAATAACAGGATCACCAGCACAAATTTCTGCAGGGCTTGGGTTTGAAGTCAAGGATGAAGTGTAAGACGATACAACATTAACTAAGGCAATATTGGACACATAAGTCGGTGAGGAAGTTCCCTCACAGGAAAGTCCGTTAAATACGGGAGTTGCCAACCTTCTGAACTCTGTGGTAGACGTAAGCTGCCCAGTAGGGGGATCATAATTTTCAACATTGGCACCACTGATATCACTCCAGTCCAAGGTACCCTGAGGTCTTTTTTGCCACTGAAATCTTATACTTCCACTGACCAAATCATGGGTAGGAGTAGTCACCGATGTAATAACCAGAGGGTCTCCCTCATAACATACCGTTTGTGGATTAGGGTCTATCCTATTGTTACCCGACATTGAATTTATTCTTATAGTGGCCGTAAAATCTGAAAAACAACCACTACCATCAGCATTTTCAAATACCCTAACTTGGATTCTATCCTGATCACTAAGTCCTAGATAGGTAAAGGAGCTGATGTTGGTTACCAATTGGACGGCTGCATCATTGAGATAAAATTCGTACCCATTTCCTGAGGAGGCACTGGCATCAATACTGATTCCCTCTCCTGCACAGATCGTTTGGTTGGTCACTTGGGCAGAGGTGACGGTATTGGTCAGGGTAACGGTAAGCGTAGGGGCACTTCCTGAACCAATGGTTATCGTTACTACATTACTCGGAGGTGCCTCACAACTCAAATTGTTGTATTCGTTTATGGTCACTCTTCTAAAATGATGAACACCATCTGCCAAAGGGGGAGGGTCAAGGTTAGCAAGCGTAGCAGGGGGGATGTTTAATGGTTGCCAAGCTGTTGCGGAAGGGGTTGATGTTCTGAATTCCCAACGGTAACTGATGGTTCCGCCATTTAGAGCAGCTCTAGAGTTGAAACCAGTAATAAATACGGGATCACCTCCAGAACAATAACTGGTAGTAGTGGTGGTAACGGTGTCAGAACCTGAAAACTCATTAACACTCACTGTCAAAGAAGCCGAACTGGAGCAACCATTGGCATTGGTAACCACCACTCCAATGACATCGCCGTCCTGAAGGGTATAAGTAACATTTGATGCTAATAATTGATTGCCAGAAACTGCTCCGGATGGAACAGGAATGGAAGCAATATAAAATTGATAAGTCATTCCTACTGCAGGGGTGGCTGTAAATACAGGAAGGTCGTCGTAGCATATCGTTCCATTGGTGAGGTCTGTGGATGAGAGGCCAGCTGCGGGGATATTGGAAACAGACATGGTAATACTGGGGGGCGTAAATTCACATCCGGATCCTGCAGTGTCCTCGATGACAACCGATACAATTTGACCATTTAACAGACTGGAGGTGGTAAAGGTTGAAGCTCCACTCCTAGCTTGGGCTACGGTCCCTCCAATATAGAAGGTGTAGTTTGCCCCAGCTGGACCAGTTGCACTAAAAGTAACAGACTCACCGGTACATATTGAAGCTGTGGAGGCAACGAGTGTTCCACCGGGATGGGCAGTTACATAAATGACATGGACAGAAGATTCTGACAAGTTTTGAGGTAAATTACATGTCGTTCCAGAACTGGTGTACGAAATCACCCTTCTAAAACTGGTGGTCTGTGTAACAGACCCTGTTGGAGGATCAAAAGTAGGGAGTTGTGCCGAAGCTCCTGAAATTGGATTCCAAGTGGCACTACCAAATTCTTGACGCTCCCATTGATATGTTGCAACCGCACCGACGATGGTGGGGGTTGGGGTACTGGTTACATTAATCAATAATGGGTCATCTCCCAAACACATGGTTTGTGAGGCCGCAAGGGAATGTGCCCCTGTAAAAGTGTTTACTCTAATGGTAAGCGTGGTGGTTTCTGTACATCCTGTACCATCGGCATTCTCTGCAACCGTAACCGAAAAAGAATCCCCATCTGAAAAACCAGTATGGGTAATGGTTGTATTGGTTGAGAAAACGCCCAGTGGATTGCCGTTGTAACTGTATTGATAACCACTGGCGCCAGAAGAAGTTCCAGCATCAAATAATATGGTATCCCCCAAACAAATGAGTTCATTTATGGGGTTAAGTGCTAGGTCATAGGATACCAAATCAGAGGCAATGGCCACTTCACTTTTTGTGATCACATTAGAATAACTGTAACAGCGTATTCCACTCAATTCAGATTCAATTTCTCTCCTAAAATCCGTATCTCCAGTTAGTGAAAGGGGGGTAAAACTCGGAACATTATTAGCGACCAATGTCCAAGTGGGCGTGACCAAACCTGAAGGACTGGAGTACCATCTTACCGTGATATTTCCAGGTGCAGTGGGAGAGTTTTGGTCCGTAATCGCGGTAATAGGGTCGGTATTACAAACCACTTGGTCTCCTGTAATTCGATTAGGAGTGGCATCAAATTCGTTGACACGGAGGACGATAGTGGAAGAGACAGAACAACCCGTACCGTCACTATTTGCATAAACACGGACTTGTATTTGATCCATGTCATCCAAATCAATGGTAGAGCTGACCGTGATAGAGGCGGTGCTTCCCCCCACAATGAGTCCGCCAATTGGGTTGAGGTTATGAAAGAACCTATAACTTGGCGTTGTAACCCCTGAGGAGGTAACCTCAAAAACAGCTTTGTCATCCTCACATATGGAGTTGTTGGTTGAACTCGTCAATTCAAAATTTGTGATGGAGGGGCCATTGGTTACTGTAACAGTTACCGTATCAGAAATATCAGTACAAGTTTTAGTATTGTATTCACTGCTTAGAACCCTACGGTATGCCGTAGTAGTGGTGAGCACTCCCGGCTGAAATGTTGAGGAGTTCGATGCGCCAAGGAGTGACCAACCAAAACCCTCATTCTTTTCCCAATAGTAATTAACTGTTGCACCATCCCCCAGCCTGTCCGCATTCGACTCGGTGATACTTCCCAACAATCCGGGAACATTTCCAGAGCAAATGGTCTGATTTCCAGAAATGTTGTTGGTGTTGGAGAAAGAATTCAATTCAATGGTTAAAGATTTTTCACTGTAGCAAGTGGTGGCAGACGTGGTGTAATTTCTTACGGTCACTCTGTTTAAGTGATTGAGTGTTGTACTGCTCCATGTCTGAGAAGTAGAGGACTGAACCGTGCTGGTTGTTACACCCGAGAATACCAAGAACTCATACCAATTTCCGGAACCTAATGCAGAGAAGGTGATGTTTTCCCCTTCACAGGCAGTATCTCCCGTCATTGAAGAATTGAGGTTTACTGTGGTACCGGAAACAACATCTACATAATAAGTCAAAGAGTCTGTAAAGCAGTCACCATTGTAAGTCCTTACTTTAATTTCTTCCCCTCCGGCGTTAACATTGGTCAATAAAATTGAGCGAGAGGCGGACTTACCCATTGAGCTGAAATTAATTAATCCATTAGGTTTACGTAAAAACTCGTAGTCCGAGTAGCCCGGATCTGCAAAAAGGGTAATGTCCGTCCCATCACAAATATCAATCCGTCTGGCGCCATTGAAGTTTCCTTCTGAGGTTGTAATACCAACCTGTGGGGGATTGGAATTTACATTCATCGTCAGGGATGAAACGGCAGAATCAGGATTATCTGGATCAGTAAAGACGGCAGAATTAATAAAAATCTTGAAAAGGATATCAGTCACACCATCACCGGAAAGTTGGAGGACATCAGCACCGACGGTTGGCCAACGGTAGTAATCACTTCCTGCAGGACTGAGGGAGGTTGCACCTGAGCCAAAACTGGTAACCCCCGTAATGGTTTTGGTGAAAATATTTCCTCCGGATCCTATAGCAGTAAATTCGAGCGTGCTGGTTGGGGTCAATGTGAGGGTGGTTGACCCAGCCTTTAGGCTGAATTGAATTTCAAATGCGGGAATTTCACCTTGACAAAACTCATAAGGTGCGGTTTCGCCAATGATTACAACATCATCAATTTGGATATCGGTCGTAGCTTGACCCCATCCGAAAGACAAAGTGAAAATCGATAATAAGATCGATAGATTTAGTAATCTGTTAAATTCCCCCACAGAATTTTTATAATGCTTAACTTGATAACGTTAATATAACAAAGATATTATATAGTTAATAAATAAGATTTTTTTTTTATCAAAACGCTATATTTGGACAGCAATAATTAGAGAGTTAAACTTTTGAACAATAACCTTTTGCAGTCAATACCGTCATGAAGTATGTATTTATAACTTTTTTTGTTTTACTGATGGTATCATGTTCCGACCAAAAACAATTCGCTACTATGGATGAAATTCAGGTAGTTAGAACTTCAAGAGATTCTACCTACCTCAAAGATGGTTCATTGTATACCGGACTCATCAAGCATATCACCAATAGTGAAGAGCAATTTTCTTTTTATGTTTTTGAGGGAAGATTAGAGGGCCAATATTTTGAGTATTACCCCAACGGGTCTCAAAAATTGGCTTGCCATTACAAAAATGGAACTTTAGATGGACCCTGGTTGGCCTACTATGACAATAATCAACTCAGTGAAGAAATTGTATATCAAGACGGACTCATGCAAGGCAAAAGAACCTCCTATTGGCGAAACGGGAATGTCAAAGAACGCAACCAATTCAATAGGGGTGCGATCGCTGGTGTGAGTGAGTTTTTTCACTCCAATGGTAATCTTAGAAAAATAATTTCTTTCGATGCCAATGGAAATCGCGATGGCGATTGGATGGATTATCACCCCAATGGTAAAATCAAACAAAAAATATCCTATCAATCTGGTAAAATAATTGACAGCTTAGTTCGTTATAATATAAAGGGTGAAATCTTAATAGACCAATAGATTGTCAAAAAATAAAACTTTATACATACAGCTACTTTTGATGTTGGGTTGTGGTACCTCTTCTGATGGTCCTCAATTCAATAAAATCATAATTGATCAAAACCAACTGAACGGAAAATGGTATTTGTACCAAAAAATCATCCCAAATGTTAATACCAAAGACAGTTTATTTTTAATTGACAGCACCAGTTATCAAGGGAAAAGATTCACTTTTGACTTGAACGAGATGCTTTTTTCAAGCGAGTTGTATCCCTATACTTCCGACTTTTCGAGGTACCGAATGAGTATTTCAACTGACACCATTAAAGTCAGATCGGGAGCATTTGAAAACGGCATACCCATTTTTAAAAACACCTACACCTTTATGATCAGCGATGATGCAGATTATCTAAGAGTTTATGATTTAAAAGAGAAAAATATCGAAATATATCACAATAGAGAGTAGTTCATCGAACTGCCCCATATTGCATTATCCCTTTAATGGATAATTAGTAAATTTGTAAAGCCTCAAATTTTTTAACAGTGCCCCACATTGTAAAAAAATCTTACCTAACCTACTACTTGGGCTTTTGCCTCCTTGTTCCCTTGTTTTATATTTCAGGAGATGATGTTCCATTTGTCAGACCAAATGTGAACACAGTTATTAATGCTACAGCAACGGTCACTACTACTCTCACCAGTTCGGTGTCAAGCAATACCTTTTGCTCCGGGGATAGTGTAACCTTTACGGCCTCTCCCAATGATGGTAATAATTACCGCTTTTACATCAATGGAATTCTAAAACAGGGACCTTCTGGTAGTGCTGTTTTCCGTCCTACCAACACCCTTTTTGATGGAGATAAGATCACCGTAACCCTCGAAAAAGGAGGGGGCACTGGTAATGCTTCTTTAATCCTTATTGAAAACAAAATTGACGACCCGGGTAAGATTTTTTTTAGGGGGGAGTCTGATGCTTTAGTACAGAAAACAGTTTGTCACGGATCCACTTCCCTTCATTTAGAATCTTTTAGTTCTGCAAGGATCAGGGGTTCGGTCTTGTCTGATAATGATAACCGATACCAATGGATGAGTTCGCCTGATAACAGAACTTGGACAGCCATTGTGGGGGCCAACCTAAGGAATTATAGCCTACCCAGAATGACTGAAACTATTTTTTTAAGAAGGGATATAGTAAGCGACCTCAATGGAACGGTATGCCGAACTCCATCCAATATATTAAGAGTTGAAGTCGAGGTAGAGTTAAAAGGAGGTACCGTTTTGGAATGGCTTATAACTTCCCTTTCAGGGCTCAAGCCCAAATCCATTCTCCTTCTGTTTTTGAAATATTTGTCACTTTTGATTTCAGTAGATTCCAGAGAAACCAAAGGGGTTTTTTCAAGTTTTTACAAACAGAGAATTATTAAAAAGGCTCCACCAAACAAATGATGAAGCCTAATCATAAAAATGAAGATCGTCACAAATCAAAAGCAATATTTGTTTTCCTTAATGATCTTATCTGCGATGCTATTTTTCAACTCGATGATATCTGGAAGTTGATCGTATCTACACAAACGATGCACACTTTTCATCAAATTCAATTGTGCATCCCCTTCGGCAATATTACCGATGATTTCTTTTGACCTTTTGATGGTAATTTCCACGGCATCAAAAACGTATAAGCGCGTCATGTCGATCTGATGTTTGGAATCCATTCCTCTATTTTTGTTTTTGAGGGTTCTCAAAATTGCCGATTCAGCAAAGTAGATCTCAATCATAATGTCCGATAAACCGATCAGGGTTTGTTGGTGCTTTTCCAAATCTTGGCCATACTTTTGGAAGGCAGATCCAGCAATCATCAAGAAAACCTTCTTTAAATTTTTAACTTTCTGTAATTCTGCGGACAGGGCCTGATTGGGATCGATATTTTCCGCTGCTCCCCCGGCAGTCATTTCTCCTGCCACCTGCATCACTGCACTCATCAGATCTAATTCCCCTTTCATCGATTTTTTGACCAACATTCCCACAGACAATATTCTGTTGATTTCATTGGTCCCCTCGTAGATTCTTCCAATACGAGCATCCCTCCAGGCAGACTCCATCGGAGTGTCGGCAGAAAAGCCCATTCCACCATAGATTTGAATCCCATCATCCGCACAATTCTGAACATCCTCGGAGCTGGCGACTTTGATCATAGAACATTCAATGGCAAAGGCTTCTACTCCTTTGAGTTCTGCTTTTTGGTGTTCCATTCCTTCTTCTTGTAGGCTTTTGATTTTTAACTCAATATCGTGTGCAGCTCGGTAATTGGCAGACTCGCCTACATAACATGATGTCGCCATTCTTGCAATTTTTTCCTTGATGGCCCCGAATTGGGCTATGGGTGTCTTGAACTGTACGCGCTCGTTGGCGTATTGAACCGCTTTGGTGATCACCCTTCTTTGGGCATCCAAACAGGCAACACCCAATTTGATTCGCCCAATATTAAGTGCGTTCATGGCAATTTTAAACCCTGCACCACGTTCTGCCAGCATATTTTCGACCGGTACCTTGGTATCATTGAAAAAGACTTGGCGCGTTGAGGAAGAATGAATCCCCAATTTATTTTCCTCATCTCCCAGTGTGATGCCATTTCCAGGATCATTGGGTACGATGAATCCTGTGATGTTCTTATCGTCTTCGATTCGGGCAAACACAATGAATACGTTGGCAAAACCTGCATTGGAAATCCACATTTTCTGTCCCGAGATCAAATAATGACTGCAATCTTCTGAAAGCACTGCTTTGGTTTTTCCTGAGTTGGCATCGGATCCGGCACCTGGTTCGGTTAGGCAATAGGCCCCAAACCATTCACCACTGGCCAGCTTGGGTACGTAGGTTTGTTTTTGTTCCTCTGTGCCGTAGAGAACGATTGGCATAGTACCAATTCCCGTATGGGCACCAAAGGCAGTAGAAAAGGATCCTGTAGCCCCTGAAATATAGTCACATACCAACATGGTGGAGACAAAACCCATGCCCATTCCCCCGTAATTTTCGGGAACGGAAATACTGAGAAAACCCAGTTCAGCCGCTTTTTCCATACAAGACTTGGTGAAAGCATAGTCTTTCTTCTCAAATCGTTCTTTGTTAGGCCAAACTTCGCGATCAATAAAATCTTGTACGCTTTCCTTAACCATAATTTGCTCTTCCGAGAAATCTTCGGGTGTAAAAACCTCGTTGGGCTGAACATCTCTGATGATGAATTCCCCCCCTTTGATCAGTTTTGTAGTTTGTAGTTCCATAGCTATTGGGATTTAATGAATTAAAAAATGTTCAAACTTCTTGCTTTCTTCCATTACACAATCGGTAACTTCAAAAAAATGTTTGATTTGCTCTTCTGATAATTTACTTTCTATCATATGATTAAAATTCAAAACGACTGTTCTTGAGTCATCTCGTTTTTCTTTTCCGAAGGGGGTCAAAAAGATCAGAACACTCCGACCATCCTCGGGGTTGGCCTCCCGTTTGATCAATTTTTTATCTTCCATACTGTTCAACAAACGGGACAAACTGGTTGGCTCCATCCCCAATTTTGGTCCCAGTGCGGTGGAGGGGGTTCCTTCAGCTTCAATATTCAAAAGTGCAAATCCAACGGCCATAGTCGAATCAAACTTTGCCGCCTCACGATTATACATTTTGCTCACCGCATTCCATGTGGAACGGAGGGCGGCATCAATGGTTTTTTTCCTCAATTGTTTCATTATTCCAAAAATATAAAAAAATACTATGCATGCATAATATTATACAGAAAAAAAATTAAGGATACATTTCTTCAATCAAATATTGATATTTTTTCTCAACTGCTTTGCGTTTCACTTTCATAGTAGGGGTAAGGAGTCCATCTTCAATGGACCATATTTCAGGAGTGAGTCGGATCACCTTCACTTGTTCCCATTTCCCAAATTTGTCATCGTGTGCCATAATTTCTTTTTCAATCTGAGCCATCAAAGGGGCACAGCTTGCGATGGCAATGGGATTATCGTCACAATCCACCCCCTGTCCATCCAACCATAATTTGGACTGTTCAAAATTGGGTTGAATCAGTGCCGAAGCAAAATTTTTACCTTCGCCTACCACCATAATCTGTTCGATAAGCAGCGACTGTTTGAGTTGGCCCTCAATAACCTGCGGTGCAATATATTTTCCTCCCGAGGTTTTAAACATTTGTTTTTTTCGATCGGTTATTTTCAAAAAGCCCTCGTCATCTATCTCTCCAATGTCACCCGTTTTAAAAAAACCGTCCTCCATCACCTGTTGGGTTTGTTCGGGATCTTTGTAATAGCCTTGCATGACGTTGGGCCCTTTACAGCAAATCTCACCGTCCTCAGCGATCTTTACTTCCACTCCTTTAATGATCTTGCCGACCGTATCTACTTTTAATCCCCCATTCCTCAGGTCATTGACAGATATGGCCGGTGAAGTCTCCGTCAGGCCATAGGCCTCTGCAATGGTCATTCCCGCAGCACCGAAAATCCTTACCAATCTTGGTTGAAGGGCAGCGCTTCCAGAACAAATGATCTCCAGATTCCCTCCCAAGGCCTCTTTAAACTTGGAAAGCACCAATTTCTTGGCAAAAAAGTGTTTGATCCTGAAAGAAAGCGGTTGTCCTCCATTGGGTTCAAAGCGATGAGCGAGTGCAATTGCCCAATAGAAAAGTGATTTTTTTAATCCCTTTAGATCATTCCCTTTGCTGTAAATTTTATCATAAACTTTTTCCAAGAGTCTCGGAACAGCCGTCATAAAATTCGGCCGCACCTCTTTGAGATTATCACTAATAGTATCTAAGGATTCAGCGTAATAAATTTTAATGTTGTTATACAAATAGCCATAAATAAATGTCCTTTCAAAAATATGACACAGCGGAAGAAAGCTCAATGCAGTCTGATCACCACTACCATCAAAAGGAAACATTTGTGTGGCTGAAATTACATTGGACACAATATTGTCATGACTGAGCATCACCCCTTTAGGAATGCCTGTGGTGCCGGAGGTGTAGATGATGGTGGCGAGGTCATTGGGTTGGACCTTGGATTGTATATCATTTAAAAGGTCTTTGTTTTCTATTTTTTTTCCCAACTCCAAAAGCTCATACCAGTTTTTACATCCCTCAATCTCATCAAACGAAAAAATGCCTTTCAAGCCTTTCGCTTCATTTTTAACCGAAAAAACTTTCTCATAAAGTGCCTGATCAGAAACAAAACAATACTGGCTCTCGGAATGATTGAGGATGTATTCATAATCCTTGGCGCTAATATTAGGATAAAGCGGAACCGATACGGCACCCACTTGCAAGATCGCCATATCCATGATCGACCATTCAGAGCGATTGTTGGTAGAGATTATAGCAATTTTATCTTGTGGCTTCACACCCATTTCGATGAGTGCAGCACCGACAAGTTGGGCTGACTCAAAGAATTGACCTGTGGAAACCGATTTCCATACCCCAGCCTTTTTGTCGTTAAGACAGTTTTCGATTGGAGTGTTTTCTAACTGAATCTTCAGTATATCAAAAATCCTGCTTGGCTTCATATTTCACCGCCTAAAATAGTGAAAATTGATCAATGAATGTAGCTTTACTTTTCAGTAAGCCAGTTCCTTGCGTTTTCAAAAGCCCTAATCCACGGAGAAAAATCATCTTTCCGACCCTGCGGATAATGAGCCCAATTCCATGGAAAAGTAGAGCGCTCCAAATGGGGCATCATCACTAAGTGCCTCCCATCATCACTGCAAAGCATGGCCGCATTAAAATCTGATCCGTTGGGGTTGGCAGGGTATCGGTCGTAATGGTATTTTGCGGGAATTTGGTATTGGGACTCTTCGTTGGGCAAGTGAAACTTACCCTCTCCATGTGCTGCCCATATACCAAGGGTACTTCCCTCCAATCCCTGCATCATAATACTAGAGGAGGCGCCTATTGTCACTGCTGTAAATTGACATTCAAACTTCTCTGAATCATTATGCAGCATCTTGGGCATTTGACCGTGCTTAGGGGTGATCAAGCCCAATTCCACAAACAATTGGCATCCATTGCACACCCCTAATGAGAGCGTGTCCTTTCGAGCAAAAAAATCATCCAAACTTTTTTTAGCTTTAGGATTGTAGAGAAATGCACCCGCCCATCCTTTTGCTGATCCCAAAACATCCGAATTTGAAAAGCCGCCTACTGCGGCAATGAATTGAAATTCCTCCAAAGTCTTTCTGCCGCTAATTAAATCCGTCATGTGTATATCATACACTTCAAATCCAACAGCATGCATGGCATAAGCCATTTCTCTTTCTGAATTACTGCCCTTTTCTCGGATGATGGCTGCTTTGATCTTGGAGCTAGGAGCTGAGGCTAAAGCCCCATCAAACGAAGATGGAAAACGGAATTCGAGCGGTATTGACTTGTAATTTTCAAAGCGTGCTTGGGCACATTCGTTCTGGTTGGCATCCAGTGCTGCGGAGGTCGAAAACCATAAATCCCTGTATATTGATACATCCAGTTTCACTTCGTCCTCTTGGTTATTGATCAATAATACCCCTGAGTCATTCACTATGCCGATCTGGGTACAAACAATGCCTGTCGATTTGAAGTGGGCATGAAGGTCAACCTCACTTTGCAATACCAATCCCGAATTTTCTGCAAATAGTAAGGCCGTGCTGTCCTTTTCATTCAATTGACTCAAATCAATTTCCATTCCTACACCGGGGGAAGGAAAACACATTTCCAATAGGGTGGTTACCAAGCCTCCTGAGGAGATATCGTGACCAGAAATAATCTTCCCTTCTGAAATTAAATTTTGTACCCCGTCAAAGGTGTTTTTAAAAAGCGCAACATCCTCAATACCAGGAGCCGCACCACCAATCGCATTGAGCACCTGACCCAAAGAGGAACCGCCCAAAACATGTTTTTGGGAGGACAGATTGATGTAGTATAGTGCTCCCAGTTGTGGAATGGCGACCGGGGTCACCACCTTTTTTATATCGCTGCATTGTCCTGCAGAAGAAATGATTACTGTACCCGGGGCCAAAACATCCCCCTCAGGATATTTTTGTTTCATGGATAAGGAATCTTTACCCGTGGGGATATTGATCCCTAAGTCAATGGTAAAATCCGAGCAGGCTTTTACCGCACGATAAAGTCGATCATTTTCTCCAGGGTTGTTACAGGGCCACATCCAGTTGGCGGAGAGGCTGATCGATTGGATACCTTCTGCCATGGGTGCCCAAATGATATTGGTCAGTGCTTCTGCAATGGCATTCACGCTCCCCTTGGCAGGGTCAATCAGACCGATGACCGGTGCATGACCAATGGCCGTTGCCACCCCTTGCTGTCCTTTGTAATCCAACGCCATAACTCCGCAGTTACTCAGTGGAAGTTGCAATGCACCCACCGTTTGTTGTCGGGCCACCCGACCCGTCACACAACGATCCACCTTATTGGTGAGCCAATCTTTACAAGCCACAGCCTCCAGTCGAAGCACATCACTGAGGTAGGATTCAAAATCCGAAAATTGGTAATGGCTGCTCTTAAATTCCATTGGCGACCTTTGATCCAAAAGCGTCGTTTTGGGAGCATCGCCAAAAAGGGAACTCAGGGCCAGGGCTATGGGCTTTTCGTCTTTTTCCTCGTTGACAAAAGAAAAATGATGGTCGCCTGTCACCTTTCCTACGATATAAAAAGGAGCGCGTTCTCGCTCGGCAATGGTTCGTAGCAATTTAGCATCACTTTTTGAAAGGATCAAACCCATGCGCTCTTGGGATTCGTTTCCAATAATCTCTTTAGCGGAAAGGGTAGGGTCTCCTAGTGGAAGTTGATCGATGTGAATAATGCCCCCCGTTTCCTCCACCAATTCCGAGAGACAATTTAAATGACCACCGGCACCGTGATCATGAATGGAAATGATGGGATTTTTGCTACTTTCCACCAAAGCCCTGATAGCATTGGCCACCCTTTTTTGCATTTCTGGATTGGATCTTTGTACTGCATTGAGCTCAATTTCGTTGCTAAATGCACCCGTATTGGCGGAGGAAACCGCAGCGCCACCCATACCTATTCTGTAATTGTCACCCCCTAAAATAACGATGATATCTCCTTTTGAAGGAGTCTTTTTCTGCGCTTGATCCAGTAGGCCATAGCCCACTCCTCCAGCCATCATGATCACTTTGTCAAAGCCCAATCTCTGGTCTTTCTCTTGGTGTTCGAAGGTCAAAACAGAACCTGAGATCAGGGGTTGACCAAATTTATTTCCAAAATCTGAAGCACCATTCGATGCCTTGATCAAAAGATCAATAGGGGTTTGATACAACCATTTTCGTGCGGGGAATACAGTTTCCCATTTACGATCTTCAGTTACCCTAGAGTAGGGAGTCATATAAACAGCAGTCCCTGCCAATGGCAACGAACCCTGTCCTCCCGCAAGTCGATCCCGGATTTCTCCGCCGGAGCCAGTAGCTGCTCCGTTAAATGGTTCCACCGTAGTGGGAAAATTGTGGGTTTCTGCTTTAAGCGATATAACACTTTTGATGGTTTTGGTTTCGTACGCACTGGGTACAGATCCATCTTTTGGTGCAAACTGCTCTATCTCTGGGCCGCTTACAAAAGCAACATTGTCCTTATATGCTGATACGATATTGTTGGGATTGGTTTTGGAAGTCTTTTTGATCATCTCAAATAAGCTCTCCTTTTGTTCTTCACCGTCAATCACAAAACGTCCATTAAAAATTTTATGGCGACAGTGCTCTGAATTGACCTGAGAAAAACCAAAGACCTCTGAATCCGTCAATGCACGTCCCAATTTTTCAGACAAACCCTCCAAATAACTCACCTCGTCCTCGCTCAAAGCAAGTCCCTCACTTTGATTATAGGATCCGATATCCGTTATCATTTTGATCGACTCGGGAGTGATATCAATATCAAAAATAGCTTGATCCAGTTGGGGATAGACTTCATAGAGCATGGGGTCAAAAATAGCTTGGGGATCGACCCTCTCAAACAGCTCTATTCTTTCAATCCCACTAATATCCATGTTTTGGGTGATCTCAACCGCATTGGTGCTCCAAGGCGTAATCATATTGGTACGGGGGCCTAGAAAAGTACCTTCAATCTTTTTTTCACTCACCAAGGACTGCTCACCAAAGAGCCAGGTCATTTTTTTTTGGGTAGTGGGGTCTAATTTTGCTGAGCTTTGAACGGCATAAAGACGGAAGGTGGGATTTCCAAAAAAATAGATCATCCATTGGTTTTTGATAATCCAAAAATAAATTTTTTAGGGATTTTGGATTGCATCAAACTACTATTAAAGTCAATAACTTTTCAGCAATTTATTCACATTTTACGAAGCAATCTCGCACAATAAAATCCATCAAAACCAGTTTCGTGCGAAAAATAGGTCTGTTCTTTTTCCAATTCAAAAAAGCTACCTGTTTCGGTTTCCAAAAAATCAATGATCTGATGTTGATTTTCCTGCGGGAAAATAGAACAAGTGGCGTAAACCAATATTCCTCCCTTTTTTACCAAAGGGGCATAGGTTTGTAGGATATTTTTTTGTGTTTTTTTGATTTCATCCATGCGTTCAGGGTTCATGTTCCATTTAGCGTCTGGGGTTCTTTTGAGCACCCCCAGCCCACTGCAGGGAGCATCGATCAAAACACCGTCTGCATTGCCCCTGACAGCACTCAGATCTTCTTTTTTTTCAACCAAAATCGTTTGAACCGATTGAATATCATTCCGATAGCACCTTCTCCTCAATTCGTCAAGTTTGGCGGGAAAAACATCTAGAGCTGTAATCCGGGCTGCATCTTTGGTCAGGTTTGCCAAATGCAAGCTTTTGCCTCCCGCTCCGGCACAAGCATCAATGTAATACTTCCCAGCTGAAGCGTCCAGCCAAGGAGCGATCATTTGCGAATTCGCATCTTGAACTTCAAAAAATCCCTCCCGATATTCTTTGATGTTCTGAAGGGATTGTTTTTTTTCAAAAACCAATGCTTGAGGATAATCCACCAAGTTACGGGTGGTGATATCGTATTTCTTTTTCAATAAATCTTTGAGTTTTTCCACCTCTATCTTATGGGTATTCACCCGAACAACCAACTCAGCAGGGCTATTCATAGCCGCAATTTCCTTTTCCCAAGTGCTTGCTCCAAAGGCTTCAATACCCATGGCATCCAACCAGTCGGGAATGGAATATTTGTATTTTCTTTCCTGAAGAAGTGCAACTGCTTTTTTTCTTATCTCATCGGCTTGGCTGTTTTTGAATTCCTCCCAATCGGGTAGGGGAAAGTCATTGATAATCAGCCAACCACAAATCATTTTCCATAAGTTAAGGGAAGCGTTTTCCGACCCACTTAGGGCATGAAAAAATCTTTTTTGACGGACTACATCATAAAAAACTTGAGCGATGATGCGCCGATCTCTTGAACCCCAGCCGGGATTGCTTTTAAGTAATCTCTTTAAGGTATCTGCTGCCGGGTATCCTTCGACAAGCGTCCGCTCCAATCCTGATATTATACCCAATGCAAGGTTCCGATGTAGTTTCATACCAAGCAAAGAAAGGAGAATGATTTATTTTTTTGAGGAATTTTCTTTCTTTGATTTCATTTTGTAAACCATTTCACGGTTAAAATGGTATTCAGCCCGATGCATTTTTAAGATTTTTTGTGCTGGAAACTTCTCTAAGAGCTCCTTGTCACGCTCCTCTTTGAGTTTAAGGGCAAGGTGTTCCAGTTTATTGGTCGATTGAATGACCTCAAAAGCCTCCTTATTGGAGATGCTGTCCGTGGACTTCATATAGCTCCGCCTTAGGTTTTTTATTTTTTTCCTACAATCCGTAAAAATCTCCTCTTCATATTTATCGTAGATCTCCCAAAAAACACTTTCCTCTTCCTCGGTTAAGCCGATTTTTTCGGTGATGTAACTCATTTTGAGTGCTTTGAGTCTTTCAAAACTCATTTTCCCTTTTTGTCCTAGGGCAGTACTAAGACTGAGTACCATCACAATCATTAATATTCTATTCATCTTCAAACAAGTTTAAATTGGTGGGGGTTTCCCCGTATAATCTTAATTCCATGGCATCATCTATGGAAATGGAGGCATAGTTTTCAATAAAAAATCTGGTTTCAAAATAATAATCGGATTGCTCAGCGATTTCATAGGTGGTGTTGAGTGTCAAATAATCTTCAATAAAGAAATCTAACATTTCGTGGCTGGGTTCGCTGGTATTTTCATTTAGAAAAAAGAAGGCAAAGACCGCCGCCACTGCAATGGCTTTCCACAAGTGTCGGACAAAAGAAATGCGATCGGGTTGTACCTCTTTCAATCGGTTCAAAATCCGATTGTCTAAGGTCTCAAAATAGTGCGCTGGTGCTGTAAAACCGTTCACAGGATTTTTTGCTTTTATTTTTCCGAACAGTTCATTTTCGAATTGATCGAAATACCCCTCTGGCACCTTAAATGAAGACTTGTTTCGGTTTTTATTCATTGATCCTGCTTTTAATTTTACTTACGGCATGATGGTAAGATGCTTTTAGTCCCCCAACGGAGGTTTCCAAAATTTCAGCCATTTTTTCGTATTTCATTTCTTCAAAATACCTCATGTTGAAAACCAGTCGCTGTTTTTCCGGTAGTGTGGCAATGGCCTTCTGTAGTTTGAGTTCGATAACATCCCCTTCAAAATAAACATCCGATTCCAACTTTTCCGTTTGTTTTTCTATCCATTCTTCACTAGAGACACCCAATTGTTTTGATTTTTTCCCCAACAAGTTCAGTGCCTCGTTGGTTGCGATCCGATACATCCAAGTATAGATACTGCTGTTCCCCTTGAAGGTGTCGATCTTTTCAAAAACCTTGATAAAAGTGTTTTGTAAGGCATCATCCGCATCCTCGTGATCAATCACAATTTTACGAATGTGCCAGTACATTCGCTCCTTGTAATCAGCAAGTAATTTTTTAAAAGCCGTCTCCCGAGTATCCGGGGATTTCAACGCCTCTATAAAATGATTTTGCTGTTCCAAAGTTATTTTATCTTTTGACTGTAAATCACTAAAAAAGTTTAATGATCCTCTAGATTGTCTGCATTTCCACCAATTTTTGATAAGTGGATTTTTTTGCAATAAGTTCTTTGTGGGTGCCGGTTTCAATAATTTTTCCCTGACTCATCACCACGATTATATCTGCTTTTTGAATGGTCGAAAGTCGGTGAGCGATCACCAGTGAAGTTCTGTTTTTCATCAAGTTTTCCAAAGCTCCCTGAACCAGTTTTTCTGAGGCGGTATCCAATGCTGAGGTAGCCTCGTCCAAAATTAAAATATCGGGGTCTTTTAAAATGGCCCTTGCGATGGAAAGTCTTTGTTTTTGTCCTCCCGACAATTTGTTGCCTCCTTCTCCAATAAAAGTGTCGTACCCCTGTTCTAATTTCTCGATAAACTCGCTGGCATTGGCAATCTCCGCGGCATTTTTTATGTTTTCAAGATCGGCCTTGGGATTCCCCAGTGCGATGTTGTTTCGAACACTATCGTTGAATAGTATGGAATCCTGACTGACCATACCGGTAAGTTGGTACAAAGATTTTTTCTTAACTATATTTATAGGTGTTTCATCCAAGGTCAAACGTCCTCCATCGATGTCATAAAATCGGTTGAGCAGGTTCGCCACTGTTGTTTTTCCACTCCCCGAAGGTCCTACTAATGCAACGGTTTTGCCCTTAGGGATCTTTAAGGAAAAGTTTTTAAGTAAGGGGTTTTGATCGTATGAAAAAGTAATGCCATCAAACCAGATTTCTTTTTCCAAAGATTTTAATTCAACGGCATCGGGAGCATCCTCCATATCGTCTTGGGCTTCTAAAATCTCAAGCACTCGCATGGCAGCCGCATCTCCTTTTTTGATGTTGTAAAACGCCTTGCTGATTCCCTTTGCCGGGGTCAAAATGTTATAGGCCAAACCCAGATAGGACAAAAAGATAGCGCCGTCTAAGGTCTGATCAATCAAAACCATTTTTCCGCCATACCACAGTAAGGCACCGATGACCACGATCCCTAAAAATTCACTCATCGGAGAGGCGAGATTTTGTCGATTTAACAGCTTGTTGGAGAAATCAAAAAAACGTTGGGTGGAACGCATAAATTTTTCAATAAATATGTTTTGTCCATTGAAAGCCTTGATGATTTTAATACCGCTCAAAGTTTCTTCCAAAAGCGACAGAAACTCTCCTTGCTCTTTCTGTACCCGATCAGACTTCCTCTTCAGCGATTTACCGATTTGGGAGATCACCAACCCGGAAAGCGGGATAAAAATCAACACAAACAGGGTAAGTTTTACACTAAAACTAAACATGATAATCAAAGAAAAAATGATGGTCAAAGGATCCCTTACAATGAGCTCCAGAATCGATAAAAAAGAATGTTGAAGCTCCAGTACGTCCGAGGAAATTCGGGCCATCAAGTCTCCTTTTTTCTTTTCCGAAAAGAAGTCCAGCGGTAGGGTAGTCGTCTTGCGATACAAGGCATTTCTCAAATCCATCAATACACCATTTCTAAGAAAAGTGATGAAATACATCGCCAGATAGTTGAAAATATTTTTTAAAAAAAACAGCCCGATGATGGTGGAAATGACAAAAAACAAGGCTTTCCCGCTGTCTTGTTCCAAATACTGACTGATTTTATAGTTAAAAAAGTCCTGCAAAAATAATTTGATCTCGCCGATGCCCTGATAGGTAGGTCTTTGCATGTTTCTCTCGGTGGTGTCAAAAAGAATTTGCATCATGGGAATCATCGCTACATAGGCCAATGCACTGAATAAAGCATAGAGGATATTAAAAAAAATATTCAAAAAAGCATACTGCTTGTAGGGTAATCCAAATCGAAGTATTTTAAAAAAATAATTCATTTACAGTCCAATTCCTTTGATGAGAGCATCGATCTTTTGTTCCAATTCGACTTCCAAGCGGCTCCAATGATCGTCCGCATCAAGTACACCATTTACGCTAAAATAAAATTTAATCTTCGGTTCAGTTCCGCTGGGACGAATCGCAATTCTGGAGTGATCTTCCAAAACATAGATCAATACATCCGCTTTTGGTAATTCAATTTTTTCAGTTCTATTTTCTCCGGGGTAAAAGGTTTCACTTTTAAGATAGTCTTCCCATGCATGAACCTTTGCGCCGGCAATTTCTTTCGGAGGGTTGTTTCTGTATCCTTCCATCATGGATTTTATCTTATTGGCCCCCTGTTTTCCACTCTCAGTAAAAGAAATGAGTCTTTCTTTGTAAGCACCGAACTTGCGATAACATTCCTCCAAAATCTCATAAAAGCTTTGTTGATTATTTTTTGCAAAAGTTGCAATTTCACAGGCCAATAGGGTAGCGGTAACGGCGTCCTTATCTCGAATGGCATCGCCCACGAGGTATCCAAAACTTTCCTCACCACCACCGATAAATTCAAGTTCGCTAAAATTTTTAATCAAATCTCCAATCCATTTGAAACCGGTCAAGGTCTCTTTGTATTGAACACCATAGGCCTCAGCCATTTTCCTCACCATGGGAGTCGAGACGATGGTTGTGGCCACGAATTGATTGCCATTGAGTCGCTGACTTTTTTTCCATTGCTCTAGAAGAAAATAAGTCATAACCACCATGGTTTGATTGCCGTTGAGCAGCTTGAATTCGTTATGGTTATCCCGGACTGCAATTCCCAAACGATCACAGTCTGGATCTGTACCGATCAACAAATCGGCATTTATGGACTGCGCCAGTTCCAATGCCATTTTTAATGCTTCAGGTTCTTCGGGATTGGGAGATTTTACGGTAGGAAAATTACCGTTGGGGGTAGATTGAGCTTCTACCAAGTGAACATTAGTATAGCCGGCTTGCTTTAGGACTGGGGGAACGGCCGTTATTGAAGTTCCGTGTAGTGCCGTAAAAACGACCTTTAACTGATCTCGTCCTTCCAATTCAAATCGTCCCAACGATATAGATTGATCAAAGAAGGCATGGTCAACCTCTTGGTCAATCCATTGGATTAAGTCCTTTTTAGCATCGAATTTAATGTCCGAAAATTGCGTTTCGTTAATTTGCTCAATGATCCCTTTGTCCTGTGGTGGAACAATTTGTCCACCGTCTTTCCAATAAACTTTATATCCATTGTACTCTGGAGGATTGTGGGAGGCTGTCAATACAATCCCACAATGCGCTTTTAGGTGTTTCACAGCAAAGGAGAGCTCTGGGGTGGTTCTCAAATCAGAAAAGTAAAAGACTTGAACCCCGTTGGCCGAAAACACCTCTGCCACTTTTAAGGCCAGGCTTTTACTATTGTTTCTACAATCATAGGCAATAACGACTTTCAATTGCTCCTCCTGAAATGTCTTTTTCATATAATCCACCAAGCCCTGTGTGCTTTTTCCTAAGGTGTAGGCATTGATTCGATTGGTTCCAACACCCATGATACCTCGCATCCCTCCGGTTCCAAATGCCAAGTCTTGGTAAAAAGCATCTTCCAATTGATCGGGGTGCTTCTTTAGCTCCTCCAATTCGACAATGGAGGCTTCATCAAACGGGGGCTTAGACCATTCCTCAATTTTTTCTTCAAGTGTCTTCCTCATAAGTAGTTTTGGTGATATTATATCTTTTGATGTTATTGTTATGGCGAATCATGATCTCGCCCAAAAATCCTGCAATAAAGGCCTGGGCACCCAAGATCATCGTGGTCAAAGCAATATAAAACTCTGGTCTCTGGGTGATCAATCTGCTTTGGGTATTGAGGTAGAGTTTGTCGATGCCGAGGTAAACGGTAAAACCAAAACCTACCAAGAGCATCAAAGTCCCCCAAAATCCAAAAAAATGCATGGGTCTTTTTCCAAATCCATTGATAAACCAAAGGGTCACCAGATCAAGAAAACCTTTAAGAAAACGGTCGGCTCCAAATTTGGTTTTACCAAACTGCCTCGCTTGATGCCGCACGACTTTTTCACCGATTTGGTCAAAACCTTCATGGGCGGCGATCACAGGAATATAACGGTGCATTTCCCCATATACTTCAATATTTTTGATCACCTCTTTTTGGTAAACTTTCAGTCCACAATTAAAATCGTGAAGTCGGATGCCGGAAACCCTTCTTGCCGCCCAATTGAAAAGTTTGGAAGGTAAGTTTTTCAGAAGAATAGAGTCGTAACGTTTTTTTTTCCACCCGGAGATCAGATCCAAATTTTTGTCTTTGAGCTGGGCAATCATGGGTAGAATTTCCTCGGGAGAATCCTGAAGGTCAGCATCCATGGTCACCACATAATCACCCCTTACCGCCTTAAATCCGGCGTGCAATGCCTGTGATTTTCCAAAGTTTTTGGAAAACCGAATGCCGTGGGTATGGTCGTGTTGTTGGGCCAGTGATTTAATAACATTCCATGAGTTGTCTGTGCTTCCATCGTCAACAAAGAGAATTTCAAAACGGTACTCTCCCTTTTTTAGCGACTTGTGAATCCAATCATGGAGGAGTAACAACGATTCACTTTCGTTGAGCAAAGGGATGACAATGGAAATTTCCATAGATGGTGCTTTCACCCACAAAAATAGGAAATTTGTCCTATTCCGGCTGTGATTTTCTTATGATAAGACCTCCTACAAGGGATACGACGAATCCAATAAATAAATTGAGAATCAATATGAATGCGGAGGTAGTTAAGGGACTGGAAAATTCTCTCTGCATATCAATCATCTTATCCACCGAACTGACCGACATCTCCGGATTTTCCATTAACAGGGTTTGTTTTTGAAATGCCAGTGATTTTTCCAAAAAATCAGGATCGATATAATTCATCATGATCAGGGTATAGATGGTGCTGAGGATCCCAGAGATTAGCGCAATTCCTAATCCTGTTTTCAAGGCTTCCGATAATTTGATGAATCCACCATTACATTTTTTAAATTCTTTGATACCCAGCACAATTAATATGATAATAATGGCCAGGTTAATGAGACCAACGGTTGAATTGTTTTGATAGTGCATGTCCAAATAGAACAGCATCAGCCCAACTACGATATTGTAGGCACCCAGCATCAATCCGTATTTTTTTGCGAGAGTAGCAGCGGTGGTTTTTTGATCTTTCATAAGTAAGTGTTTTAATATTGGGAAATAATTGTTTTTGGCTTGTTAAAGCTTGTAAATTTATTTAAAAACATTAAATTTGCACACTTTTAACAACAGATAGTTATGAAAACGGGTATTCATCCAGAAAATTACAGACTTGTAGCTTTTAAGGACATGTCTAATGATGACCTATTTATCACCAAATCCACCGCTGCTACCAAGGAGACCATCGAGCACGACGGGGTTGAATATCCTTTGGTGAAACTGGAAATTTCCAGAACCTCTCATCCTTACTACACCGGGAAATCCAAATTGGTTGACACAGCCGGTAGGATTGATAAGTTCAAGAACAAATACGCCAAGTATAAAAAATAAAGAGCATTGCCCTCTTTCAACACCCTTAAACCGCTTTTTTAGCGGTTTTTTTGTTTTTTCACTTTTTTGAGTTTTAGCACGTTGACCGGGTTGATCGTTAAACCTTCCACCCCTTTTTGAGTAAACCGAACCACTTGGTCGTAGTAGAGGGGGATCAAGGGTTGGGAACCCATTGCAATTGAATCCATGACCTTATAAATTTTACTCCGTGCTGCTGCATCATTGATTTTAAAACTGTTTTCATAGAAGTCGTCAAAAACAGGGTTTTGGTGATGGGTATAATTGGGGCCATTCGGACTAAAATTTTTTGAATAAAACAAAGAGAGGTAATTTTCTGCATCTGGATAGTCTGCGATCCAATTGGAGCGAAACATTTCTAATTTTCCTTGTGATCGCGCTTGCTTTAGAGTAGCGGGAGGCATCACCTCCACTTCGATCGAAATGCCTATTTTTTGCAGTTCCCTTTGAATGTACTCGCACAGGTCAACATAATTGGCATCTGTGGCCAAACTGATTTCTACGGCTCGACCGGTTTGCTTTTTGAAGCGCTCCACCAGTTCCAGCGCACGCTCCGGCTGATAACTTGTCACCTGAACCTCTGAGTAGCCTGCCAAGCCCTTGGGAATAAAGCCGCTGTTTCCCTGAAACCCGATATTGTTCCGAAGATAGATCATCATTTTTTTTCGATCAAAGCCGATGTTAATGGCCTCCCGAATCAAAGGAGATTGAATTATAGGGGAGGGGCTGTCCAAATAGAAGCCGAGATATTCGGTGTTGAGATAGGGTCCCTTTTGAAGAATGATTTTGTCCCTGTATTTTTCTTGGAGCTGTCCGTCTTGGGTCAATAATTCATCTTTATATGAATTGTCTAAAGAATTCAGCAGATCGATTTTTCCTTGCAAAAAAAGCATAAATTCACTCTGCTTATCAGGGACAAAGCTTATGGCAATGGCCTCCAAATAGGGCAGGGCATTTCCAACCTCGTCTTTTTCAAAGTAGAGGGGGTTCCTTCTCAAAACCAATTTGACATCTTCCTCCCAATTTTTTAATGCGAAAGGACCCGTACCGATTGGATTTTTCCGAAAATCATCTCCCAGTAGTGCTACGATTTCCTTTGGTAGCACAGAGCAATAACGCATGCTCAATAACCCCAGAAAAGCGGGAAAAGGTTTTTTAAGGGTGATACTCAGTCTTTGGTCATCAATGGCTTCAATCTTTTCTACGTTTTGCATTACCCAACCCCCCGGAGATGCTACTTGGGGATCCGACAATCGCATTAAGCTGTATTTAAAATCTGAGGCAGTGACTTTCCGGGTTTTATGATCCCCAAAAAAATCATGTTCGTGAAAGTAAACATCTTCCCTTAGATCAAAGGTATAGACCAATCCGTCAGGGGAAATGGACCACTTTTTTGCAATGTCGGGAATGACTTCCAACTGGTCATTTAGTTCTACCAAACCATTGAACAATTGAGCAGTCGGCCAAATATTAGCAAGGTTCAAGGAGAAAGCCGGATCCAATGAGGTGATGTTTGCATACTCATTGTATCGAAATACCAAATGAGAACGATTATCGTCGGAAGGCGTAACACAAGCACAAATAAAGACGATTAAAAACAGTTGAATACAACTGACCTTTGAGATGCTAATATGATGGTTTTTAGGCAAGGCTAAAGATTGTATATTTGCAGCAAAATACAACTTTTTAGTTCAAAATGATGCTGGGTGTTACTGAGGAAATGACAACAAAACTTTCAAAGCCGAGGGTGGCTTTTCATACCCTTGGCTGTAAGTTAAACTTTTCAGAAACCGCGACCATATCAAGGGATTTTGACTCCAAAATTTATGAGCATGTATCCTTTGATTCTCCGGCGGAGGTTTATGTAATCAATACCTGCTCCGTTACTGAGAATGCCGATAAAAAGTTCAAAGGCTTGGTCAGAAAAGTGCTTCATCAAAACCCAAAGGCTTTTGTTGCAGCCATTGGATGTTACGCTCAGTTGCAGCCCAAAGCCTTAGCTGCCACTGATGGAGTAGATTTGGTTTTGGGAGCCACTGAAAAGTTCAAGCTGATCGATTATATAGGCGATTTGACTAAAAAGCCCATTGGAGATATCCATTCCTGTGAAATTTCAGAGGCCAATTTTTATGAAAGTTCCTATTCACTTGACGATCGCACCCGTGCTTTTCTAAAGGTTCAAGATGGCTGTGATTACAAATGTACCTATTGTACTATTCCCAGAGCCAGAGGTGTTTCAAGGAGTGATTCGTTGGAAAATATCATCCGACAGGCATTAGAAATTACCCAAAGAGGAATCAAAGAAATTGTTTTAACCGGAGTCAATATTGGAGACTATGGGAAAGGGGAATTCGGTAACAAAAAACACCAGCACACTTTTTTGGATCTCATTGCCGCGCTCGATGAAATAGAGAATTTAAAACGGATTAGAATTTCCTCTATTGAGCCCAATTTATTGACCGATAGCATCATTGATTTTGTCTCTCAAAGCAGGAATTTTGTTCCTCACTTTCACATTCCTCTGCAAAGTGGTAATGATGATGTTTTGAAAAAAATGAAGAGGAGGTATTTGAGTGATTTATACATAGATCGGGTGGCCCATATCAAAAGCGTCATGCCCGATGCCTGTATCGGCGGCGATGTAATCGTTGGCTTTCCCGGAGAGACAGATGAGGCCTTTTTGGAGACCTACAATTTCCTGGCTCGTTTGGATATTTCCTACCTTCATGTTTTTTCCTATTCAGAAAGACCTAATACTGAAGCCATTGAGTTGGAGGGGGCAGTCCCAAAAGAGGTAAGGCATAAAAGAAGCAAAATGTTAAGGGGATTATCGGTAAAAAAAAGAAGGGCTTTTTATGAAAATCAACTTGGAAAGAAAGCGAAAGTCCTATTCGAAAATGAGAACAAAAAAGGATACATCACAGGGTTTACGGAAAATTATGTAAAAGTAAGGACACATTGGAACCCCCATTTAAGGAACTCACTTCACGAAGTCCTGCTTGAAAAAATTGATCAAGAAGGCTTTGTAAGGGTGGTAAATAAAAAAATTAAAGTTTAATACCCACTGGAAGCAGCGATTTATATGACTTGTTTCGTCTTACAAATCCAGCAATTTTTGGTGATGTGGGTACTACTCTTAAGTTTTTTTCTGATATGAATTCTAAAACACTTTTGATGAAACTTTCCTCGAATTCAATATCATTATCATCTCCGGGGATAACGATTTTGGTGAGGAAAATTTTTCTTTCTTGCTCAGCGTACTCAATTCTGGCCAAAGAGCCGTTAAAAGAGGTTTCAAATTGTCTTAGGAATTCATTGTTTTGTAATTCAACTGCGTACATTAGAATTGTTACTAAATTTGGTTTACTATATAGATAACAAAAATTTGGTTAGTTAGTTGAAGAGGGGAAGGCAAAATTAAGTTTTTTTTGAACAATTGACAATTAATAATAAGAAAAGTTAATGAAAGAATCAGTATATCTTATGCCGGGTATGGGTGCCAATCCAAGGATATTTGAGTTTCTTTCGTTTCCCTCAAGCTTTGATGTATGTCAATTGTCATGGATGCCCCCCCATAAAGAGGAGACTTTGGAACATTACGCCTTGCGAATGACCCAAAGGATAAAACACAAAAATCCCTCCCTTATCGGCGTTTCCTTTGGAGGGGTATTGGTTCAGGAGATGGCCAATCATATACCCACCAAAAAAGTAATCATCGTCTCCAGCATTAAATCCAATTTCGAATTACCCAACCCCATGAAGCTGGCAAGGGTTACCAATGCGCATCGCTTGCTTCCCGTTCAGTGGATCAACAATGTGGAAACTTTTGCATCTTTTGTTCTTGGTGACGGGATTCAAAACCGACTCAAACATTACAATCGTTATTTGACCGAAAGAGATCCGGAATATCTTCAATGGGCCATTGATAGTTTGGTTAAATGGAAAAGAAAACAACCCATCAAAAACATTACACACATCCACGGTGATAAAGATTCTATTTTCCCAATCAAAAATATTCAAAACCCATTCATAAAAATTAAAGGTGACCATGCCATCATATTGACAAAAAGTGACTGGTTCAATAAAAATTTACCGAAAATTATTTCAGAAAATTTGGTGGATTCTACTTTTTTAAAATAAATTCATATTATGAATATCAATATTTCTTTACTTAAGCGTCTGGGATTGGTTTTTGTAATCCTAATTTTATTGAGTGGTTTTCTGTACACCACTTCAAACATAACAGCTCTAAAAAGTTACGGTGAAGCGCCTACCTATAAGGTATACGCGCTGAATCTGCCGGATACCATTAGTTTTGCCGATGAAAAAATTCGCATGACTGCTCCCGACTTGAGAGAGCGACTGGATAGAGAATTGTTGGTAAATACCTATTGGCAATCCAATATGATGTTGATGCTCAAACGTGCCAATAAATTTTTTCCTACAATCGAAAAGGTTTTAAAAGAAGAAGGTGTCCCCGCAGATCTAAAATATTTATCGGTTATTGAAAGTGGGCTGGAAAATTCCATTTCTCCGGCAGGTGCCAAAGGATTTTGGCAAATCATGAGAACGACTGGTAGGGAATATGGATTGGAGGTAAATAGTAATGTTGATGAACGTTATCATATTGAATTTGCCACCAGGGTGGCGGCCAAATATCTCAAGAAAGCCAAAGAAAAGTTTGGTTCATGGACGCTTGCTGCTGCGTCATACAATAGGGGTATATCTGGTATTCAGCGGAATTTAAATCAGCAAAAAGTCGACACTTATTTTGACTTGAGGTTGGGGAATGAAACCAGCCGATATGTTTTCAGGGTCCTGGCGGTAAAAGAAATTATGGAAAACCCCCTAAAGTACGGATATGTTTTTGACCAAAATGATTTGTATGAAGTGGTTCCTGTAAGATATCACGGACTGGATACTGCCATATCAAACTTGGCTACTTTTGCACAGAAAATGGGAGTAAACTATAAGGTTCTCAAAATTCACAACCCCTGGTTGTTGCAAAATCACCTTAACAACAAGTCCAGAAAATACTACGAGATCGCTATTCCTGAAAAAGGATTTTACTAAATCTTTTTCATCTGCTGTTGCATCATTCTCAATTGCTCCCCCATCATGCCGTGTTTGTCCAACTTCTTGGCTTCTGCCAAAAGGATATTGGCCTCTCTTTTTCTTCTTTTTTGCATTAATATACCTGCTAAACTCATTTTGGCCATGGCCAAATCGTGGGACATTGAGAGCCCCAACTGAATGGCCTTTTTGAAGTGTTTTTCTGCTACGGTCAAGTTGGTTTGGGATTGTATGATACCATGCAAATAATAATAGTAGCCTTGTTGCTTTCTGACCAGTGAGCTTTCAGGATTTTGGATCTTGTTTAGCCATCGTTCAGTTCCCCTGAAATCTTGCTTTCTCAGTCTTAAAAAAGCAAGAAAAATAATTTCATTTTTAAAAAAAAGGAAGACCATCATCCCAGAGAGCAAGGTGAGAAAAATACCATTACCCGTATAGTTTTCATAAAACTGAAAGCCACCATATCCAAGGAAAGCCACTGCTAAAATGAGTTTAATTATTTTTGGAAACATAAGATTTGTTTTGGGTTCGAAGTTAGTAAGAATCGGTGTAAAACCATTTGTATTAGAAAAAAGTTATTGTATATTTGCCCGGCTTTAAGATAACGTTGTTTCAAATATGAAAAGAACCTTTCAACCTTCCAAAAGAAAAAGGAGAAATAAACACGGATTTCGTGAAAGAATGTCCACCGCCAATGGTAGGAAAGTACTCGCAAGCAGACGTGCTAAAGGGAGAAAGAAAATTTCCGTTTCTTCTGAGCCACGCCATAAAAAATGATGATAAAAAATAATATTTAAGGGTGTTATTCTTTTTTGAATAACACCCTTTTTTTTTATATTAATTGAATTTTATAAACTATTATTTATGCCGAAAAGACCTGAGATAAAGAGCATTTTAATTATTGGGTCAGGCCCTATTATTATTGGGCAAGCCTGTGAGTTTGATTATTCTGGAACCCAAGCTTTGCGATCCATTCGTGAAGACGGAATCGAAACCATCCTGATCAATTCAAATCCCGCAACGATCATGACCGACCCTTCTATGGCCGATCATGTTTATTTAAAACCGCTTACCACCAAATCCATCATTGAGGTTTTGAAAATTCATAAAGTGGATGCTGTACTGCCCACTATGGGTGGACAGACCGCCTTGAATTTGTGTATTGAAGCCGATGACAAGGGGATTTGGGAAGATTTTGATGTCGAGATTATTGGTGTCGATATTGAAGCCATAAATATTACTGAAGATAGGGATCGATTCAAAAAATTATTGAAAACCATTGATATACCGGTTGCACCGGCAGAGACGGCTACCTCTTTCCTAAAAGGAAAAGAAATCGCACAGAAATTTAGCTTTCCACTGGTGATCAGGCCTTCTTTTACCTTGGGAGGAACCGGTGCCTCTTTTGTTAATCATGCAGATGAATTTGAAGAATTATTGACCAGAGGACTTGAAGCCTCACCCATCCATGAGGTGTTGATTGACAAGGCACTAATGGGTTGGAAAGAATACGAACTGGAATTACTCAGGGATAAAAACGATAATGTAGTCATTATTTGTACTATAGAAAATATGGACCCCATGGGCATCCACACCGGAGACTCCATTACTGTGGCTCCGGCAATGACACTTTCTGATACTGCTTTTCAAAGGATGCGTGACATGGCCATCAAAATGATGAGAAGCATTGGTGATTTCGCTGGTGGGTGCAATGTTCAGTTTGCTGTAAGTCCAGATGAAAAAGAAGACATCATTGCCATCGAGATCAATCCAAGGGTTTCCCGTTCTTCAGCTTTGGCCTCTAAAGCTACCGGATACCCCATTGCCAAAGTGGCTGCAAAATTGGCCATAGGTTACTCGTTGGATGAACTTCAAAACCAGATTACAAAATCTACCTCAGCACTTTTTGAACCCACTTTAGACTATGTTATCGTCAAAATTCCAAGATGGAATTTCGATAAGTTTGAAGGTTCAGATCGTAAGCTCGGATTACAAATGAAGTCTGTAGGAGAGGTAATGGGAATAGGAAGGTCATTTCAAGAAGCCCTCCACAAAGCAACACAATCTCTCGAGATCAAACGAAACGGACTCGGTGCCGACGGTAAGGGTTTACAAGAGTATGACCAAGTGATTGAAAAATTGACCCATGCCAGTTGGGATCGAGTTTTCGTGATTTATGATGCCATTCAGATGGGTATTCCGTTAAGGAGTATTCACGAAATCACTAAAATTGACATGTGGTTTCTAAGACAATATCAGGAGCTATACGAATTAGAAAAGGAAATTTCTAAATTTAATATTGATACCCTCGATAAAACCCTTCTCCTTGAAGCCAAACAAAAAGGTTTTGCCGACCGGCAAATTGCCCATATGTTGGACTGTTTGGAAAGTGAGGTAAAAAAGAAAAGAACAGCCCTTGGTATTGAAAGGGTTTATAAGCTTGTAGATACTTGTGCCGCAGAATTTTCTGCGTCCACTCCCTACTATTATTCCACCTTTGAGGAGAAAATGCAAATTAAAGGTGGGGAGCCATATAGTGAGAATGAGAGTAAGGTCAGTGACCGTAAAAAAATCATTGTTTTGGGGTCTGGACCCAATAGGATCGGCCAAGGAATAGAATTTGATTATTGTTGTGTTCACGGTGTCTTGGCATCCTCAGAGTGTGATTATGAAACCATCATGATCAACTGTAATCCAGAAACGGTTTCCACCGATTTCGATGTAGCGGATAAACTCTATTTCGAACCTGTATTTTGGGAACACATCTATGATATCATTCAATACGAAAAGCCTGAAGGAGTTATTGTCCAATTGGGGGGTCAAACGGCCTTGAAATTGGCTGAAAAATTGGATCGATATGGTATCAAGATCATTGGAACAAGTTTTGAATCGTTGGATCTCGCAGAAGACAGGGGGAGTTTTTCTACTTTGTTGAAAAATAACAACATACCTTACCCAGAGTTTGGAGTGGCTGAAACAGCTGATCAAGCATTGGCCTTGGCTGATGAATTGGATTTTCCCATTTTGGTGCGTCCTTCCTACGTCCTTGGTGGACAGGGAATGAAAATTGTCATCAACAAGGAGGAGTTGGAAACCCATGTGGTGGATCTCTTGAGGAAAATCCCCAACAACAAACTCCTATTGGATCACTATCTGGACGGCGCCATTGAGGCAGAAGCAGATGCTATTTGTGATGGAAAGAATGTTTACATCATAGGCATCATGGAACATATTGAACCTTGTGGGATTCACTCGGGGGATTCCAATGCTACCCTTCCTGTTTTTAACTTGGGCGAATTTGTTTTACAGCAAATTAAGGACCATACTCACAAAATCGCATTGGCATTAAAAACAAAAGGTCTGATTAACATTCAATATGCCATAAAGAATGATAAAGTATATGTTATCGAAGCCAACCCAAGGGCCTCCCGAACAGTTCCCTTTATTGCCAAAGCCTACAATGAGCCTTATGTCAACTTTGCCACCAAAGTAATGTTAGGTAAAAATAAGGTAACAGATTTTGATTTTAAACCCGAATTAGAGGGCTATGCCATCAAGCAACCTGTTTTTTCTTTCAACAAGTTCCCCAATGTCAACAAACAACTGGGACCGGAAATGAAAAGTACAGGTGAGAGTATATTATTTATAGACTCTTTAAAAGAGGATGAATTTTATGATCTCTATGCTAGGAGAAAAATGTATCTCACCAAATAGTGGATAATTATTTATCTTTGGGGTGCGATTGATGTGATATGATGAATAAGTATGTTTTTATAATCTCGGCGATCTTTCTCGCGATTTTATCGAGATTTTTGCCTCACCCACCTAATTTTACACCCATTGCTGCGATTGCATTACTATCCAGCAAGGGATTTAACAACCAATGGTGGGCCTATTTGATCCCTATCATAAGTCTTTTTATTTCTGACTTAATCATAGGCTTGCACGGAACCATACCCTTTGTTTACTTGTCATTTGTTTTGATTGCCTACTTGGGAAGCCGTGTTAAAAGGATTGGATTAGGAACGGTGCTGTTGTCTTCAATGGTCTTCTTTTTAGTAAGTAATTTTGGGGTTTGGCTACTTCATTATCCAACCAACTTAAGTGGTTTAGTACAATGCTACACCTTGGCTTTGCCTTTTTTCTTAAATACGATTCTTGGAGATTTGGTATATTCAGTCTTGTTAATTTATCCATTCTATGTGTTGCAGAAAAGGAATCTTCTATATTCCTAAAACTTCATTGTAAGACTTTTCTTGCAGAAATGTCATAACCTACTATTTTGACTTTTTTATTTCTTAGCTTTTTAAATAAGGTTTACACTTCTGATTGAAAAAATGGAGGCATTACAAAGAATCTATCTGCTTTATTATTTAAATTTGCAAAGTGAAATGGTTTTTGCTTTCGCAAAATTAAAAGGGAAATTGGTTAAATGCCAATGCTGTACCCGCAACTGTAAGCTGAGTCCGCGCCGCGGATGTTTTTTGGAAACTTCATGCCACTGATTTATTCGGGAAGGTGTTCAAAAAAACGCAAGCCAGGAGACCTGCCATTCATAGTGATTTGATACTTCGGGGATAAAGTTTCAAGTTGCTGTAAGGATGTTATGTCCCTTTATTATTAAAAATGAAATTAGTCAGTGCCCTATTGGGCTCAGTATTCTCGTTTTGTGTAATGACTGCTCAGAATCAGACTCTGGACAGTATTGCCATTTCGACAAACTATCTTGATGAAGTGGTGGTATCCGATTCCAGATTTGAATTAAAACGATCGCAATCCGGAAAGACAGTGGTCAAAATCAAACAAGAAGAAATCCAACAATTTTCAGGTTTAGGATTGGGAGTATTACTGTCCTCTCACCTTGGAATTGACGTCATCGGAAAAAATATGTATTCCGGGCAGAATCCAACCATCTCCATTCGTGGAGGTCGCAATCGTCAGGTTTTGATTCTCATTGATGGGGTGCGGGTATCTGATCCCTCAAGAATTGATAACGATTTCGACATTAATGCACTCAGCATCGAAATGATTGAATCAATTGAAATCATAAAAGGGGCTGCCAGTAGTCTGTATGGGAGTTCTGCTGCTACGGGTGTGATTAATATTTCTACCAAAAAAGCCAAAGAATCGCTAAGCATTATTGGAAAAAAAACCTGGGCAACCGAACAGGCTGCAAATACCCCTCTCAATCAATTTTCTGCCGGAAATCATCTGATCCATGTCAGTGGAACTCAAAGTGATATCGGCTTCAATTTGATCTATGCCGAAAGATACAGTGATCAAATGAGCGCAGTAGTGGGTGAGGAGGCTGATCCTTTCAATAAGGTCAATTTTAATGTTGGCCTAAATGGCAAGCTCGGTTCCAAATTGGATTGGAGGTTAAGTTGGAATCAAGATGATGTATCCGCTGATTATGACAATAGTTTCCCCGTCGAGCAGGCTGATTTCAGTTATAAAACCTCATCGAATCGATATGCTTTGAGTTCAAAATACAATTATAACGGCGGAAGCCTTAACCTTAATGCTGGATACCAAGACAACAAAAGAGATTTTGTATCATCTTTTCCTTTGACCTATGAAAGTGATAATTTAAATATCGACCTTTTCAACAAGTATATTTTCAATAGCAACTTCTACACCATCGTGGGCTTTCAGTATCAAAAAGCCAAAATGAAAGCGGATTATAGTCCCGAAGCCACTCAATCCGATGTGTATGTCAATTCGGTTTATCTCGATCCATCAGGTCTGAACTTAAACCTTGGAGTTCGCTACAACCACGACAATGCCTACAAAGGTCACTGGATTTATAGTTTAAATCCATCTTATTCTTTTGATCTGAATTCCGATCGACAAATGAAAATTTTGACCAGTTACAGCAAGGCCTTTATTCCTCCTGGGTTGTATCAATTGTATGATCCTTTCTACGGAAACGAAGGTTTGATGCCTGAAAATAACATCAGTTTTGAATTTGGTGCTGAAATTCGATCCAAGAAAAATACGTTATCTGCAGTATATTTTGATCGTAAAGAAGACCCCACCCTTATCTTCGGGCCAGCGGAAAAAAATTACCCTTATGGAAGATACACTAATTCTGATGAGGAAATTGTTTACACAGGTGTTGAGCTCTCTTATGATTTTGAACTGTTTAAAAAAGTCAAAAGTCGTCTGAACTATATTTTTACGGAGACCACCAATGGTGATTTACGGGGCATACCCAAACATGCCATAAGCGGGGTGATGGATCTACCGCTTTCGGATCAAACCCATCTAAACTTGATGGGGCAGTTCACCGGGGAGCGTATCGCTAATGATGCTAGCACATTACTAGATGTCTATTCACTGTTCACGCTACAATTCAACTATCGACTGAAAAAGCCCAATGCCAATTTATTCCTTAGCGTTTATAATATTTTTGATACAGCGTATGTTACCATTCCCCAATATGCAACGAGAGGAAGAAATATTATGACGGGAATATCAATCCAGTTGTAGCAGAGGTAAAGGCGCTATGGTGGTGATCGAAAGCTCCCTCATAAATTGGGGGTCGTCCACTGTGTTTTCCAGAGGAAATACAGGAGTTTTGATCTGATACCTTGCCGACTCTTGGGTAATGTGCTTTAGTGCCAGGGCCAAAAGGGGATCAGAATTTTCTCCGAGGGTTCCCATATTTGTCAGATCTTCTTTAAGTAATAAATCTGCTTGAGGAGCCAATCCGTCAGCGTAATCATAGAAATCAACGTTATTGGCGATGTAGAATGACATACAATAAAGCGCATAGGTATGATCCGGGTTGATTTTTCCCTGATTGTCAATTTTGTCATAAATGGCTGCCTGTCCACCTACATTTTTTCCATAAGTATTATCCCCAACCTGAACAACGTTTATGTAGGGGGCCAAGCCATTGATTAACAGCTCACTGGCAGAAGCACTCCGCCCAGTAGTAATGACATAGACTTTACTGAAGTTTAATGAGTTGATGGCTTCTCCCTCTTTCAATTGATTGGTAAAATTCACTATCAGCGAACCGGCATACCTTTCTGGGTCGCTGTTTAGCGCTTTCATCACCTTGGAGTTCCATAAGTATTTGCCAAAAATCTCACCATTAAATTGTCCGGTGATCATCCCGGCCAAATTGATGGCTGATTGAACCAACCCTCCTCCATTGTAGCGTAGGTCAATTATAAGCTCGTTGATACCCTCCGCCTGAAAATTGGCAAAAACCTCATTGAGTTCATCATCAAAACCCAAGGCAAACTGGTTGTACATAAGGTACCCCACTTTAGTATCACCAACGGCTATGATTTTACTAATCTGAATGGGATTGCTTTGAAAATTTTCTGTTTTGGTTAGGGAGATGTTTTTTCCATTTAAACTGATCACATTATTATTGATTTGGGCCATGTTCAGTGTATAGTCCAAATTATCATTAAACAATAATTCTCGGTAGTTATCCAAGTTGAGGCTTTGGCCATTTACACCGGTAAAAATATCACCTCGTTGAATGTCTTTTTCAGAGGCATCGGAACCTTCAAGAATGTAGGAAACAACTCCAAAAACACCATTTCCAGATCCATATCTCGAAAGTATAAATTCCACACCATTACTGGCGTCAATTCCTCGTATGGAGTTCTCCAAATCCTGATAATCGGATCGGATTTGACTGAATTTATCTTCTTCATGCTTAAGGGATTCAAAAAAAGCTTCCGGCTCCGGGTAGGGTTCAATCAATTCGTTATATCTCGGAGAGCCAATGGGTTTAACATCGTCACTTAAACTGGGAACATCCTCCTGCCAAAGGTAAAAATCGTTCATGGCCTCCCAAACAAACTGATGAATCCTAAAGTACTTATTACCGGTATAATACCCAGTACATTCACTCGTAATTTCGATTAAGAGGGTGATTTCGTTTTCAATCACTTCAATTTGAGTTATTGTGCCGACAACCTCAGTGCCATTCAATAAATTGATCGTATTTGTACCCGTTACTTCGTATTTTCCTTTGATGCGCTTATTAAGGTACTTGAGGTAAAAAATATTGTTCTCTAAAAAATGAATGTTAGTGGCTTGGCAATCTTGATCATTTCTGCCTGAGTTCTGTGGGGTGTTTTTTTTTGTCAAATTCCAAGAACCCAAAAGGAGACCAGGAGATTCTGAGAGGTTGGAAATAGGGTCAGTAGTATTTTCCTCATTATTACCAGACGAATCATTTTCTTTCGAGCAAGAAATCCAAATCAATAAGAGTAAAATCGATAATATACGAAAGTAGGGTTTCATCAAGCTTCGTAAGTTGTGGTAGTAAAAGTACATATTTCATGTCAAACCTCCTTTTTTTGACTGATTAAAGAAAACTTTAATGGTACATGTATGATAGAGATTATTCAATTTGATCTTTTCTGTGAATGGGTCTATTGATTACATTTGTAATTAAACATCTAATCCATGAAAAAGCTTTTACTACTTACAATATCAGTTTTACTCCCCATCAGTATTTCGGGTCAAACCATTTTTGAAAAATATCAAAATAATAAGGAGGTTACTGCCATCAGTATTAGCCCTAAAATGTTTCAATTGCTGGGAAGTATGTCTTTGTCGAGTGGAGACCCTGACGGTGAGGCTCTGCTTGAAATGATTCGTGGAATCACTCAATTTAGGGCATTGCTTACTGGGTCAACCGCAATCAGTGATGAAATCGGCCAGTGGGTAGTCAAGGAGGCGAATGAAAAAGATTTGGATTTAATGGTTTCCATGCAAGAAGCCGATACAGATCTCAACCTTTATGTCAAAGAAGGAGAAAAAGAGGGGGAACTCAAAAGTTTATTGATGTTTTCAAAAGGCGTCTCAAAAGCCCTACCTAACGCACAAATTCAGGGGAATACCATTGAGGCTGTAATGTTGTTGATTGAAGGTAAGTTAGTGTTAGATAAAATTGCGAAATTGATCACCAAAATGGACTTACCGGGTGGGGATGAATTGAAAAAAGCCGGATTATAAGCGACCTACTATCGAGTAATACCCGTATAGTTGGAGGGGGTGATGACCTTCAATTCTTTTTTGATAGCATCATCAATTTCTAACTGATCGATAAAATCATGAATGACCGTTTTGTCAACAAAACCATTGGTTCTCGTTAATTTTTTGAGTGCCTCGTAGGGGTTGGGATATTTTTCTCTTCTCAAAATGGTTTGGATGGCCTCAGCAATAATCGACCAATTTTCGTTGAGGTCAGCATCAATCTTGACAGTATTCACATTTAATTTCTTGATGCCTTTGACCATAGACTTGAATGCAATCAGAATATGACCAAACGGAACACCAATGTTTCTTAAAACAGTACTGTCAGTCAAGTCTCTTTGTAATCTTGAGACAGGCAGTTTGGTGGAAAAGAAGCCCAATAAAGCATTGGCAATACCCAGATTCCCCTCTGCATTTTCAAAATCAATAGGGTTGACTTTGTGTGGCATGGCCGATGAGCCCACCTCATTTTCCTCAATGATTTGTTTGAAATAATCCATAGAGATATAAGTCCAAACATCACGGTTAAAATCAATGAAGATGGTATTAATTCTTTTCAAGGCATCACAAAGGGCCGCAATACTATCATAGTGTTCAATTTGAGTGGTAGGAAAAGAATAATCAAGCCCCAGTTGTTGTTCAACAAACTTTTTCCCAAAATCTTTCCAGTTGATTTTAGGGTAGGACACGTAGTGGGCGTTAAAATTCCCAGTGGCTCCGGCAAATTTTGAAGCATTTTCTACTTTCATCAAACTGGCTTTCTGAATTTCCAGCCGATGCGAAAAAACGGCAATTTCTTTTCCCAATCGGGTGGGGGATGCCGGTTGACCGTGTGTTCTGGACAACATGGAGATATCCGCACAAGCTTCTGAAAGCTCAGACATTGCGCCCAACACATCTTCCAATTGAGGTAGGTAGATTTTATGAAGTGCCTCCTTGATGGAAAGGGGAATTGCAGTGTTGTTGATATCTTGCGAAGTCAGACCAAAATGAATGAATTCTTTATACTCGTTCAAGTCGAGTTTGTCAAACTCCTGACGAATAAAATATTCAACTGCTTTTACATCGTGATTGGTACGCTTTTCTATTCCTTTGATTTCTCTTGCATCATCCTCTGAGAAATGCCTGTAAACGCTCCTCAAATCCTCAAAAATACTTGAGTTGATATTTTTCAATTGTGGGAGTGGAATCTCACAAAGTGAGATGAAATACTCAATTTCAACCCTTACCCGATATCGGATCAAAGCTTCTTCTGAGAAGTATTCGGACAGGCTTTTGGTCTTTCCGCGATATCTCCCGTCAATAGGGGAGATGGCATTTAATGGATTAAGCTTCATTTTGGTAAAATCGCAGTAAAGATAAAGTTTATTGCCCAATAGTAAGATCAAAATTCATGAGATTTGTCTCACTACAGATTTAAATCTTGCACTACTGTTGGGTAATCTTTTTTCAATAAAGGCTTGGATTTCTTCTTCAATCCACGGTTCATGATTTCTAAAAAAATGAAGTGTTTTCATGACAAAAGCAAGAGGAGCCGGTTTTTTTGTGGTCAACATACAACTAAAGCAGACCTCAACGATCAGATCAATTTGCTTTGATGTAAGTCGATTTCTTCTTTTGGAATTTTTACAATAATGATAAAGCAGTTTGGCCATGGGCCTCCTTTTGCTGTCATTACTTTGTTTAAGTAATCCCTCCAGAAAAACAGTAAATTTGGTTTCAAGGCACCCTAAACCCCTGAGGGGGTATTTTCCAATATCCAAGCCGATAATACATGCTCTCTTTGGTTGTCTGAGGAGCATGCCAAATCCAATAAAGGATAGAAATAATTTGGATTCTTACGGATAAAGTCTGCACCAGTTTCACATCGGTAGCCGATGAAAATGAGGACAAAATAATATCCTTAAGCTCCAATGGATCTACAATTGTAAAACCCGATACTCTTCATAACAGCCACTAATGGCTTCCAAAATCTGTAGATCATTGGATTCTTTGATAAAAGCATCCGAATAATTGCAGTTTCTCAATATCTCGTCCAGATCAATTCGAGGCATATTGAGTAATTGGGAAATGATTTCACGATCAAATTTTGAGGCCAATAGATTTTTAAGCTCATCACTCTCCCTCATCTTTTTCAATTTTTGCAATTGAACTCCCTTTTTACCAAAAAGGTTGTGGAGAAAATCGGCTGGGTTAAACAGCGACGCAAAAGTTTTGGAAATGGCGTTTGGATTTCTGTCTCCTCCTTCATACCCAGAACTGGACAACCCCGGAATTCGATATCTCCCTGCCGTATTAATGGGGGCATTTTTTACATCAATGTCTAAATATCCTGTCAATTGATAAGGGCGGAGAATGATTTCCTCAAGCGCATAGGCCAATTGGGTGATTTGAAATTTCGAATTACCAAATTTGATCATGTCCTGAGTTACCGCAACTTTTAGCGATTTGTAGCCTAGATAGGAGAAGTAAAGTGTATCATTCACTTGGGCTATGATTTCAAAATTTCCCTTTTTATCGGTGGTTGTCCCTTCGACTTTATTGAGGTTGAGAATGTGGACACTCTCCATGGGGAAACCAGTGGATTCGTTTTCTACCATTCCTTTGAGGTACTGAATTTGCTCTTGCCCAAAGACCCATGTGCAGCAGAACAGTAAAATTAACAAATTCAGTCTTTTAGTCATTTTTGAAAGCATCAATGAATTAACACCTAAAATTAACAAATTAGCCATCAAATTGATTTGTTAGCCGTTAGAAATTCCAATAACTTTTTGAAAGCCATGTATCGATGACTGATTTTATTTTTTTCTGAAAGGGACAATTGGGCAAAACTCAACTTTTGATTTTCGGGGATAAAAATCGGGTCATATCCAAAACCATTCTTTCCTATGGGTCTTTGTGAAATCTCACCCTTTACGATTCCCTCAAAAAGGTATTCCTTTCCGTCCAAAATTAGGGCGATCACCGTTCTAAAACAAGCCTGCCGATTATCGATCTCCTCAAGTTCTCTGAGTAACTTGGAGATGTTGTCATTTGCATTTTTTTGATTTCCCGCATATCGTGCAGAGTAAACTCCGGGCTTTCCTTCCAATACCTCTACTTCGAGTCCGGAATCATCGGCAAAGCAATTTTTTTTGAAGCTATTGTAAATGGTTCTTGCTTTGATCAGTGCATTTTCCTCCAATGTGGAGCCGGTTTCCTCGATTTCATCTGAATAGCCATAATCGGATAAACTTTTGAGCTGAAATACTTCGGGTAGAAGTGTATTTATCTCTAATACTTTATTTTCGTTGTGTGTACAAAAAATTAGCTCCATTGATTATTGGTGATGATAAGGTTCATTATTTAGAATCGTATTGGCTCGGTACAACTGCTCTAAAAACAATAGTCGAACCATCTGATGGGAGAAGGTCATGTCAGAAAGAGCGATTTTTTCATTGGCAATGGCATAGATTTCATCTGAAAAACCATAGGGTCCACCAATGACAAAAACCATTCTTTTGGATGAGGAAGCTCTTTTTTTATTGAGGTATTCAGAAAAGTTTTGAGAGTCAAACGACTTGCCTTTTTCATCCAAAAGAATGACAAAATCCCCTTTTTTGATTTTTTCGACGATCAATTTACCCTCCTTTTCCTTTTGAATCTTTTCTGGTAATTTCCCTTTGATTTTGAGTTCAGGGAGTGTTAATATTTCGAGCGGTTGATAGCGATTGATTCTTTGGGTATAATCTTCTGTCAATGATTTTAGTCGGGAATCATTGGTTTTTCCTACCCAAAGTAGTAGTGTTTGCATATTGCAAATTTACAAACACAATTAGATTTGTTTTATCTTTGATAAAAGGAAATTTTTTTGAAAGAAAAATTAAAATCAATTCCGATAATCAAAAACCTTATTGGTTTTTTGGAGGCGCTAAAAATTCCAGGATATATTGGTTTTTCTTTCTATGATTTGATTGAAATGTACATTTCAGGGATCGTAAAAGGAGCTTTGTCTTCAAGAGCGGGTAGTATTTCCTTTAGTTTTTTCATGGCGCTTTTCCCTTTTTTACTTTTTATACTCAATTTAATAGCTTTTATCCCGATTGAAAATTTTGATGCGGTGCTATTTAACTTCATTGAACTTTTATTGCCGCAAGAAAGTCAAACTTTTTTCACGGATATTTTTAATGACATTAGGCAAAAACAAAGGACAGGATTGCTTTCCTCCGTATTTCTTTTGTCTATTTTTCTGACTGCAAACGGCGTGAGTTCAATTTTTTCAAGTTTTGAGGGATCCTATCACGTAGAACTCTCCAGATCTTTTATTCGTCAATATCTTTATTCTATGATGGTGGGAATTCTTTTGGCAGTATTGCTTTTGGTCGGGGTGCTGGGTCTTGTCTTTTTTGAAATTTTCATTTTTAGTAATTTGGATGAATTGATTCCTAGTGAAGTCAACTGGATCAGGCTGGGTCAGTTATTTTTCTATACCATTTTGATCTATATCTCCGTTGCTATTCTTTATTATTTCGGTACGATTGAAGGCAAAAAAACTCGTTTTTTCTCTCCTGGCGCTTTGATGACTTGTTTGCTGGTTTTGTTGACTACCTATCTTTTTGGTATTTACATTGAAAATTTCTCCCAATACAATCAATTGTATGGCTCAATTGGTGCTCTCCTGATATTTTTATTTTACATATGGCTAAATTCAAGTGTGTTGTTATTGGGTTTTGAATTGAATGCCACCTTGAATCGTCTGAAGAGCAGCGGAGAAGACCTTTCCCGATAATCCATAACATTAGATGATTAAAAATGGATTATTTCGCTGACGTTTTACTTCCTCTTTCATTAGGAAAGCCCTATACCTATGCTGTAAGTCCTGAAGATTATAAGATTTTAAAACCGGGATATCGGGTGGCGGTCACTTTCGGTAAATCTAAGATATATACTGCGATAGTATTCAAGCTACACAATCTTCCACCACAGCGATATACCGCAAAATTTATTGAATTGATCCTAGAGGATTCTCCCAGTATTACCGCCAATCAATTGGAGTTTTGGAGTTGGATGTCAGGCTATTACCAGAGTAAATTGGGAGACATTGTAAGAGCAGCATTACCCACGACTTTTTTACTGGAAAGTGAGACGGTAGTTGTTCAAAAGGAAATCACTGCTGAAGAAAAAGCGGCACTGGATGATGATGCCTTTTTGGTTTACGAAGCCTTAGATATAAAAGCGTTGAGCATCAGAGAAATTGCTGCGATTCTAAGCAAAAAAAAGGTCTTGGGACTCATACAGGAGATGGTTTCCAAAGGCGTGGTGGATATTCATCAAAAACTGAGTGAAAAGTACAAGCCAAAATTTGTAAGACATGTTCGTTTGTCTACTACAATTACGGTTGGAAACAAACTCCAAGAGGTTTTTGAGTCTTTAAAAAATGCACCCAAGCAACTGGAATTGCTAATGGTATTTTTTGACCAAAACCCAAAAGGGGAGGATTGGGTCAAGACAAAACCATTGGTGCAAAAGACCGGTGGTGCGGGAGCACTTAGAACATTGATCACCAAACGGATTTTGGAAGAGCAATCATTTCAAGAAGACCGCTTGCTTTATGATTTTAAAAAGGGAAATCAACAAAAAACCTTATCGGATCACCAAACCCAGGCGCTTGAAGAAATCACAGTCGCTTTTGAAAAAAAATCCGTTGTATTGCTTCAAGGGGTAACCGGCTCCGGTAAGACGGAAGTTTATATTGAATTGATAGACCAATCCATTCAAAATGGAGAGCAGGTTTTGTATTTACTTCCGGAAATTTCTCTAACCCCACAAATGGTCAAACGATTGCAAGAACGCTTTGGCAGTGAAGTAACCGTTTTTCATTCTAAATTTTCAATTCACGAACGAACCGAGGTTTGGAAAAGTATTCTTAAAAATCAAGCCCAGTCAAAAATTATTATTGGAACCCGATCGGCTCTTTTTCTTCCATTTCAAAATTTAGGATTGGTAATCGTAGATGAAGAACACGAGTTGTCTTACAAACAATTTGATCCTGCTCCAAGGTATCACGCCAGAGACAGTGCTATTATATTGGCTGGTATTCATAAGGCCAAAGTTTTGTTGGGATCTGCTACTCCCTCAATAGAGAGTTCTTTTAACTGCATGACTGATAAGTTTGGTTGGGTTCAATTGAATCAAAGGTATGGTAAGGTTGAGCTCCCAGAGATTCAAACCGTTGATCTCAAATTAGCCCACCAAAAAAAACAAGTCAAAGGGGGGTTCAGTAATACATTGATCCAAGAAATGGAGCTAACCTTGGCCATGGGCAAACAGATCCTACTTTTTCAAAATCAGCGAGGTTATGCCCCGGTCATGGAGTGTTTAGACTGTGGACATATGCCCCAGTGCCATCAATGTGATGTTACCCTAACCTATCACCAGTATACAGATCAACTCAAATGTCACTATTGTGGCTATAACATTGCAGTACCTACCCATTGTCATGCTTGCGGCCAAACCCATCTGTCAACCAAAGGAATGGGAACACAACAAATTCAAGAGCAAGTGGCCCAACTCTTTCCTGAGGTGAAGGTGGCCAGAATGGATTGGGATACCACTAGAGGAAAATGGGCTTTTGATCAATTGATCCATTCGTTTTCCGCTCAGGAGGTACAAATATTGGTGGGTACCCAAATGATAATTAAAGGATTGGATTTTCAAAATGTTCACCTAGTAGGGGTATTAAATGCAGATCATTTGTTGAATTTTCCTGATTTTAGAGCCCATGAAAGAACGTTCCAAATGCTGAGTCAGGTGGCCGGGAGAGCCGGAAGGAAAGCCACGAGAGGAAAGGTATTAATACAAACCTATCAACCCCATCACCCGATCATTCAACAGGTGTTGGAAGGAGATTATGAACGCATGCTGGCTCAACAATTGAATGAAAGAAAAGATTTTTATTACCCTCCCTACAACCGTTTGATCCGGGTCACGGTTATCGAAAGTGATATCGAAAAGGTTAAAAAAGCAAGTCAATGGATTGCTAACGTTTTGCTTCAAGCACAAACTGGACAGATATTAGGCCCTGTGTTTCCTAATGTTGCCCGGGTGAGAAGTCGTTACAGAATGCAGATTTTGGTTAAACTTCCCAATGATGGCTCGAGAACTAGAGCAAAACAAATCATCAATAAAACATTGGATCGCTTTGATTCGGTAGCTATGTTCCGATCTTGTCGCGTTAACTTGGATGTGGACCCCTATTGATAATTAAGATAAGTTTCTTTGAAAGCTCCTTTTTGCTTTCGACTTAAGGGTAGAATTTCACCATCCGCATTAACATCCTTGGCCGTGTAGTTGACCACCTTTTGGAGGTTGACGATATAGGATTTATGAATCCTGACAAATTGATTTTTCGGTAGTTTTACTAAAAAGGATTTCATGGTCGAAAGAACCATATAATTTTTTTCAGGGGTAACGACTTTTACATAATCACCCATGGCCTCAATCCATCGGATACTGCTGGCTTGAAGTTTTTCAGACTTAAAATTGCATTTGAAATAAACCATTTGCTCTTTTTTTTGATTGATTATTTCTGTGCATTTTATTTTATGGACAAGTCTTTCAATAGATTTTTTCAATCGATCTATCCCGACAGGTTTTAGTAAACAATCAACAAAACCCATTTCATAGGACTTTATGGCATCCATTGGTTCTTTGGTCAAAAAGATAATTTCTATATGATCTTTAAGTTGATTGACAAATTCAAACCCGTTATATACTGGCAAGTCAGAATAAACAAAAGCAAAATCAACCGCATTATAATTCAAATATTCTTTGGCATGGATAGCGTCGGAGAATTCTGCTTTTAATTGGATTTCCGGAAAATATTTTAGTGTCTGAAGAAAATGTAAACGATCCACAGGATTTGAATCGATATAGATGCAATTTAGAGTCATATTGGGGCTATTTATTTACTATAATAACATAAAATTAGAAAAAAAAATTAAAAAACAATTAAACTCTTGGTGTAATTTAAGGATTCACCTATTTTTGCAATCCAAAAAATAATTTTATGAATCATTATGAAACTGTTTTCATTCTCAATCCCGTTCTATCTGAAACACAGATAGAGGAAGCAGTTAAAAAGTATGTTTCAATTCTTAAATCTTATAAGTGTAAAGTTGTACACCAAGAAGATTGGGGACTGAAAAAGCTTGCCTTTACCATCCAAAACAAAAATAGCGGTTTTTACCACCTGTTACAATTTGAAGGAGATGGTGAGGTTATCAATTCACTGGAGGTCGAATTTCGCAGAGACGAGAGGGTCATGCGCTTTTTGACCGTCAAGCTTGATAATCATGCTCAAAAATGGGCAGAAAAGAGAATGAAAAAAATTCAATCTAACACAAAAGCTTAATCAGTATGGCAAAGATCGACGAACAATCGAGTGGTAAAAAAGAAGGGGAAATTAGGTATCTGACCCCCCTTAATATCAATACCAATACCAAAAAGAAATATTGCAGATTCAAAAGGTCTGGAATTAAGTATATCGACTACAAAGACCCAGATTTTTTAATGAAGTTTGTAAACGAGCAAGGTAAAATATTACCCCGCCGTCTTACTGGAACTTCTTTGAAATATCAAAGAAAAGTTTCAGTAGCAATTAAAAGAGCCCGCCATTTGGCATTGATGCCTTATGTTGGAGATTTACTCAAATAAAATTTAAAGTCATGGAACTTATATTAAAAGAAAACGTTGAGAATCTTGGCTTTAAAGATGATTTGGTAAAAGTTAAAAACGGTTACGGCAGAAACTATCTCATTCCTCAAGGAAAGGCGGTTTTGGCGACCACCTCAGCCAAAAAGGTTTTGGCTGAAAACCTGAAGCAAAAGGCTTTCAAAGAAAAGAAAATCATTGAAGATGCTAAAGCTCTAGGAGAAAAACTCATGGGCATTGAAATGAAGATTCCTTCTAAGGTGGGAAGCGGGGATAAGCTCTTCGGTTCTGTATCTGCTGCCGATCTTATCCAGATTTTTGAATCAAATGGCCACGATATTAACAAAAATGCGATTGCCATTCCCGGGAAAACAATCAAACGCTTGGGAAGCTATGAAGCCAAAATCAGACTGCACAGAGAGGTTGCCATACAATTTCCCTTTGAAGTCATTCCCGAAAAAAAATAAAAATTTAATTTTTCTGTAAACCCCACAATCAGTGGGGTTTTTTTTTGACCCATTTTATGAAATACACCCGTTTGTCAAAGGAGCAATTTCAAAGTCTTCACCCAGAGTTTTCTCAATTTCTAGCTGCGCAATCTATAGATAAGCATCAATGGAAAGCAATCAAATCGGATCAGCCTGAGTTGACCAATGAATTATTGGATGTATTTAGTGACATGGTCTGGGATAGGTCTTTGGAGCAAATAACCTATTTAGAAAGCCGTAGTGATCACCATTTATTTTTATTCAAATGTGAAGTTGATCGAATTGATTTGATACTGATTCGGTTATCAAAAGATTGTCCTTCCCTCATGCGGGAGGATTATAGAGCGTGGTTGGGAAACAACCTCTCCGACCCAAGGGTCTCTATATATCAATCCAATCGAATATTTGAGGATACAATAAAGATGGAGAAGTTCAAACTGATGGAACAGGGAGCTTACGTATCTGACGGTAAATCCTACGAGGACTTAAAAAGTTTTCTTTCAAAATAATCAGAATTGTTCCATCTTTGTTTTATATAATTGGTAAATGGCTCACCTAAAACCATCTATTCCTAAGGGAACCCGAGATTTTTCTCCTGAGGTATTGTCGAAGAGAAATTTTTTGAAGGCTCAATTGACTGCTGCCTTCGAATGTTTCGGCTTTCAACCCATCGAAACGCCCTCTTTTGAGCGCTCCGAGACACTATTGGGTAAATATGGTGAAGAAGGAGATCGGTTGATATTCAGAATTTTAAATTCCGGTGATAAAGTAAAAAATGCCGATTTGGAGGCGCTTAATCAGGGCAATTTGACGGGGTTTTCTAATTCTTTGTCTCAAAAGGCCTTGCGTTACGACCTTACTGTTCCATTTGCAAGATATGTAGCCCAATATCAAAACGACATTCAATTTCCCTTTCGTCGCTATCAAATTCAAAATGTTTGGAGAGCCGATCGCCCCCAACACGGAAGGTTTCAAGAATTTTTGCAGTGCGATGCCGATGTGGTGGGTGAGCGTTCTCTTTGGCAGGAAATTGAGGGAGTCCTTCTATATGATTGTGTTTTTTCAGGTCTCCGACTAAAAGGGGTTAAAATACATTTAAACCACCGAAAGATTTTAGCCGGAATAGCTGCCTGTATTGGTGCGGAATCTCAATTGATTGATTTTACCGTAGCACTCGACAAACTCAGTAAAATTGGAAAAGAGGGTGTCATTAATGAACTTCAATCCAAAGGTTTTTCTGCCGATGCTTTGGATCTTTTGCAACCTTTTTTATCGCTTCAGGGTGATTTTCTAACGCAGTTGTCTTTGGTCGAGGAAGCCTTAAAAGATATTGAAATTGCAAAAGAGGGGGTAGAGGAGTTGAAATTTATTTATGAGCAACTAGAGCGACAAAACATAAAAGCCATTTCCATTCAATTTGATGTAACTCTCGCAAGGGGGTTGAACTACTATACCGGACTCATTTTGGAGGTTATCCCACCGGAGGGGATAAAAATGGGCTCCTTGGGTGGAGGCGGTCGGTATGATAATTTGACCGATTTATTTGGTTTAAAAAACACCAGTGGCTTCGGTATATCTTTTGGTTTCGATCGTATTTATTTGGTTTTAGAGGAACTGAATTTATTTCCCTCAACTTTAGCATCGAGTTCTCAAGTATTGTTTTTGAATTTTGGAGAGGATTCAGCGAATTTGTGTTTTGATGAACTTATGAAACTCAGGAATTTAAATCTTGCATGTGAGCTTTACCCCAATGCTGCCAAACTTAAAAAACAACTGAATTATGCTGATCAGCGTTCGATTCCATTTGTTGTCATTTTGGGTTCGGAAGAAATGAATAAAGGTGTTTTTGTACTCAAAAACATGACCAACGGCAATCAATCCGAACACCCCATCTCACGGATGACAGCGGTATTGCAAGAACTTCCCTAGTCCAATTGATCTATGGTTGGTCTTTGATATTTCTCGAAAGGTTGTTTGAGTAAACTACCGATTTGTGTGTTTTTAACGACATCAGGAAAAACGTCAACGCCGTATATGATCTTCTCCCTGTCCAGATAACTGAATGTCCCTAGGATTCTGTCCCAAATAGAAAAAATATTTCCATAATTGGTATCCGTATAGGGGAGTCGGTAATGGTGGTGGATTTTGTGCATATCAGGGGATACCAGTAGGTAACTGATCCAGCGGTCTATTTTTTTTGGAAGTTTGATATTGGCATGGTTGAATTGCGTCAACACCACCGATAGGGCTTGATAGAGCATGATGATTCCAATTGATGTTCCCAATACGAAAACACCTAATAAGGTAAAAGAAAACCTTACAAGACTTTCTAAAGGATGATGTCTGTTTGCTGTGGTAGTATCCACGTTGGGATCGCTGTGGTGCACTAAATGGATCATCCACAGCGGTTTAACCCTGTGCTCTACATAGTGCGGGAGATAGGCTCCTACCAGATCCAAAAGTAAAACGCCCAGAATAACTTCAGCCCATAGGGGTAGATTGGGAATCCAATGCAGCATTCCAAATTCGTTGGTTACTGTCCAGTCTGAAGTATTCAGTAACAAAAAAGCCAGTGTGAAATTGATGATGACTGTGGTGATGGTAAAAAAGAAATTGGGGAAGGCATGTCGCCATTTCTTATAGTGGAATTCAGCCAAAGGAAAAATACCCTCTAAAAACCAGAAAAAGGCTATTCCTCCTACCAATAACAATGAACGGTGAATAGAGGGGATGTTTTCGAAATATTCTATGAGTTGCTGCATATGATTCAAACCCCATTATCAAGTACTAAATTAAAAAAATTATAGTACTATTGGGTAAGAAAAGAGTAAACACCAGAAGAAGCCGAGTTACCTTCTTTATCAGTAGCAATAATTTTCCAAAAATAGGTGTGACCCGATGCAGCATCTACGGCCAGTTCCATCGTGCTCTCTACATTAGTCAGTGTCCTTACCAAAGTACTACCATCATTTTTATCCATATAAACTTTATAGCTTTCCAAATCGTCATCCACATCTGAGCAAGTCCAATTGAGGATTACTTGGCCGTCCGAGTTAAGATTTACCCTTGCAGAGGGCCTGGGAGTAATTAATTCAGGTGGGAACGGGGCATAGTTGATAATGCCGTTACCGGCAAGATAAAACTTCCACTCCTTGCTGGTGATAGATAAGCCGTTGGCTACTTTAGCAGTAACAGACCAAGCATAAGGCTCTCCGTGTTTCAAGGTGATCATTATGGTTTTCTCATTACTTTGGAAGGTTTGGGTGTAGTTGTCGTTGAGGTTAATGATTTCAATTTCATATTGATTGGCATTCTTACTTGAGTTCCATATAAAAGTAACTTTACTTTGAGTCTTGTTGATCGTAACACCATCCAAACATGCGGAACCATTTTCAGGATATACAAGATTGAATAAACCCGGAAAAATATCAGTGGATTCTTCAGCAGTTTCCTCTTGCGTACAAGCCCACAATAATAAAAACAAAAGCCAAAATATATTTTTTCTCATTTTCATCATTTCTTTATTGCAATAAAGGAGTGTTTTACATGATCAGCAGTTACTTTGATAAGATAACTTCCTAATTTATATTCGGAGGCATCTACACGAATCTCTCTGTTGCTATTTGTCAACACATGATTTTCTGAGGCAACCAAACGTCCCTCAGTACTGAAGACCTCTACTTTTATCCTAGTATCGTTCCCCCCAACGAGCAGTACCAACTCGTCTTGGAAAGGATTGGGAGTATAAGTAACGGTTTCCGAAATAAAGTATTTTTTTTCGAATACCCCTTGACATTCATTACCAGTGGTGATTTTGACATTATTCAAGCCTTTATCAAGAGTGAGTTGATAGGTAGATCTTGCTGTTTGACTCGTAATACCATTGTGGGTGATATTGTATATATCTCCACCATCAAGATCGAACGAGATAACATTATCTACAGGGTCTGTGGAAAGCACAAAATTATCATTCCTAGCATCTACAGAGAGCTCTGGAGGGTTCCTCAACTCCAATTCAAAGCACCTTTCAAACTCTCCTCTATTGACACCCTCTACCGTAATACATATGTTGTATTCCCCTGCCTCTAAATTGTTCAGTCTCCACTCTAACCCGTTAAAGTTTTCTTGATGATTGATGGCTCCGCTTACTTCAATAACATAATTGGGTGTTCGGTTATCAAAATCGATGCCAATGGAGTGGCTGCCTTTGCATTTCTCAGTTTTGAATACATTGAAATTCTCTGAGCTTAAATAATAGATTTCACAACCAAAGAAATTTACTTTGGTACCAAGCGGTGTGTCGGGGCATTCGTCTTGTGGATCCCACACGCCATCGTGGTCGGCATCGTCGGACGCATCTCCAACACCGTCGCCGTCTTTGTCTGCTTGGTCAGGGTTGTAGACTACAGGGCTGTTGTCTAAAATATCAGGGACTCCATCATTATCGGTATCGTCGGTGGGTAGGGCCGGTCTTGATTGCAATTCGATGCTGGTTGGCGCTCCCTCAGGAATTTGCAATTGGAATTGTGTTACAGGTACAGGTACTTCTATGGCTCCATCCTCCGTGTTCATATAGGTGATCTCAACTTCATAAACATTATCACGATTGTGATCCATAGGATTTTTGAAGTCGGGTGGGTTGATAAATGACAAGTAACCCTCACTTTCACCCTCATTTTTTCTAGTACCAGAAGGTGCGCTTTTGATGGTGAATAGATGTGCATCTGCACCTCCACTAATATTTTTTCGAATTTTCCATTTTCCAACACCTCTATTAAAGGGATTGTGGTAACGTTCGTACCCCTTAGCACTCTTATCACTATTAGAGTCAAGCCCAAAAACTGAAATAAAGAATGGGGCAACATATTCGGCATTGGGAATGTCTTCCACCAGAATTTTTTCTGCCATGGCCGTTTCTCCCAATTCTGTCTTAGCAATGATGGTAAAAGGGTGTTCCTCTGCACTTTCATAATCCAGTTCTTTAGCCAAGGTAATTTCCTTACCAGCGACCAATTCAAAGAATCCTCCACTTTCAATATTGATCGACTTGATCTCACCACCCAGAGGGTCTTCGGCCTCAACAGCCCCAACAACGGTTCCTATTTCAGCATCCTCCTTGACATCAAAAGTGATGATTCTGATGATTGGGTCGGGATCACATGCATCGCCATAACCATCATTGTCCTCGTCCTCTTGGAATGGGTTATAAAGCTCGGGACAATTGTCTTTCACATCGGGAATGCTGTCTCCGTCATTATCTACTTGAGATGGGCCACAACCTGATTCATTTACAGTTTCACCTAAAGGGGTATTCGGGCATTGGTCAATATTGTTGTGAATACCATCCTGATCTGCATCAAGTTGTAAGCTAGAGCAGCCATTTCCATCTACGGTTTCGCCAATGGGTGTATCAGGACAGGCATCCAGAAAATCAGCTACACCGTCCTTATCAGCATCTCCTGTTATGGAAAGTTCGTTGTTTTCAAAATCCAATGAAAGGTTTAAATTTTGATCTACAATGTTATCGGCTACTTTGTCCAAAGTAAGGTCCCCAGATGAAATATCCAATAGTGCATCATGGGTGAAGATTAATTTTTCATTTTGTACGCTGAGGCTTGTTGGATTTTCAGAGAGCGTATTGATTGTGGTTTGGGTATTGCTCACATCCCCGGTTGCTGCATTTTCTGTAGAGGCAACTTCTAAGCTAATAATGAAATCATTAGCGGTCAATGGAATCACCTCTCCAAGTGTTGTCCCTTGCTTGAATGGAGGCTCATCAAAAGTAACTGTGAAGCTGTTTTCCGTATCCATTTCCATCTTTAAAATCTTTGGTCCCACTTTGTCTAAGGTCAGCCTCAATACATCTGTTCCAGAATAGGAGTTGCCTGTCAGGTCACTTCCCGAGACGGTAGCGGTTATAATTGATTGATGAGGTAGAGGGGAAAATGGATTGAGTTGGTTTTGTGATTCAGGATTAAATTGATAACTCCAAAATGTATTTGAACTATTTTCACTCTGCATGGTTTGATCCGATAGCAATGAATTTGTTTGTCCATCAGCAGTATATTCCATGTGCATCATTGGGGTGTTCACCATTGGCTCTGAGAATAAGGCAAAAACTTTGAATGGGGAATTTACGCCCATCACATTGTTTTTGCTCGGATCTAAGTTGTGGCTTAATACAACTGTAGGAGGGCTTCCATCCAAAGTAAAGGTTAAACTATCGGTTCCTGAATATAGGTTTCCATAAACACCTACAGCAGAGACGGTGATGCTTATGTTTCCATCTGTTTGATTTAAATTAAGGTCATAACTCCATAGGTTTTCCTGAGTAGAGGAAACAGTCATGGATTCATTTTCAAGCAGTGCCACCCCATCTTTACTCACATTAATCGTTGCCTGAGCGATGGCTTGATTGAAGTTGGCATCAATCGATATGGTCTGGTTGGGTTTGACAAAATTTGATGTGGCCGAATGAGAAAGATCTACGGAAATGTCTTTACCGTGAATGGAATAAACTTTGGTAGTGGTAGCTGTATTCCCTTGTTTGTCAGTAGCCGTAATAGTAAAAGTAACCGTTCCTGAGACCAAACTCTCAGTCGATACAACAGAATACGCTCTGAAATACTCATTGTTTCCCATGTCGCTGATAAAGAGGGCTTCGTTGGTATCATTGGAAAATTCATTCCCATCAGCATTGTAATTGCGGATGCTATTCTCATAGAATATTGGTTTTTCGATCAATTCTTCATCGCTGTTCAAGTAGATGTCGAGAGACTGACCTTTAAGTAAAACACCATCTCCGTCATCATTATCGGTTATTGTAATGGTGGGGGGTTGGTGGTCAAAC
>CBFIIP010000042.1:0-23769 GCA_965662705.1 Flavobacteriaceae bacterium
AACTTTGAAGTAGTGGGTGGAGACCTCCCGCAAGGCGGGCAATATCCCTATGAGATCATATGGGAGAAATTCGATGTGGGAACCAATTCTTATTTGGAAATGGACGGCACCAATGGATTGCCCAATCTCGCCAACCAAGAATTTGCCAATAATCTGATTCCCGGTCAATACAAAATCAGTGTTGTGCCGATCAACTGGAGCTGTGTAGGTCAATCGCCATTCGATACCGTGGCCATTTCCGAATTCATTACTGTACCACAAAATCAAGATCTGGTCATTACAAACGGCCCGCTCATCAACTTGAGTGAATACGATTTTACTGATCCAAATCAGCTAACCATTTGTGATGTTGGGGGAGCCGGTAATCTCTATATTAGGGTATTCAACAATTATGATGGAAACTTAACCTTCTATTACCCCACTGAAGCTGATTTGGTTCAAGCAGAACAATTGGATGGTCAATCCTATAAACTTCAAATTTCATCATCTGTTGAAAACGGAAAGTTGACAGTCACCAACCAGGAAGGATGCCGATTGACTGTAGATGTAAGTCTTGAAATAGGAGAACCTAGTTTTAATTTTAACTCCCTTAATGCTCAAATTTCTGGCAATTCAACAGAAACACAATTGCCCCTAATATTGGCTCGAGAACAGGTGACCTTTACCAATACATCTACAGGAACATTCACTTATTTTGAATGGGATTTCGGTGATGGAAGTCCGGTCGAAAGATATCCCTTCCTCACAGGTTCTGTATCCCCTGTAACTCACGTCTACGGAATCTCGGGAACCTATTACCCGAGGCTCAGGGTCTACAATTCTGTAGGTTGCTACAAAGAGAAGGTGGAAGTATTGGTCGTTGGTAAAGGTTACAATGTGCTTGTTCCCAATGTATTTACCCCTAACGGTGACACCTACAACGACAAATTTAGACCGTTATTCAGTGGATTCAGCTCCATTCAGATGACGGTTTACGATTACAGAGGGAATTTACTTTATATGGAAGAAGCTGCGGTAGATCCTGCTGATCCATTGCAACCCATTATCCTTAGCGGATGGGATGCAGATATTAAAACTGAATCTCCCTACTATATCTATTCCGTGTATGGCATTACCCTCTTCGGAGACGTTGAAGTTCAAAAAAGTGGAACCTTTATAATCATTAGATGATGCGGAAGATTGGGTTCATATGGTCGATTGTTATTTTAATAAGCTGCTCCAAAGGAGTATGGGCTCAAGAGGATTATATTGTTAATCAAGCCAAGTTTTTACAAAAATCAAATCCCAGTTCTTTTGGAATGAATCAGCTCAATCGAGTGGGAGTACTTTATAATAGCTTAAGGATCAATGAGGCTACTGCCATGGATAACAAATACGCTTTTGGTTCCATCGCTTTCCAAGATAAAAATTTCTCCCTGGGGTTTGACATCAATTCATTTCGACTTAACGAAACAGGTCTCACTTCTTCACTGGTCAACTTCAGCTACGTTTACAAAATACAACTAAGTAATTACACCTATTTTTTACCGTCAGTGACGCTAGGACTTGGTAGTTCAAGAGTAAACGTAGAAAATTTAATTTTTGAAGATCAATTGAACATGGCAACCGGATTCATCAGTACAGAATCCATTGATCCACTGGCTCCAATCATCAGTCAGATAAACTATTTTGATCTCGGGGCCTCATTTATCATTCACAATGAATACTACTTGGTGGGATTGAGTCTAAAACACCTTAACAAACCCAACATTTCCTACAACAAAGAAGTTCCTTATGCCAAACCGATTGCCGTAGGACTTCAAGGAGCCTACGAATTCAATATCAACCCCTACGAGCGAGCCCTTCTTCCCCGATTCTCCTACCTGTACACCTTTCTCAACATTACCAAATACGGAGAGTCTATGTACATCAATATAGCGGAAGATTTCCAGTTTGGTGAATTTTCAATTGGTTTTACCCAACAAGCCGCTTCAGTGGACTCCTTTGCCCTCAACAATATTGGATTGACCATGGGATTGGCATTGGAGAATTTTGACTTTGGAATCAACTATAACTTTCCCAACCGAAAACCAGGCAATGTATTTTCACCCAGTGTTTTTGAAATGAGTATCATCTTTGATTTTAGTATCTACAGAAGAAACAATAGGGGATTGTACAAAAAACTACAGATCGATAATTACTAATCAATCACTTTTCCATAAATCCTTTTTCGATCATCCAGTCGTCGTTATAAATCTTACCGATATAACGACTGCCAGAATCGTGTAGTAAAACCACCACTACATCATCAGGCCCAAAATGATCCTTCAATTGCAAAACTCCTTTTACGGCAGCACCGCAGGAGTTTCCAGCAAATATGCCTTCCTCACGGGCCAACTTTCGGGTATAAAGAGCAGCATCTTGATCCGTCACTTTTTCAAATTGGTCGATCAAACTAAAATCCACATTTTCGGGAAGAATGTCTTCACCTATCCCTTCCGTAACATAAGGATAGATTTCATTTTCATCAAAAATTCCGGTTTCATGATATTTTTTAAAAACCGATCCATATGTATCAATGCCCCAAATTTTAATATTGGGGTTCTTTTCCTTTAAAAATTTGGCCACACCGGAAATGGTTCCACCCGTACCTACTCCCACCACAAAATGAGTGATTTTTCCATCGGTTTGCTTCCAAATCTCAGGACCTGTCTGTTCATAATGTGCCACTGAATTTGAGGGATTGTCATATTGATTCACATACCAAGAATGAGGGGTTTCCTCCGAAAGCCTCTTAGATACACTATAATAGGACCGTGGGTCATCGGGAGAGACATCAGTGGGACAAACTACGACGTCGGCACCCATGGCACGCAGCACATCGAATTTCTCCTTGGATTGTTTGTCATTAGAAACACAAATCAGACGATACCCTTTAACGATGGCTGCCAAGGCCAGTCCCATTCCGGTATTACCGGAAGTACCCTCGATAATCACGCCACCCGGTTGAAGGCGACCGTCCGCTTCTGCGTCCTCTACCATTTTGAGTGCCATACGATCTTTCACCGAATTGCCCGGATTAAAACTTTCAATTTTCGCTAAAACCAAGGCAGGGATATCTTGCGTTATAGTATTCAATCGCACCAAGGGGGTATTGCCGATGGTTTCTAAAATATTTTTGGAATAATTCATCTATAGTGTTTCATTGCAAAGATACCATATCCCAAACAAAAAGGAAACTTCCTAACGAAAACGTAATACTCGAGCTGGACTGATTCCACTGATGATCATCGAGGGAATCCAAAGTAGCAAACTACTGACCAAAAGAAACCCAATATTTAAGGATAATACGTCAAGAAAATCAAGAGATACAGGAGCCACACTAACATAATACGTTTCCGGATCCAAACGAATCCACCCCCAATATTTTTGAATAAAGTAAAAACCTATTCCAATAAAATTTCCCCATAACAGCCCTTGCCCCATAATGGTCACACCATTATACAAAAATATTTTTTGAATCAAGCGGTTACCTGCACCGATGGACTTGAATAAACCAATCATATTGGAACGCTCCAAAATCAAAACCAACAAGGCCGTGGACATATTGATCACCCCTACAATGATCATCACGATGATAATGATCAAAATGTTAAAATCAAACAGAGAAATCCATTGAAAGATGGAAGCGTACTGCCTTGTTATTTCAATCACATCCAGATCAGAGGGAATCTTTCGATAGATCGATGAACCTGTAGTGATCGCCGTTTTTAAATCGGTGGTAAATATTTCATAAGCCCCTATCTCGTTATCCTTCCACTTATTCATTCGCTGAATATGACGCAAATCTCCCAAAACAAAATTTTCATCAAAATCGGGGAAGCCCGACAAAAACAATCCAACAACCTTAAACTTCCTTAGGTTAGGCAATTGCTGATTTTTTGAATTCTGGAAATAAGCCGAAAGTTCATCTCCAACCTCAACTGACAGTCGTCTTGCAATGGTCTTTGAAAGTAATATCTCGTTGGAGGTGTCGCTACTCAGATCGGGGAAAGTTCCCTCAACCAAAAAAGATTGCAACTTACCCCACGGATAATCTCCAGTTACTCCTTTAAAAAAAATCCCTTCAAACTGTTCTGAGAATTTTAAAAGTCCTCCTTTTAGGGCAATGCCATGGACATGGGTAACCCCTGCCTCATTTTTTAAAATTTCAATGAGGTTGGAATCACCCTTCACGGGAATAATCGACAATTGTGATTCGCTATTCTCAAAAGGAGCGACCACTAAATGACCATTAAAAGCCACCGTCTTCTCCTGAATCTCTTGCTGTAAGCCCTTGCCCGTAGCCACTGCAATTAAAATCATGGACATTCCCAATGCCACTGCCACCTTGGCAATTTTAATTATCTGAACAGAAACAGTACCTTTGTTTGAAGGGTTAAACCGCATCCGTTTGGCAATAAAAAAGGGTAAATTCAAAACAATCTTTTTATGAAAGGAACACTCAAAATTACATTTTTATTTTGTCTTTTCTCGGGAGGGATATTGTTCTGTAAAGGACAAAACCAAATGACCACTGGAGCAGCACAAATAGAAACCTACATTGAAATGATTCATGGAGAGCGGGTTGGTATTGTAGCGCATCAAGCCAGCTTGGTAGGAGAAAACACCCACTTAGTGGATACCCTGCTGTCTCTAAGAATTGACATCAAAAAAGTTTATGCCCCAGAGCACGGCTTTAGGGGGGATGCCGATAACGGAGAAAGTGTAGCCGACGAAAGAGACATCAAAACCGGACTTCCCATCTTTTCGCTCTACGGCAAAAATAAAAAACCTGGTCTGGAACATTTAGAAGGAATTTCGGTGATGCTGTTCGACCTTCAAGATGTAGGTGTAAGGTTCTATACCTACCTGTCCACACTACACTATGTCATGGAAGCTTGTGCAGAAAATGGCATATCGGTCATCCTGCTCGACCGACCCAATCCCAATACCCATTTCACCGACGGCCCTGTTTTGGAGGACGACTGCAAAAGTTTTGTAGGCATGCATCCCGTTCCAATCGTACCGGGGATGACCATCGGAGAATACGCCAAAATGATCAACGGAGAACAATGGTTGGCGGGTGGCATAACATGCGATTTAACCGTCGTCCCCTTAAAAAACTATACCCACCAAACCCCCTATGAAATTCCGTTAAGACCTTCTCCCAATCTCCCCAATGCACAGTCCATAGCCCTCTACCCCAGCCTGTGTCTTTTGGAATCAACGGAGATCAGTGTTGGTAGAGGAACCGAAATGCAGTTTCAAGTTTTCGGTCATCCCCAGTTGCCCAAGACCCATTTTTCTTTTGTTCCTCAACCCAATTACGGTGCCAAAAATCCCAAATTAAAGGGTCAAAAGTGTTATGGTAAAGATTTAAGGAATTATGAGCGACCCACAAAAATTGAATTGCAATGGTTGATTCAAGCCTACAATGATTTTCCTGATAAGGACCATTTTTTTAAAAATGGATTTTTTAAAATCGCAGGAAACAAAATACTGGAAAAACAATTGGCAGAAGGCATGAGTGAAAAACAGATTCGTAAAACTTGGAAAAATGATCTGAAAGTTTTTAGAAGCATCAGAAAGCAATACCTCATTTATCCCTAAAACCTAAAAGTATGTATGAAGAAAAAGATATTTTTGGTGCTGCCCTATGGGACTACTACTGTACCCCAGGCAACCAAGAACTGATTACTTGGACCAGCTTGACCGAGAACGACCCTGTCCCCATTGGCTATTTTTTTAGAAATTTCGATCAAATGCCCTCCATTGAGCAAAAAGCAATGGAGCTATCCAGAGGAAAAATTTTAGACGTGGGATGCGGAGCGGGAAGCCACGGACTCTATTTACAAAACCAAAAAAAATTAGAAGTCACTGGAATTGATAAGTCTCCTGGAGCCATCAAAACTGCTAAAGACAGAGGGATGCAACGCCTACACCAGCAATCTATCTTTGAATTTCAAGGGGATACTTTCGACACCATTCTCCTACTGATGAATGGCCCAGGCATCTGCGGTCGACTCGATCAACTGCACCTCTTGCTGAAAAAACTAAAAACCCTAGTCCGTCCCCACGGTCAAATCCTCTTGGATTCCTCGGATTTAGTCTATCTGTTCGATGAAAATTCAGCAGGAGAAAAAATCATACCAGCAAATCATTATTATGGGGAACTCGAATATGGTATTCGATATCAAGGACAAGAAGAAATTTTTCCTTGGCTCTATCTAGATTATGATCTGCTGCATCACCATGCAGCGCAAACAGGACTTGCCGCAGAACTGGTTTTGGAGGGAGAAAACTGGGACTATCTGGCCCGGCTCACTATGGAATATTGAGGTATTTGTGCGTTTGCAGAGAGACCTTCCAGTGGGTGTTTTTCATGACGTAATCCACGATTAAAGGCATCATTTTCTCTCGCTTACTCCATTCCGGTTGTAAATACAACTTACAATCTGAACCAACTTTTTTGGATTCCTCCTCAGCAAAACGAAAATCATAATGGTTGTGGATAATCATTTTCAATTCATCTGCAATTTTATAGGAAGCCGCAGTAGGGTTTTTATTTTTTTTAGGTGACAAGCAAAACCAGTCCCAACGCCCACTCAGCGGATATGCTCCGGAAGTTTCGATATGGGTTTTCATGGAAAGGGATTTTAAGCCACTTGTCAATGGATCCATATTCCACATCAAAGGCTCACCTCCAGTCACCACCACCACATCGGAATATTCCTTGGCAGTGGAAATGATCTTGTCAACGGGTGTGAGGGGATGCAATTCGGGATCCCAACTTTCTTTAACATCGCACCAATGGCACCCAACATCACACCCTCCTACCCGGATAAAATAGGCCGCACTCCCTTTATGATAGCCTTCACCCTGAATGGTATAGAATGCTTCCATCAAGGGAAGCAAAGCCCCCTCCTCCAATATTTTTTCCTGCCTCTTAAAACCCATCGGCACAAAGATAACCATTGGTCTCACAAAATTTGACCAAAAAAAAGTATATTTGGGGCATTCCCAAGTCTCTATAAATCATAGCAAATGAAGCCTTGGTACCATTATATCGATAAGATTTTTTTAAAGATTTTCTCTGAGAAAAATCAAAAAAACATAGAGCGCGCCACCTTGTGGTTGTCCATGATTGGGTTCATCATTCACCTAATTCTAATCTACGCCAAAAAATACAGCTGGTTCCATGTCCCTTTCGAAGGCAGCCTTCTAATTGACCCCATATCTGCCATATACACCCCTTTCTCGATTATCTTGGTATTTGAAATCTATTTACTGGTTGTCAATCTCCCTCGATCTTTCACAACATCGGTTTCTAAGCAATTCGAAATCATCTCTTTGATTCTTATCCGAAGTATTTTTGGAGACATCCCTAAAATAGATTTGAAAGCCGAATGGATGTCCACTCCGGAGAACATTCAACTCATCTATGACGTTGTGGGGGTATTGATTATTTTTTTCCTCATATTCCTATTCAAAAGAGGGCGATCCAGATTGCCGAAAAAACCACTCAATCCCAATCTTCAAAGTTTTGTAGCTTCCAAAAAAGCGGTGAGTTTGATCCTCCTGCCCATTTTGATCGTCACTTCGATCATCAGTATAGTTAACTGGAGCTATGGAGTGGTCTACCTTAATACCACCTCAGACATCAATACCATTTTCTATAATGAGTTTTTCACCATACTGATTTTGGCTGATGTTCTTATTCTACTTCTCTCTTTTCAATATACAGAACGATACAGTCAACTGATAAGGAATACTGGGTTTGTAATCTGTACCATCCTCATTAGGCTTTCTTTTGGGGCAAGCGGTCTTACCAATGTACTGTTGATTATTTCCAGTATCGCTTTTGGTTTAATCATACTCACCATTTACAATATGGAGGAAAACCCCCTTCAGAATAAAGTAAAGAGAAATTAGACCCAATTAAGAATTGCGCTCACAGGAGAGCAATGTATTCTGCAAAAGCATGGCAATGGTCATCGGCCCAACCCCTCCGGGAACTGGTGTAATATAGCTCGATTTTTTTGATACCTCATCAAAAGCTACATCCCCTTTGATCACATAACCTCTTGGATGAGTATCATCGGCTACTCTGGTAATCCCCACATCGATAACAATAACTCCTTCCTTCACCATATCCGCTTTCAGAAATTCAGGAATTCCCAATGCAGACACAATGATATCTGCTTTTTGTGTCAATTGCTCAATATTTTTTGTTCTACTGTGAGCAAGGGTAACCGTCGCATTGCCCGGATTGCTCTTTTGACTCATCAAAATACTTATGGGTCTACCCACAATATGACTTCGTCCAATCACTACACAGTGTTTACCAGAAATATCTATTGAATTCCTTCTCAACATTTCCATGATACCAAAGGGAGTAGCAGGGATAAAAGAGTTCATTTCCAAAGCCATTCGACCAAAATTGGAGGGATGGAAGCCATCGACATCTTTTTTTGGATCAACAGCGAGTAGGATTTTCTCCTCATCTATATGCTTGGGTAAGGGAAGTTGAACGATATAACCATCGAGGGAATCGTCTTGATTAAGCTCTTTGATTTTAGAGAGCAGCGCCTGTTCTGTAATGCTGCTTTCCAACCGAATAAGTGTAGATTTAAAACCCACTTGTTCACAAGAACGGACTTTACTCCCTACATAAGTCAAACTGGCGCCGTCGTTACCCACCAAAACAGCAGCCAAATGCGGAATTTTCTCTCCTTTTTCTTTGCGCAAGCTCACCGCCTGCTTGATTTCTTCCTTAATCTCTTGGGATAACTTTTTTCCGTCCAGTATTTGCATAATCTATTTAAATCCTTGAAGCATTTGCATCATTTGTTTTCCTTTTCCCCCTTGCATCATCTTCATCATCTTGCTCATTTGATTGAACTGCTTGATGAGTTGATTGACTTCATTGATGTCTCGGCCCGAACCATTGGCAATTCTCGTTTTTCGGCTGTGGTTCAATACATCGGGTTGGGAACGTTCTTTGGGGGTCATGGAGCCAATAATGGCTTCGATGTATTTAAAAGCGTCGTCGTCGATCTCGGTATCGCCCATCATTTTGCTGGCACCAGGTATCATTCCCATGAGATCCTTCATATTTCCCATCTTCTTGACCTGCTGGATTTGGGACAGGAAATCGTCAAAGCCAAATTGATTTTTAGCAATTTTCTTATTGATTTTTCGTGCTTCCGCCTCATCAAACTGCTCTTGAGCGCGCTCCACCAAGGACACCACGTCCCCCATACCCAAAATACGATCGGCCATTCGCTCCGGATAAAACACATCCAGTGCTTCCATCTTTTCTCCCGTTCCAATAAACTTAATCGGCTTATTGACCACCGACTTAATTGAAAGTGCTGCCCCTCCTCGGGTGTCCCCGTCGAGTTTGGTCAGAATAACACCATCGAAATTTAGGGTATCATGAAATGCTTTGGCCGTATTCACTGCATCCTGACCGGTCATGGCATCGACCACAAAAAGCGTTTCGTCCGGTTTTACTGTTTTATGGATGTTGGAGATCTCCTCCATTAAAACCTCATCTACAGCCAATCGTCCGGCGGTATCAATGATCACCACATCATTGTTCTGTTGTTTGGCCTGTTGGATAGCAGCTTGGGCAATTTTTACCGGATTTTTTTCCTCCAAGTCGCTATATACTGCAACATCAATCTGTTCTCCCAAAACCCCCAACTGGTCAATGGCTGCAGGACGATAAACATCACAAGCCACCAACAAGGGTTTCTTATTTTTCTTGTTTTTCAGGTAGAAAGCCAATTTCCCACTAAATGTGGTTTTCCCGGAACCTTGTAGGCCCGACATCAACACTACCGAAGGGCTTGAAGTTAGAGAAATTTCCTCGGCACTGCTCCCCATCAATTCGGTCAACTCATCTTTGACAATCTTCACCATGAGCTGTCCCGGCTGCAGACTCGTCAATACTTTTTCACCAAGGGCCTTTTCCTTTACCCGATTGGTAAACTCCTTGGCAATCTTAAAATTAACATCGGCATCCAGTAGCGCCCTTCTTACCTCTTTAAGGGTTTCGGCCACATTGATTTCTGTGATTTTTCCGTGCCCTTTTAAAACCTTAAACGCACGCTCCAGTTTGGTGCTTAAATTATCAAACATGAGTATTGAATTGGAAAAAGCAAATTTAAAATTTTAATCCCATTAAAAATAAGGTCTATTCAATCATTTTTGTGTTTCATGAATCCAATCACTACTGTATGGGGGAAAGTGATAGCAGCCAAAAAAGAAAAAAACAAGGGCATAAAATAGTCCGCCTCAAAATCAATGTATCGGTACACCAACAACAAAGAAACCAAGGAGCTCAACCAATATAAGAATGAACTTTTCAAATATTTAACGAATGATTTAAAATTCATCTCTCCATAGAGAAATTTTAGTTGATCCAATAGCGAGGGGAAACTGTGCCAAACCACAAAGTAGAAAGCAAAAGCAAACAGTAAAGAGCCGACATAAAAAATAGCCCCTAAAAACAACAACAATATCCACTCCCTAACAAAATAATGACGCGTTGATGACATTATAAGCATCGTTATAAACAATGAAATTCCTAAAAACACCCCTGTATATAGAAAAAAATCAAAGCCCAACTGGTAACCCGTGATTTTATCTACTACCTCTGCCACTGTATCATACTGAAGAATAAACATCAAAAAGAAGATAAACCCTCCATATAAGGTATAAAAAGCAAAATGGGATACAGAAATAGGTAAACGATCCTCCCAATGTTGTTCTCCAAAGTGATAACTACTAAAAAGGACAAAAATGAGTAATGCAAGCCCGGGAAGCGTAAAAAAGAAGAGCGCCCCCAGCAAAACAACCGCTAAATACATAAAAATGGACTTCAAATAGAGATTTTTTAATTTTCCTTTATAGTTTTTAGAAATTATTTCAATATCATTTGCACCGTGTAAAATCCCGAGCGTCAAGATCCCAAAACCCCATAAAATATTAACAAAACTTACTGGTAATAAAGGGACTAGCACCATAAACAAAAAAGTGATATAAATACCGATTTGGTAATATTTAGGAGTCCGAATCATTAAATTGTTAAAATTTTTACCAAAAAATATATATTAATATAGTTGGTAAGTTTAATTTTTTTTAAATTTACCTAAACAAAATAAATAATTTATTTTATTATGGAAAATCTTTTTAATTTGTCTGCTGTAGCGCCAGCGATGGCTACAGACGATTATGTGGGGTTCACTTTCTTCGTAGGTTGTATGGCGATGATGGCAGCATCAGCGTTTTTCTTCCTATCGATGAATTCATTTGACAACAAATGGAGAACTTCTATTTTGGTATCAGGTTTGATTACCTTTATCGCTGCAGTACACTACTGGTACATGAGAGACTACTGGGCAACTAATGCCACCTCACCAACCTTTTTTCGATATGTTGACTGGGTGTTGACCGTGCCATTAATGTGTGTTGAGTTTTACCTTATTTTGAAAGCGGCTGGAGCCACTAAGTCTTTGATGTGGAAACTAATTTTCCTTTCTGTAATCATGTTGGTAACAGGTTACTTTGGAGAAGCTGTTCACACTACCGGTCAAGGTCCTGCATTGTGGGGTCTTATCTCTGGATTGGCTTACTTCGCCATCGTTTATGAAATCTGGAAAGGTGGAGCTGCCAAGCTAGCGGAAGCTGCTGGTGGTGCTGTTCTTTCAGCTCACAAAACGCTTTTAAAGTTTGTATTCATCGGTTGGGCAATCTATCCTATAGGATATATGGCTGGAACTGAGGGATGGTACAGCGGAATCTTTGGTGGTCTTCCCATGGACGTTATCTATAACGTTGGTGATGCAATCAACAAAATTGGATTCGGTTTAGTCGTTTATAACTTGGCTGTAAGCTCTAAGTAAACACCATCCATGTAGTACAAACACTACAAAAAATAAAAATCGCTCTTCGGAGCGATTTTTTTTTACATACGATCGGGTAAAGAAATACCCAATAATGAACTGGCAGATTTAATGTTCTGCGCAACAGCCTTGCACAGCATCAAACGCATGGATTGCAAATCGGCATCCGTCTCACCAAAGACACTGACATTCTGATAAAAAGAGTTGAATAATTTGACCAAATCATACAAATAATTGGCCACCAAAGCTGGACTGTACTGCTCCCCTGCCGTTTGAACCAAAACAGGATAGGCACTTAACTGTTTGAGGATCTCTTTTTCCTTGGCATCCAAGGGCAAATCCTTATGAATTTGCACATCTTCCCCTACCCGTCTCAACAAAGATTGAATCCGTGCATAAGCGTATTGTATAAATGGGCCAGTATTCCCGTTAAAATCTACGGAGGCCTCTGGGTCAAATAAGATCCTCTTTTTAGGATCGACCTTGAGAATAAAGTATTTCAAAGCCCCCAAACCGATCTTCTCAAAAAGATCGTTACGTCCGGCTTCGTCCAGTCCTTCAATTTTCCCGTGTTCAGTAGCGATGGTTCTGGCTGTATTTTTCATTTGCGCAATCAGGTCATCTGCATCTACCACGGTACCTTCTCGGCTTTTCATTTTCCCGCTGGGCAAGTCCACCATTCCATAACTCAAATGAAAAAGAGAATCGGCCCAATCATAACCCAATTTTTGAAGCACCAAAAACAGCACCTTAAAATGATAGTCTTGTTCGTTACCCACTGTATAGACCATCCCACCAGCTTGGGGATGATCGGCCACCCTTTGGGTGGCTGTACCGATATCTTGGGTCATATAAACCGCAGTACCGTCGGAGCGCAACAATAATTTTTCATCCAAACCCTCATCCGTAAGATCAATCCATACCGAGCCATCCTCGCGGGTATAAAACACCCCTTTGTCCAAGCCTTCCTGAATGATGGATTTCCCTAACAAATAAGTTTCACTTTCGTAATAATAAGAATCAAAGTCGATCCCCAGTTTTTGGTAAGTCGCTTCAAAACCGTCATACACCCACTGATTCATTTGCGCCCAAAGTTTTCTGACTTTTGGATCATTATTTTCCCAATCCCGCAACATCTGTTGGGCTTCCAACAGCAAGGGGGCATTTTTCTCTGCCTCCTCTTGCGACTTTCCTTGATTGATCAATTCCGAGACTTGCTCCCGGTATTTGGTTTCAAACAGCACATAGTATTTGCCCACCAATTGATCCCCCTTAAGGCCGGAGCTTTCTGGGGTCTCCCCGTCCCCAAAGCGTTGCCAAGCCAACATGGATTTACAAATATGGATCCCGCGATCATTGATGATCTGGGTTTTGATCACATGATTGCCGTTGGCCTCCAGGATTTTGGACACCGAATCTCCCAATAGGTTGTTCCGAATATGCCCCAAATGCAAGGGTTTGTTGGTATTGGGAGAGGAAAACTCCACCATGACCGTGGGCGCATCCTTATCGGCAGTAGTATGCCCATAATCCTCAACAGCCAAAAATGCTTCCAAAAAGCCTAAATAATAGGCATCCGAAATGGAAAGGTTTAAAAATCCGCTTACCACATTATAATGAGAAACATTGGGGACATTTTTCACTAAATATTGCCCAATTTTTTCACCCAAAACCGTAGGGTTTTGACGGGTCAATTTTAACAAAGGAAAAAGAACCAAAGTAATGTCCCCTTCAAAATCTTTTCGGGTGGCCTGAAATTCAAGTTTAGGCTCCGATAGGTCGTAGGCCGAAGATAAATATTCCGATACGGATGGGGAAAGTAAATGTGCTAAGGATTCCATAAACAAAGCCCAAAGATAAATATAAACGCCAAACTATCTTGAGAATAGACAATGACTTATCTTTGAAATAAAAAATGCTATTAAACGTCTCCTATAATGAACCAGAGGTTAAAGAGAAGATAGAGGTCGCTGTGGGCAAACCTTTTTCTTTAAGGGAACGCTGGGCCAAAGGGGGGATAGGGTCTTCCAAACTTGTGATTACCCAAACCTCTATCGATATCCACAATCTTTTGGTGTTGGACAACAACCGCAATACCTGCAATATAGAATTGCGCCCTAAGGGAATCATCCTGCGGTTTAGAAGCCTCTTGGAAACCTATGCTTTGGTGATTCCTTATTACAAATTGACCTTATACAAGGGCAAGGCACAGGAATATTCCATCTATAAAGACAAGCAGTTTGTAAAAGTAGTAGCCGACACTAAGGCTACCTTTAAGTTTTTTTCAAAACTCAGTGCGGAAAAGGCGACCAACCAGCTTCCGGGGATCGAAGATCTATAACAACTATAATTTGCGATGGGTATGCCCCGTATAAATTTGTCGGGGTCGGCCGATGGGCTCTTTATTAAATCGCATTTCTTTCCACTGTGCAATCCATCCCGGCAATCGGCCAATGGCAAACATAACCGTAAACATTTCGGTAGGGATACCTAGGGCACGGTAGATGATCCCGGAATAAAAATCCACATTGGGGTAAAGCTTGCGATCCACAAAATAGGGATCTTCAAGGGCCTCTTTTTCCAGTCTTTTGGCAATGTCCAAAACAGGGTCGTCAATGCCCAGTTCAGAGAGCACCTCATCGGCAGCTTTTTTAATGATTTTGGCCCTTGGGTCAAAGTTTTTGTAAACACGGTGTCCAAAGCCCATGAGTCGGAAAGGATCGTTTTTGTCTTTGGCCTTGGCCATAAATTTCTTTGTATCTCCCCCGTCTTTTCTAATTTCCTCTAGCATTTCGATGACCGCTTGGTTGGCACCTCCGTGCAAGGGTCCCCACAAGGCAGATATCCCCGAGGCGATAGAAGGAAAAAGTCCGGCATGCGAAGATCCCACCATCCGAACCGTGGAAGTGGAGCAATTTTGCTCGTGATCGGCATGTAAGATCAATAGTTTATTCAAAGCACTGACCAAGGTTTTACTGGGTTCAAACGCTTTATTGGGCATCCTAAACATCATATGCGCCAAATTTTCCGTATATCTAAGCTCGTAGTTGGGATAGTTAAGGGGCAAGCCCTTCATTTTTCGATGGGTCCAAGAAGCCAAAACAGGAAACTTGGCCAACAGCATGATGATGGCTTCATGAAATTCCTTTTCGGAGTTGATATCTACCGAGGAAGGGTTAAAAGCAATTAAAGCAGAGGTCAATGAAGACAGTATCCCCATAGGGTGAGCCGATTTGGGAAAACTCTTAAGAATGATTTTAAAATCCTCGTCCACCAAAGCGTAATCTCTGATTTCGTCTTCAAATTGATCCAATTGCTCGGTCGTGGGCAAGTCTCCAAAAATCAGCAAATAAGCTACTTCAATAAAAGAATTGTTGTTGGCCAAGTCTTCAATGTCGTAACCACGATAGCGCAGTATGCCCTCCTCACCATTGAGAAAAGTGATCTCACTTTGGCAAGCACCAGTATTTTTATATCCTGGGTCAAGGGTGATCAAACCCGTTTTTGCTCTTAAGTTTTTGATATCGACAGCAGCCTCATTTTCTGAGCCGTGTAATACGGGAAATTTATATTTTTCTCCTTTGTAAATTAGTTCAATTTGGTCTGCCATACGTATAATAAAGAATTGTAAAAATAATGAAATGAGCGTCAAAAAACAACAGGAATCGAAGTGGACTTAACCCATGCCGTCTCCTGGTTAAATTTTATTGAACGTTAAACGCTTTTTCCTGAGGATAGATGGCTTCAAAGTCTAGTTCCTCTTCAATTCTCAAAAGTTGGTTGTATTTGGCCATGCGGTCGCTTCTGGAAGCCGATCCGGTTTTGATCTGACCCGTATTCAGGGCCACGGCAAGGTCGGCAATGGTATTGTCTTCGGTTTCACCAGAGCGGTGGGACATGACCGAGGTGTAGCCCGCTCGGTGGGCCATTTCAACCGCAGCGATGGTTTCAGATAAGGTACCGATTTGATTCACTTTGATCAATATTGAGTTGGCAATGCCTTCCGCTATCCCTCTGGACAGTCGTGTGACATTGGTCACGAACAGATCGTCTCCTACCAACTGCACACGGTCTCCTGCTTTTTCGGTGAGAGATTTCCAGCCTTCCCAGTCGTTTTCATCCATTCCATCCTCGATGGAGATGATGGGGTATTTCGCTGAAAGCTCAGCCAAGTATTGGGCTTGCTCTTCCGAAGTTCTTTTGACGCCCTTATCTCCTTCAAACTTGGTGTAATCGTAAACGCCATTCTCATAAAATTCTGCGGCAGCACAATCTAAGGCGATTTTGACCTCACTACCCGGTTTATACCCAGCATTTTCAATGGCTTTGAGGATGGTGTCCAGTGCGTCTTCCGTACCATCCAGTGTGGGTGCAAAACCTCCTTCATCGCCAACGGCGGTACTCAATCCTCGGCTGTGGAGCACTTTTTTTAGGTGATGGAAAATTTCAGATCCCATTTGCATGGCATGGGTAAAGCTCTCTGCCCCGATGGGCATTACCATAAATTCTTGAAAAGCGATAGGCGCATCGGAGTGGGATCCTCCATTGATGATGTTCATCATGGGGACAGGGAGGGTATGGGCACTCACACCGCCTACATAGCGATAGAGAGGTAAACCCAATTCATTGGCAGCTGCTTTGGCGGCAGCCAAAGAGATGCCCAAAATGGCATTGGCTCCCAGTTTGGATTTGTTGGACGTTCCATCCAAATCGATCATGATTTGGTCGATTTTGTTTTGCTCAAAAACAGAAACACCAATCAACTCCTGAGCCAGAACCTCATTGACATTCTTCACTGCCTGAGAAACGCCTTTTCCCATATAGGCATTGCCTCCATCTCGCAATTCAACGGCCTCGTGTTCTCCTGTGGATGCCCCGGAGGGGACTGCCGCACGGCCCGTGATTCCATTCTCTGTGGTTACGTCAACCTCAACAGTAGGGTTCCCTCTAGAATCGAAAATCTGTCTCGCATGGACTTCAATAATTACGCTCATTCGTGTTTAAATTAAATTGGTTGTTAATTTTTGGTTTTATGATTTTTGATATTTTGGTAAAACTCATCAAATAGATAAGTGGCATCGTTAGGACCCGGTCCTGCCTCAGGATGATACTGGACGGAAAAACAGTTTTTGTTTTTCATTCGCAGTCCGGCAACTGTTTCATCGTTGAGATGAAGATGGCTGATCTCAACCCCAGAATGTGCCTCTGCAACGACTTTGTCAACAGCAAAACCGTGATTTTGGGAGGTGATTTCCCCTTTCCCAGTCGATAAATTGATCACGGGATGGTTGATGCCTCTGTGTCCGTTAAACATCTTATAGGTGGGAATCCCATTGGCTAAAGCAATGATTTGATGTCCCAAGCAAATTCCAAACAATGGGAGATCGTGTTCGATGATTTTTTGAGCGACTTGCTGTGCGCCGTGAAGCGGATCAGGATCTCCGGGGCCGTTGGATATAAAAAATCCATCGGGTTGCCATTCCTGCATTTGCTCAAAAGGGGTATCATAGGGAAACACTTTGATGTACATTCCCCGATTGGACAAATGCCTGAGAATATTGGTCTTTACCCCCAGATCCAAAGCTGCAACTTTGAATTCGGCATCGGGATCACCATAAAAATAGGGGGCTTTGGTTGACACTTTAGAGGCCAGTTCCAATCCCTCCATACTTGGGAATTCCTGAAGTGCTTTCATCAATTCATCCTCTTGATCCACATCAGTACTGATCACGGCATTCATGGCACCATTTTCTCTGATGTAGTTCACCAAGGCGCGGGTATCCACATCGGAAATGGCAAAAAGGTCGTTTTCCTCCAAATAAGCCTCCAGTGATAAATCAGCTAAAGGTCTGGAGTACTCATAACTGAAATTTTTACAGATCAGTCCGGCAATTTTGATCCCATCGGACTGAGAATCCTCCGTGTGCACGCCATAATTTCCTATGTGTGCGTTGGTGGTGACCATTAACTGACCAAAATAGGAAGGGTCGGTAAAAATTTCTTGATAGCCTGTCATTCCTGTATTGAAGCAAATTTCACCAAAACGGGTACCCTCTGAAGCTACGGCTTTACCGAAAAACTTAGTACCATCGGCCAATAATAATAGTGCTTTTTTTCTTGTTTTGTATGACATAATTGAACACAAAATAACATAAAAAAAAGGATAAACTAAAAAGCTCATCCTTCATAAAAAGTTTAAATTATCAACAATGAAATAACTTAGGCTCCTTCTTCTTTTTTAGATTCAGTTGGTTTGCTATCATCCTCTTTTTTTACCGCTTCGTCCTTGGCTTTGGAAACTGTTTTTTTTGTTTCAGGCGCATTATTATCTGTTGGCTGCTCTTCTATAGCATCCGAAGTCTCTGCTATGGCAGGGCTCTCGACTTTATCCGTCTTCTTTCTGGATCGACTCCTTCGAGTCGATTTTTTGGCAGAAGCTTTTTCTGTGTTGTAAACCTCATTAAAATCTACCAATTCGATCATCGCCATAGAAGCATTGTCACCCAAGCGGTTACCCAGTTTGATCACGCGGGTGTATCCACCGGGGCGGTCACCAACTTTTTGGGCAATGTCTCTAAAAAGTTCCGTTACAGCATATTTGTTGCGTAGTGTACTAAAGGCCAAACGTCTGTTGTGAGTAGTATCGTTTTTGGATTTTGTAATCAGTGGTTCGACAAACTGCTTCAAGGCCTTGGCTTTCGCTACCGTAGTATTGATGCGTTTGTGTTCAATCAATGAGCAAGCCATATTGGCCAACATAGATTTTCTATGAGCTACTTTCCTGCCAAGGTGGCTGACTTTTTTTCCGTGTTTCATGATTTATGATCTAAAAAACTAGTCTTTATCTAATTTGTATTTGGTCAAATCCATACCAAACGACAAACCTTTTAGTACCACCAACTCTTCTAATTCGGTCAGTGATTTTTTACCAAAGTTTCTGAATTTCATCAGGTCGTTTTTGTTGTAGGAAACCAAATCTCCAAGGGTATCAACCTCTGCTGCTTTCAGACAATTCAAAGCCCTAACAGACAGATCCATATCGATGAGTTTGGTTTTGAGCAACTGTCTCATGTGCAACGACTCTTCATCGTAGGTTTCTGCTTGTGCAATTTCATCAGCCTCTAGAGTAATGCGCTCGTCGGAGAACAATAGGAAGTGGTGAATGAGGGTTTTGGCGGCTTCTGTCAACGCATCTTTAGGATGAATCGAACCGTCGGTGATGATTTCAAAAACCAGTTTTTCGTAGTCTGTTTTTTGCTCAACACGGTAGTTCTCAATACTGTACTTTACATTTTTAACGGGGGTAAAAATGGAGTCGATGGCAATAACACCAAATTCAGTATTGGCTTTTTTGTTCATCTCTGCAGGAACATATCCCCTTCCTTTTTCGATGGTTACTTCCAAGTTCATTTGAACGCCTTTTTCAAGGTTACAAATTACTAAATCGGGGTTCAGCACTTGAAAACCAGAAATAAACTTCTGGAAGTCTCCGGCTTTTAGCTGATCTTGACCTCCAAACATTAGGGTTACTTTTTCATCCTCCACATCTTCAATTTGTCTTTTAAATCGAATTTGTTTTAGGTTGAGAATGATTTCTGTAACATCCTCCACCACACCGGGGATGGTAGAAAATTCATGTTCTATATTTTCTATTTTAACCGAGGTAACTGCAAAACCTTCCAAGGAAGATAACAGCACCCTACGTAGTGCGTTGCCTACGGTCAAACCGTATCCCGGCTCAAGGGGTCGAAATTCGAATTTACCCTCATATTCTGAGGAGTCGATCATGATTACCTTATCGGGTTTTTGGAAATTTAATATTGCCATAGTTTTTTTCTTCCTGTGATTAAATTATTTAGAGTACAATTCAACGATAAGTTGTTCTTTGATGTTTTCTGGGATTTGAACGCGTTGGGGAACGCTCACATAATTGCCCTCATAAGTATCGTTGTTCCATGTCATCCACTCGTAAACTGAAGTATTGGCTTCCAAAGAAGCGGTGATGGCTTGGAGGGATTTGGATTTTTCTCTTACACCTATCTTGTCTCCAACTTGAAGGGTATATGAGGGAATGTTGACCAACTTCCCGTTAACAGTAATGTGTCTGTGGGAAACGAGTTGGCGTGCTGCACTCCGAGAGGGAGCGATGCCCAATCGGTAAACTACATTGTCCAACCTGGACTCACATAATTGGAGGAGTACCTCACCGGTAACTCCTTTACTGCTACTCGCTTTTTCAAAGATATTTCTAAACTGACGTTCTAAAATACCATAAGTATATTTTGCCTTTTGCTTTTCAAGCAATTGAATTGCATATTCAGACTTTTTTCCTCTCCTTCTGTTGTTGCCATGTTGGCCGGGAGGGTAATTCCTTTTTTCGAAAGCTTTGTCTGCCCCGAAAATCGGTTCTCCAAATTTTCTAGCAATTTTTGATTTTGGACCGGTGTATCTTGCCATGTGTTGTTTTTGTGTTATGAATTAAGGTCTGATCCTTCGATAACAGATTAAAAAATTATACTCTTCTTCTTTTAGGGGGGCGACAGCCGTTGTGCGGTAGTGGGGTAACGTCGATGATCTCTGTCACTTCAATTCCACTATTGTGTAGGGTTCTGATCGCAGACTCACGTCCGTTTCCAGGCCCTTTAACATATACCTTAACTTTTCTCAGCCCAGCTTCCAAAGCCACTTTCGAGGCGTCTTCTGCAGCGGTTTGTGCGGCATAAGGGGTGTTCTTTTTTGATCCTCTAAAACCCATCTTTCCGGCAGAGGACCATGTGATGACCTCCCCTTTGTTGTTGGTTAGGGAAATAATGATGTTGTTGAAGGATGCATTAATGTGGGCTTCCCCATATGCTTCAACAATGACTTTACGTTTTTTACTGGTAACTTTTGCCATAATGCGTCTCTAATTATTTAGTGGCTTTCTTTTTGTTCGCTACGGTTTTTCTTTTCCCTTTACGCGTTCTTGAGTTGTTTTTGGTACGCTGACCTCTTAGAGGCAATCCGCTTCTGTGACGTATGCCACGGTAACAACCGATATCCATCAGACGTTTGATGTTTAACTGCAATTCCGATCGCAGCTCCCCCTCAATTTTGAAGCTTCCTACGGCTTCACGGATTCTTCCTGTTTCCTCATCAGTCCAATCGGACACTTTGGTGTCTTCACTGACCTTGGAGGTTGCCAATATTTCTTGCGCACGGCTTCTGCCTATACCGTAGATATAGGTTAGGGCAATAACGCCTCTCTTTTGTTTGGGAATGTCTACCCCTGAAATTCTAGCCATAATCTAACCTTGTCTTTGTTTGAATCGAGGATTTTTTTTGTTAATTACATACAAACGCCCCTTTCTTCGGACGATTTTGCAATCCGCACTTCGTTTTTTTAAAGAAGCTCTAACTTTCATTTTTCTACTTTTAAAATCTATAAGTAATCCTTGCTTTTGATAAATCGTAAGGACTCATTTCTAATTTAACTTTGTCTCCGGGCAATAATTTGATGTAATGCAAACGCATTTTTCCAGATATATGGGCAGTTACCACATGACCGTTTTCGAGTTCAACACGAAACATGGCATTGGATAATGCTTCGATGATGGTACCCTCTTGTTCTATTGCAGCTTGCTTTGCCATATTAAATTGTTCCTGTTCTTCTGTTTCTACTGGTTTTGGACATCAATCCGTCATAGTGTCTGTTTAACAAATAGGAATTGACTTGTTGAATGGTATCAATGGCAACCCCAACCATAATTAGCAGGGAAGTTCCTCCATAAAATAATGCCCAGCCTTGTTGCATTCCAATGAGTTTGACCACCACTGCAGGAAAAACAGCAATAGCAGCAAGGTACAAGGATCCGGGGAAAGTGATATGGGACATAACTGTATCTAAAAACTCTGAAGTCTCGTTTCCTGGGCGAATACCGGGGACAAAACCGCCGCTTCTTTTCAAGTCATCCGACATTTTGTTGGTGGGGACTGTAATAGCAGTGTAGAAATAGGTAAAAACAATAATCAATACCGCAAATAAAATGTTGTACCACAATCCGAAAATATCGGAGAAGTTGGTTTGTAACCATTGACCTGCGGAGGAATCGCCAAAGGCTCCGCCCACATAGGCAGGAGCAAACATCAGCGCTTGTGCAAATATGATGGGCATCACACCGGAAGCATTGAGTTTTAATGGGATGTACTGTCGCGAACCAAATACGTTTTTCTCATTGGCACCGGCTTGGGTTCTTCTGGCATACTGTACGGGGATTTGTCGAACGGCCATTACCAAAAGTACGCTTAATAATATGATCACTACCCATAACACCAATTCGATCAAAATCATCATCAACCCACCGTTGTTCTCGGAAACCCGTGATACAAATTCTTGTGTAAAAGACAAAGGAAGGTTGGCAATGATTCCTACCATAATGAGTAGGGAAATCCCATTCCCAATACCTTTATCTGTAATTTTTTCACCCAGCCACATGGCAAATATGGTTCCCGTTACCAAAATGATTACGGAAGAGACCATAAATAAAGGACCCCTACCAATAACAAAGGCGCTATCGGGTACACCCAAAGCAGAGAGCCCATACAAATAGGCGGGGGCTTGAACGACACAGATCAATATGGTCAACCAGCGTGTGATTTGTGTTCTTTTTCGGTTACCACTTTCTCCTTCTTTTTGGAGTTTTTGTAGATAGGGGACTGCAATTCCCATCAGTTGCACCACAATGGAAGCAGAAATATACGGCATAATCCCTAGGGCAAAAACAGAGGCATTAGCGAAGGCACCACCCGTAAAAGCATTGAGAATTCCTAATAAACCACCGCCATCTGTTCGGTTGGCCAATTCAGCCAGTTGCACAGAGTCAATTCCTGGTAAAACCACTTGAGCCCCTAAACGATACACCAACAAGAGCGATAGGGTGGTGATGATCCTCCCGCGTAACTCATGGATGTTGTAAATGTTTAATATGGTCTCAATAAACTTCTTCATTGCTTTAGATTATAGGGTAATTGCTTCACCTCCCGCTGCCTCGATGGCTGCTTTGGCTGATGCTGAAAATTTGTGAGCAGATACTTTTAAAGCTGTTTCCAACTTTCCTCTGCCTAATATTTTTACCAATTCGTTTTTTCCGGCCAAACGAAGCTCAACGAGTTTCTCGAAAGTAACTTCCTTTTTAACCTTGTTGTCTTGGGCAAGTCCTTGGAGGGTATCCAAATTGATGCCCTTGTACTCCACCCGATTGATGTTTTTAAACCCAAACTTGGGTACACGTCTTTGAAGGGGCATTTGTCCTCCCTCAAATCCTATTTTTTTGGAATATCCCGATCTGGACTTCGCTCCTTTATGACCTCTCGCTGCCGTTCCTCCTTTACCGGAACCTTGGCCACGGCCCAATCGTTTTCCTTCTCTTTGGGTAGCACCCGCTGCGGGACTTAAATTTTCTAAACTCATTTTTAGACTTCTGTGGTTTTAACCAAATGTTTTACTTTACTAATCATTCCAAGAATGTTAGGGGTAGCTTCGTGTGTTACCGCTTTCCCGATCCCTCTTAAGCCCAAGGCCTCTAAGGTTCTTTTCTGAGATTGCATTCTTTTGATGCTGCTTTTGACTTGCGTTACTTTTATCTTGGCCATGATATTCTACTTATCCGTTAAAAACTTTTTCCAAACTGATTCCTCTTTGTTTGGCAATGGTTTGTGGGCTTCTCAATTGCAACAAAGCATCAAAAGTGGCTTTGACCACATTATGGGGATTGGATGAACCCTGAGATTTGGACAATACATTCTGAACGCCTACTGATTCCAATACGGCGCGAACCACCCCACCAGCAATTACTCC
>CBFIIP010000043.1:0-7319 GCA_965662705.1 Flavobacteriaceae bacterium
GTAATGGCCATTCTCGAATCATCAAACTGGCCGTCATGGTATATGACCCCTCCTTTTAGACCATCCTGTTTCACATTATTGATGAGTTCTATGGTTTCATTTTTATTCAATAAGGTAGAGGGACCCAATCCCATTTTACCCGCCATCATGTCATAAACCTTGAGTCCCAGTCCATAGAATGGGCTGTTCCACCACTCATAGAAAGGAATTACAAAACTCATGTCCTTTACCAAATGTGGAGCATTCCTTTTCATGATGCCTCGTTCTTTGAGTGCTTCGATCACCAATGAAATGTCTCCATTTTGAAGATAGCGCACCCCACCATGCACCAACTTTGTACTTCGGGAAGACGTGCCTTTCGCAAAATCATGTTTCTCTAAAAGCAGGGTCTTGTAGCCTCTGTTGGCAGCATCTACCGCAGCACCCAATCCACTGGCTCCCCCACCAATGATTACTACATCCCATTGATCTACTTTGGCTAAAGCGTTCAGACTAGCATTTCTATTCATTAATTTGTCAATACTTTTTTGATTTTATTTTCCCATTGTGAAATGGTTTTTTGGACTTGATCACTTGCCGATGGGATAAAACGTTGATCTTCTTGCCATAGGTTTTTCAGGTCATCAATAGAGGACCAGTATCCAGTGGCTAAACCGGCAAAAAATGCTGCACCCAATGCCGTTGTCTCCGTAATTTTTGGTCGAATGACATCAGCGTTAATCATGTCGGCCTGAATTTGCATCAATAAATTATTGTTACTCGCACCGCCATCAACTTTTAGACTTTTAAAAGACACACCTGCATCTTTTTGCATTTCGACAATGATATCGCGAGACCTGAGTGCAATGGCTTCCAGCGCTGCGCGAGCAATGTGCCCTTTTTGGGTTCCCCTAGTAATGCCCATGATGGCTCCCGTGGCATGTGGATCCCAATAAGGGGCACCCAAGCCAGATAATGCGGGGACAAAGGTTACCCCACCGTTATCCAAAACGGATTCAGCCAATGCTTCAATATCGGCAGCTGCATCAATGATTTGCAACTGATCCCGAAGCCATTGTATTAATGCTCCGGCAATAAAAACACTGCCTTCAATAGCATAAGTCACGGCTCCATTCAATTGCCACGCTATGGTAGTCAACATTTTATTTTGAGAAACGACGGCCTTTGTTCCCGTATTCATTATACAAAAACAACCCGTACCATAGGTGTTTTTTACATCTCCAGGCTGGGTACACAATTGTCCAAACAAGGCAGCTTGTTGGTCTCCAGCAATTCCTGCTATTTTAACAGGACTCCCCAAAAGAGCGGGTAGGGTGGTTCCAATGATCTCAGAAGAATTGGTAACCCTCGGGAGCATTGATTGGGGGATACCAAGAATCTCCAACAGCGCTTCATCCCATTGCCCATCGTGAATGTTGTAAATCATGGTCCGACTCGCATTGGTGGCATCGGTGACATGTGAGGCACCGCCAGTAAGGTTCCATATCAGCCAACTGTCCACCGTTCCAAAGGCCAGTGATCCGTTTTTTGCTCGACTTCTCAATGAAGGATCTTGGTCTAAAATCCACTTGATCTTGGTTCCCGAAAAGTAGGCATCTACGACCAAACCTGTTTTTTCAGTAAAAACCCCAGCCATTCCTGTTGCAGTAATTTCCTCACAGATTTCGGCTGTCCTTCGGTCTTGCCAAACGATGGCGTTAAAAACCGGCTCCCCAGTTTTTCTGTCCCAAATAAGGGTGGTTTCTCGTTGGTTGGTAATTCCAATGGAGTCGAGCTGCTCTGCCTTGACATTGCAACTTTCTAATACATCTTTTGCAGCTTTTAGTTGGGTGTTCCAAATCTCAATAGGATCATGTTCTACCCAGCCCTCTTTAGGAAATATTTGAGTAAACTCATACTGAGAGAGACCCAATTGAGTGCCTCGCTGGTCAAAAAGTATTGCACGTGAGCTGGTGGTTCCTGCGTCCAAAGACAAAATATATTTTTTCATAAATACTAACTCAAGGTTAACTTAAAAAGAATCATTAAAAAATTTAGTCTCAAAAATTTCTGGGATGATTTTCTATTGAATATAATCAAAACTTAATTTCATTTTATTTTTTTAATAAAATCTTTGAATATTTCTTACAAATAATTTTATATTTTTAAAAAATTAATAAGAACCAAATGAATAACTTCTCCCGTAGATCATTTCTAAAATCTACTACCGCAGCCTCAACAGGATTATTTTTAATTCCCGATTTTTTAACCAACGCCCCTAACAATCGCCTCAATATAGCTGTTATTGGCGTAGGGGGACGGGGCAAGGCCAATTGGGATAAAGTTCCAATGGAAAATATTGTTGCCATGTGTGATGTGGACGACAATAGAGCCGCAAATGGATACAAAATGTTTCCCAAAGCCAGAAAATTCAAAGACTTTAGGGTCATGTTTGACCAAATGGCCAAAGAAATAGATGCAGTGATTATTACCACACCAGACCATACGCACTTTGCAGCAACAATGATCGCGATGGAATTGGGAATGCATGTGTATGTTGAAAAGCCGCTGGCCCATAATGTTTGGCAATTGAGAACATTAAAAAAGGCGGCCAATTATTACAAGGTTATCTCTCAAATGGGGAATCAAGGGCATACCACTAATGGCATTCGATTGATCAAAGAATGGTATGACCAAGGAATACTTGGAGAGGTGAAAGAAGTCCATGCTTGGCATGGTAAATTCAATTTTGGCCCTGGTAAATATTGGACGAAACCCGAGCGATTTCCCGCCCCCGTCCATCCCATTCCAGACTACTTGGATTGGGATTTATGGTTGGGTCCTGCAAAATACAGAACGTTCAACTCGGCATATGCTCCAAAATCGTGGAGAGGATTTTATGATTTTGGAAATGGTCAGTTGGGGGATTGGTCATGCCATACCCTAGATGGGCCTTTTTGGGCACTTGATCTGGGGATGCCCCATACTGTTGAGGCTACTGTCCCTAGTCCCAGAACACAACATGGTTTTATTGCCGATGAATCAGTGACCCATTTTCATTTTGGCGCAAGAGGAAACAAACCTCCCGTAAGTTTAAAGTGGTACGAAGGCGGAGAGAAACCTAAAATCAGACCTGAATGGGGTATCAAGGAGTTTGATAATTCAGGAATGATTATGATTGGAGATAAAAAAACATTGATCACTGGTGGAAGGCCAAACAATCCAAGGCTATTGGTCTCTGAAGAAGAGTGGAAAGATTTCCAAAAGAACCCACCTAAAAAAACCATTCCCAGGGTACATGAAGAGGGGCCAGTTTATGAGTGGCTGGATGCAATTAAAGACAACAGTCTGCCCGGTTCACACTTCGGTTATGCTGCCGAATTGACCGAGATGGCTCTTGTTGGTGTCTTGGCGCAACGCTTTGCAGCCAAAATTGAATACGATGCTGAAAAAATGAAAATCACCAACCGACCCGACATCGATGCCTTTATTAAAGAACCCACACGCGAAGGCTGGTCATTTGGAGAGAACCTATAAAGTTATTGTCTATTTTCATCAAAAAGTTTCTTGTTTTTTTATGGCTACCCATCTCGGTCATGTCACAAACTGAAATGCAATCTTATCAAGTAGTTCGATCTTTTTCTGAGGTAGAAATTCGATTTTACCCCCCAGTGATGATGGCAAAACATACTGCTAATATTGAAGGTTCGGGTTTTGGAAAATTATTCAGTTATATTTCTGGAAACAATTCCAAGCAAAAAAAAATTGCTATGACCACACCTGTTCATATGGAGAAATCAAAGGAGGTAAATTCAATGGCTTTTGTATTGCCTAAGCAATTTAACCAAGACAACACCCCTCTGCCCAATGAAGATTCTTTGACAGTATTTGAAGATCAAGGCGGGTATTTTGCCGCGATTCGATATTCGGGTTATACCAGTACAGTCAAAGAAAAAGAATATACTGCGGTCTTAAAAAATTTACTTGAAAAAGAAAAAATTACCCCTTCGGGATTACCGAAAATACTGGTCTATAATAGCCCTTACAAATTCATCAACCGGAGGAATGAGATTTTGATTCCCATAGAATTCAATTAATCAGAAATGAAAGATTGTAAAATATCTGGAATAGAAAACAAAGACATTCGTTTTCCCATGAGTGAAAATCTGGATGGATCTGATGCTATGAAACCTGAGCTGGACTAATTTGAGCGCTAGTGATCATTCCCAATGTAAAATATATAGCCCCTAGACTTTCTGGCTTCAGCAGTGAAATGAAAAAAGAATCACTTGAATTGTATGATTTTAATCGGGGTGATAAATGGAGAAATCCAAAATTAAAAGTGATATGAAATTCAATAGCTTTTTTATATTAATTTTTATTTGGTCAGCTTCTTGCTGCACGGGTAAAAATGAATTGATTAAAGCATTAGATCAACCCCCTTTCTTTGAACAACAGATGATCTTTGAAGGCGAGAGATTTCCCAATGTCGTTGTCTCCACAGATGGGTCTGTAGTGGCCACTTGGGGTCAAGTTAACTGTGTCAGTCGCAGAAGTAAGGATGGTGGAGCCAATTGGGATGCTGTCGTCCCGATTGATACGGGGATCAACGGTGGTGGACTCACAGTTGATGAAAAAAATGAAACCCTGATCACCTTTGTCGAAAAGAGCAAACACCCCCCTGCTCCAATCATCAGTTATATCAGTAAAGATCATGGGCAGACATGGGAAACCTACGAAATAAAAATTTCTCCCGATAAAAACGGAAACCTCCCCTCCATGCATATGAACGAGCATGGCATCATGCTTAAAAAGGGTAAATACAAAGGGAGACTGATCAGAACCACCAGGTTTTATGGGCAAGGGAACGACAGAAGTTATTGGGAGGATCATTACACCAATGCCATATATAGCGATGATGGAGGTAAAACTTGGCTTACCAGTAATCCATTTCCTGCCAATGGAACCGGCGAAGCAGCGGTGGTGGAATTGGGTGACGGCACCTTGTACTATAACTCAAGGCGTCATTTGTCCACGGATGGGCTCAACCCTAGAATGCGTCACATCGCCAGCAGTATTGATGGAGGTGAAAGCTGGGAGAATCTCTATGTGAGTGATGCATTACCCGACGGTGAAAAAAATCGAGATTATGGCTTGATGGCCGGTTTGGATCGTCTGCCCTATGAAGATCATGACATTTTGATTTTCAGCAATATCGTATCTCAAAAGGGGCGAAAAAACGGAACCGTATGGCTTAGCTTTGATGGGGGGAAATCTTGGCCCATTCAAAAATTGATTGATCCAGAGGGTTTCAAATATTCTTCTTTGGCAGTTGGTAGAAATAACACTCCCAGTGAAGGATTTATTTATTTATTATACGAAACCGGAAATGAAGGTGATATAAATGCTTATGGAGGTGGTAAAATTACAAGGTTTAATTTATCTTGGTTAATGGAAGGAAAAAATATTAATCATTTTTTAAAATAAAAAAATGAAGTTTGATTTAAGCGGAAAAAAAGCCGTAGTTACGGGTGGAAGTAGCGGTATTGGGAAGGCAATCGTGGAAACTTTGAGTCAACAGGGTGCAGAAGTTTTCATCTTGGATCTCAATGAAAACCCATCCCTTACAGAGGCGGGAATGACTACACTCACAACCGATATTACCCAATGGCAGGCACTCAAGGAAGCCATAGCTCCCCTACCCTCCTCCATTGATATTTTGGTGAACAATGCCGGTATTGGTTTTGTAGGAAACATTGAGCAAACTGAGGTGGAAGATTTTGACCGATTGTATCAGGTCAATGTTAAAGGTATTTTTAATTGCATAAAGGCCCTTTTACCCAGAATGAAAAACCACGGAGGGGTGATTGTGAACATGGCTTCGATCGTTTCTCATGTTGCAGTAAAAAATCGATTGGCCTACACCACCACCAAAGGAGCGGTTTTGGCTATGACCAACGCCATCGCCAAAGACTATATAGATAATGGAATCCGCTGCAACAGTGTTTCTCCCGCAAGGATCCATACTCCATTTGTGGACGATTATTTAAAAAAAAATTATCCTGGAAAGGAAAAAGAAATGTTTGAGAACCTATCAAAAACTCAACCCTTAGGAAGAATGGGGAAACCACAAGAAGTGGCCGATTTGGTATTGTATCTCTGTAGTGATGAAGCTTCATTCATCACTGGAACTGACTTCCCTATAGATGGAGGATTCATTAAACTCAATGGAAATTAAATTTTTATGAAACTTATAAGATTTGGAAAACCCGAAAAAGAAAAACCTGGTGTTCAATTGGACAATGGTCAAAAAATAGATGTCTCAGCCTTTGGTTCAGATTATGACGAAACTTTTTTTGGGACAGGGGGGCCAAAAAGACTAAAGGAATGGCTTTCCCTTCATCAGGGGGAATGCCCACAAATAGCCGATGACATTCGATTGGGTGCTCCTGTTGTTCGACCCTCAAAAATAGTATGCGTAGGTCTGAATTACGCCAAGCACGCTCAGGAAAGTGGCATGGAAGTACCTACGGAGCCAGTTTTGTTTTTTAAGGCAAGTTCCGCCATCGTTGGACCCTATGATGATGTGATCTTACCCAAAAACAGTAAAAAATCGGATTGGGAAGTTGAATTGGCCATCGTCATCGGAGCCAAAGCAAGTTATGTAAGTGAGGACAATGCCATGGATCATGTGGCTGGTTATGTTTTACACAACGACATTAGCGAACGAGAATATCAATTGGAAAGATTGGGACAATGGGTCAAAGGAAAAAGTTGTGACACCTTTGCTCCGATAGGCCCTTTTGTTGCCACTGCCGATGAAATACAAGACCCCCACGATTTGCGACTTTGGCTCAAACTAAATGGCAAAACCATGCAAGACAGCAATACCTCTGACTTGATCTTTGGCATCCCCAAACTGGTCAGCTACATCAGTGAATTTATGACTTTGCTACCGGGAGACATCATCTCCACGGGAACCCCTTTTGGAGTTGGACTGGGCTTGGATCCTCAGTTGTATCTTCAAGCCGGTGACGAGATGGAATTGGGCATCGATGGGCTTGGCATTTCAAGGCAAAAAGTAAAAGCCTTTCAATAGAATGAGGATTAAAATCAATGAAAAGCTACTTTAAAACAATTATGTTTGGGTGTTTATTTCAAAATGAACACGAAAAAATAAAAATATGAGAATCGATTCCCACCAACATTTTTGGCGATATGATCCGGTTCGATATTCGTGGATCGACAATTCAATGCAAAAAATTGCAAAAGATTTTCTGCCAGACGAGTTGTTGAGGGTTCTTAAAGAAAATCGAATGGATGGCTGTGTTGCCGTACAG
>CBFIIP010000044.1:0-2432 GCA_965662705.1 Flavobacteriaceae bacterium
CGGTTAGATGAACAATTACACCCTCAAGGACATCTTCATCTGAAGTATCTACAAAATTTTCAGCAACCAAGGCCTCAAACTCTCGCAATTGATCATCTTCAATTACGTCAATTCCCTCTTGATAATTATGCCAATTAAAGTTGTCCAAAAACTCATCCACTTCGACGGTTTCTTTGACTTTTGCTTTGGCTTTAGGCTTCGGTGCTTCTGTTGGAGTGGCATCCTCAACAGCAACTTCTGTTTTGGTTTCGGCTACTTTTTCTGCAGTTTTTTTGGTAGCTGCAGTTTTTTTGGTAGCTACAGTTTTTTTGGTAGCTGTAGTTTCTTTAGCAGCAGTGGTTTTCTTTGCTGCAGTGGTTTTCTTAGTGGTAGTGGTTTTTTTTACAGCAGTAGTCTTTTTGGTTGCTGTTTGTTTGGTTTCCTCGACTTTTTCTGTTGTTTTTTTCTCAGTCGAAGTAGTTTTTTTCTCAGCCATGGCTGTGACAAAATTTGTATCCTGTTGTTTGGGGAAATAAATTGAAACAACAGAAGCGGTTAATCACGATTCACTAACTCTCTTTTTCCCCTGTCAAATAAGAGTCCGCAAATTTAATAGGAATATACTTATATACAAACAATTATAGATTTTATTTAAAGTCTATTGTTCTAGTGAGAAAGTCAAAAACTTGACTGATGGTCAAATTGGAAGTATCAACTTCTATGGCATCGTCGGCTTTTTTAAGTGGAGCTAAGTCCCTTTCGCTGTCGGTCTTATCCCGTATTAACAGATTCTGTAATACTTCATCAAAAGTGATTTTTTGATCTTTAGTAGTAATTTCTTCAAACCTGCGCTGTGCTCTTACCTCAGGTGAGGAATTAAAAAAAAACTTAAAATCAGCATCTGGAAAAACAACCGTTCCTACATCTCTTCCATCCATGATCAGACCATTTTGATTTCCCATTTGGCGAATTTCTCTCAGTACAAAGGCTCTGACAAAATCTAGGGCTGCGATCGTACTGACATATTCGGACACCTCTGCTCGACGGATTTTCTCAGATACATTTTTGTCGTTTAAATACAAATCTCCGGTCTGTGGATCAAATTTCATTTTTAATTCGGACAAATGAGCCCGCAATGCCTCTTGATCCAATTCCCCCTCTTTAATAAAGTCATTTTCAATTGAAAAAAAAGTAATGCCACGGTACAAAGCACCCGAATCGATAAAGGGAATTTTATAGTGTTTTGAAAGCATTTTGGCCAATGTGCTTTTACCTGTAGCAGCAAATCCGTCCAACGCAATGATCATAGAGGAATCCAACTTTCTAGGATTTAAAAGATTTCGGGTGAAGAACTTTTTTGGGAAGAATAGCGATTTCTAAAACCTGCTTCATTTCACTTACATAATGAAAAGTTAGTCCTTTCAAATACTTTGGATTGATCTCATCCACATCTTTTTTATTGTCCTCACAAAGAATGATCTCTTTGATTTTGGAACGTTTGGCGGCTAATATTTTTTCTTTGATGCCTCCAACGGGTAAAACTTTTCCACGCAAGGTAATTTCTCCGGTCATGGCCAACTTACTTTTAACCCTTTTTTGTGTAAGGAGTGAAACCAAAGAGGTAAGCATGGTGATTCCAGCACTAGGCCCATCTTTTGGAGTGGCTCCTTCCGGAACGTGAATATGAACGTTATATGCATCAAATGCGAAGGTATCCAATCCCAAAAAATCCTTACTGGACTTAATGAATTCCATCGCTATGGTGGCCGATTCTTTCATTACTTTGCCCAGATTTCCGGTAATGGTTAATTGACCTTTTCCCTCGGAAATAGCCGATTCAATAAAAAGGATGTCCCCTCCTACTGAGGTCCAAGCCAGACCTGTAACCACACCGGCTACATGATTGTTTTCGTAAAGATCCCGGTGTACTTTTTGGGGACCTAAAATTTCAAGTAAATCCTCAGGATTAGGATTGATTTTATAATCCTCTTCCATCGCTATTGACTTGGCAACATATCGTACAGACTTGGCCACTTGCTTCTCTAATCCTCTGACCCCGGATTCTCTAGTATAACCTTCAATCATTTTATCAAGTACCGCCTTATTAAGGTTGAAATCCTTTTTCTTGAGGCCGTGTTCTTTGAGTTGTTTGGGCAACAAGTGTCGTTTGGCAATGGCAGATTTTTCCTCCAAAGTATAACCCGAAATATTGATCATTTCCATTCGATCTATAAGCGCGGGATGGATGGGTGACAAACTATTGGCGGTTGCTATGAACATTACCTTTGACAAATCATAACCGATTTCCAAAAAATTGTCATAAAAAGAGGTGTTTTGTTCAGGATCCAACACCTCCAAAAGGGCTGCAGCTGGATCTCCCTGAACTCCAGAGGTGATTTTATCTATTTCATCCAAAACAAAAACAGGATTTGATGTGCCTGCTTTCTTTATGC
>CBFIIP010000045.1:0-14828 GCA_965662705.1 Flavobacteriaceae bacterium
TAGTCTTTGGTGGTGATTCTTTGTCCAGTATTCACCCCTTCATTGGTTAACACATCTTTGTACCACATCTGGTAACCATCATCGGGATCTACTCCAGCAGATTCTTGGATAAAAAATTCATAAAGGGATTTTCCAACTTTCCACTTTTTGGTTCCATTGATGAATTCGTTTTGTGTAAGATCGGTAATTTCATTTCTGTCAAATGAAAAATTGAGGCCCAAATCGACCGAAAGGTCTTCTTTATTTAAGACCGTTGAATTGAAAGAAAACTCCAATCCGTAGTTTTTGATGGCTCCGACATTGGTTTTGATGGATTCGTTACCAGTGGAGAGGGCCAATGGTTTATCGTAGATCAAATCAATGGATTCTTTGCTATAATATTCTACACTTCCGAGTAGCTTTCCTTCAAAGAGGGTAAATTCGGTTCCAAAGTTGTATAAGGCTGTTTTTTCCCAAGTTAAATTGGGATCAACGAATTCGGAGGAGATCACCCCCGTATTGTCCAGCTGGTTATAGCCAGTGTCAAAAACCTGAAGGTAGGGGAAGAAGCCGATGTCCCGGTTGTTCCCCAATTCACCATAGGAGAATTTTAATTTTAAATAATCGATCCACCCGATATTTTGTAAAAAATCTTGATTGGAAAGAATCCACGAACCTCCAAAAGAATAAAAATTACCCCAACGGGTGTCACTTGAAAACTTTGTGGATCCATCCCTTCTGTAGGAGACTTCAGCAAAGTAAGTGTTGTCGTAATTGTAACTGAAACGGCTGATGGCACTGAGGATTCTTTCCTCATTGATGGCGCCTCCAACCCCTTCCGGAATGGTGCTGCCGTTCAAGACCTTTACATTGGGCAGGAAGCCCGTCCCTTGTGATTCAAGGAGATTTTGTTTCAATTGGTAGGACTCAAAAATAGCGTCGGCTGTGATGCTATGAGCCCCAAAGTTGTTGCTGTAATTAAGGGTTTGAATGGCATTGAGGGTGGTGAAGAAATCACGGTCTTGGGATACCCGCCCTTCAACCGATGAGGCCGCACCATATTTATTGTGGGTGTACCTAAAATCATCAAAGATTGCTTTTTCATAAAAAATATTGGACTTAAAATTGAGGGATGGGAGGATGTCGATTTTTAGGTATCCGTTTAAGGAAATATAATCCCTGCTGGTCAATATTTCATTGTTAACGATGGCTCCTAAGCCGTTTTCATTGGAGAGAGCTGGTCTTACCCCATTGACCGTTTGGCTGTTGTTGTTACCGTAGTCCAACAGGGGAGCACCATTACTGTCGTTTAAAATATCACCGTTGGCATCCCTTTTATAAAGCGGGTAATACCCAGGAATAGTATAAATCCATTGTATGGAATTCGAAAAGCTGGTTCCGGACTGGTTGGGAGCGTTTTGTTTAGAGGTAGAATAGGAGACATTGAGACCGGATTGGATAAAATCGTTAACTTCAGTATCCACATTGATCCGCGTGGCAAAACGTTCAAAGTAGGTAGATTTGACTTGGCCCTCCTCCTTAAGGTAGTTGGAACCGAGATAAAAGGTGGTTTTTTCATTGCCCCCTGAAATCGACAAACCGTGTTGTCTTTTAAAGGCATTGTTGTTGAGGATGGCCTTCTTCCAATCGGTATTCCAAGCGGCACTCCCGCTAAGGTTGCCCTGATTGTCCACCGGTTGGTTTACTCCATAAGGATTATAGCCCAACGCACTGATCAAATTGGATGATGCTGCAGCGGCAGCGGCATCTGATGATAGTTGATTTTCATACAATTCGTTATTGCGATAGGCTTCCCAAAAAAACCGGGTGTAATCGTCAATCCCCAAAAGGTCATGCATGGGCGTGGCCATTGAAGAATTACCGTAGAGGTTGGTGATGGAAACTGCTGTGGGGGTTCCTTTCTTTCCGGATTTTGTGGTTACAATGATTACCCCGTTGGCTCCCCGCGAACCATAGAGGGCGGTAGAGGAAGCATCTTTGAGTACTGAAATGGAAGCCACTTGCTCTTGGGCGATGCTGTTGAGGTTACCGTTAAAGGGAGCGCCATCAACGATCACCAAAGGTGCCGCTGAGGCATTGATAGAACCGACTCCCCTGATCCTTATGGTAGGGTTGGTTCCAGGTACTCCACCGGAATTGATCACATTGATCCCCGGTACACTTCCCTGAATGGCTTGGGTGATGGTGGTGGCGGGTTGGGATTGGATATCGCTCTCTGATATAACGGCTATCGAACCTACGATGGATTGCTTGGATTGGGTTCCATAGGCTACCACCACGACTTCCTCAAGGGCATTGTCCGGCACCAAGGAGATGGTGATGGGGGTATCGGGATTGGCTGGAACCCGCTGGACGGCATAGCCTACATAACTGAACTCCAATACTGCTCCTTCTAACACTTCAATGGTAAAGTTACCATCAAAATCAGAGGATACCCCATTGGTGGTTCCTACTTCTATAACGGTGGCACCCGGAAGAGGCATTCCGTATTCATCAGAGATCACTCCGCTGACGTTTACGTTTTGTTGTGCCAGTAGGATAAATGGGGAAAACAATGCCAAAAAAAGGCCAATCCAAAAATATTTCATATATATAGTTAACAAATTTTATGTAATCACCCATAGCTCCATAGGGCTCAGTAACTTACAAAAAACGCCATAAAGGTAACAATATCTATTTAATAAAAATGTGCTAAACCTTTCTTAGCCCTCGGTATAAAACAAAAAAACCACCCCTTTCGGGTGGTTTTCAAACGAGAAATTATTTGTTTAAACGAGCTTAAAAGGGCAAATGGTTTAATTAATTCAAAATAAAGTCATTAACAAATAAAAACACATTTACTTAATATTTCTATTCCTCTGAAAAGAGATTATTTTTATTGACCTTAATGATCTTACCGTGTGTTTCGAGTTTATCGATATCCATATCACTTACCTTTCCAACAATACCAATAGCATAGTTCCTATTTTTGATCATCTTTTGGTAAACATTGCGAATGGTGTAAAAGTGAGCTTTTCGTAAAGAGGAAGTTTGTAAGCCAATGGTTTACATCATTGTGAATTACCTTTAAAAACTTGATTTTTTCTCAATTTGTCTTTGTTAATAAGGGTTTTGCAAGTATGTTACTTTATTTTACTTTTTTTCTTGGGCTTTGTATTTTAAACCTTAGACCCTTGTAGGAAAAATCTTAAACAAAAGTTAAATAGATAAGCCATTTGCACTTGGTATAGGTTTTTATGAAGTGTATAAATCACAAATACCAGGCGAATTTGACTTGGATTGAGAGTTGTAAGCTGCCCAAAAACGAAACAGTTTTTTGTGAGGTTATTTTTTTTGTCAGGATTTGCCCACCCATTGAGGGGGGTAATTGGTGGAATCATTTTGGGGGTTAAAAAAGAATAATTTTTAATAGGGATTTTATCCCTTCCATTTTTTTAAAAAAAACTCCAAATTTTGAGGGTTAAGGGTTTGAATAGAAAAAAATAATTTCTACATTTGCACGCCCATAAAAATGGGGTTTTTTATAAATATATGCCAACGATAGCACAATTAGTAAGAAAAGGAAGAGTCACCATTACCAAGAAGAGTAAATCGGCTGCTTTGGATTCGTGTCCTCAAAGACGTGGGGTTTGTACCCGTGTATATACCACCACGCCTAAAAAGCCGAACTCTGCAATGCGAAAAGTTGCAAGGGTTCGTTTGACCAATGGAAAAGAGGTCAATGCTTACATTCCCGGAGAAGGACACAACCTCCAAGAGCACTCGATAGTATTGGTTCGTGGCGGAAGAGTTAAGGACTTACCGGGAGTCCGTTATCACATTGTAAGAGGGGCACTGGACACCGCCGGAGTGGAAGGTCGCCTGCAACGCCGATCCAAATATGGCGCAAAACGACCTAAAAAATAGCCTGAATTCCTTTACTGACTAATTATGAGAAAAAGACAAGCAAAAAAACGCCCCCTGCTTCCCGATCCAAAATTCAACGACCAATTGGTCACCCGTTTTGTTAATATGTTGATGTGGGATGGAAAAAAATCTACTGCCTTCAATATTTTTTATGATGCAATGGAAATTGTAGAGCAGCGCAACCAAGATGAAGAAAAGACGCCACTGGAATTATGGAAAGATGCACTATCCAATGTAATGCCTCATGTTGAGGTAAGAAGCAGAAGGGTAGGAGGAGCTACTTTTCAAATTCCAATGCAAATTCGTCCAGATAGAAAAGTTTCTCTGGCCATGAAGTGGTTAATAACTGCAACGCGAAAGCGAAATGAGAAATCAATGGCACTCCGCCTTGCCCAAGAGGTATTGGCTGCCGCCAAAGAAGAAGGTGCTGCCGTGAAGAAAAGAGTAGATACTCACAAGATGGCCGAGGCCAACAAAGCATTCTCACACTTCAGATTTTAATCAAAAATGGCAAGAGATTTAAAATACACTCGGAATATTGGTATTGCTGCTCACATTGATGCAGGAAAAACAACTACCACCGAAAGAATATTGTTCTACACTGGTGTAAGTCACAAAATTGGTGAAGTACACGATGGTGCTGCTACCATGGATTGGATGGAGCAAGAGCAAGAAAGAGGAATTACCATTACTTCTGCAGCGACTACCTGTATATGGCAATTTCCAACAGAACAAGGTCAACCCACCGCAGATGCCAAGGGTTACCACTTTAACATTATCGACACCCCTGGTCACGTAGATTTTACGGTTGAGGTAAACCGATCTCTCAGAGTACTTGATGGATTGGTTTTTTTATTTTCAGCCGTTGACGGGGTAGAGCCACAATCCGAAACCAACTGGCGTTTGGCAGACAATTATAAAGTGCCACGTATCGGATTTGTTAATAAGATGGACCGACAGGGATCTAACTTTTTGGGGGTTTGTCAGCAAGTAAAAGATATGCTGAAATCCAATGCCGTTCCCATTGTTTTAAACATTGGAGACGAGGAGGATTTTAAGGGTATTGTTGACCTGGTTAAAAACAGAGCCATTGTATGGCACGATGAAAACTTTGGATCTACTTTCGACGTTATCGATATACCCGAAGATCTAAAAGTAGAGGCAGAAACGCTCAGAGGACAGTTGATAGAAGCCGTTGCTGAATACGATGAAAACCTCCTAGAAAAATATTTTGAGGATCCAGATTCTATTACAGAAGATGAGGTACACAATGCATTGCGCGCTGCTACTCAGGACATGAGTATCATCCCAATGGTCTGTGGATCGTCATTTAAAAACAAAGGAGTACAGTTTCTACTGGATGCGGTATGTCGTTACTTACCTTCACCCGAAGACAAAGAAGCTATTGTAGGTACTGATCCTGACACTGATAATGAGATATCCAGAAAGCCCGATGCCAAAGAACCTTTTTCAGCCTTAGCTTTTAAAATCGCCACCGATCCTTATGTAGGTCGCTTGGCGTTCTTTAGAGCCTATTCCGGAAGGTTGGACGCCGGATCCTATGTGCTAAACAACCGTACCGGAAAAAAGGAGCGCATCTCAAGGATCTATCAGATGCATTCCAATAAGCAAAATGCCATAGATTATATAGAGGCAGGAGACATTGGTGCAGCGGTAGGATTTAAAGATATCAAAACTGGAGATACCCTTTCTGCCGAAAAAGCTCCCATCATTTTGGAAAGTATGGACTTCCCCGATCCAGTAATCGGTATTGCGGTGGAGCCTAAAACGAAGGCTGATGTGGACAAGCTCGGCATGTCTTTGGCAAAACTCGCAGAAGAAGATCCCACTTTCCAAGTCAAAACCGACGAAGCCTCTGGGCAAACGGTTATCTCCGGAATGGGTGAATTGCACTTGGACATCATCATCGATCGATTGCGTCGAGAATTCAAAGTAGAGGTAAATCAAGGGCAACCACAAGTAGAATACAAAGAGGCACTTACTGCTGTTGCAGATCACCGAGAAGTTTATAAAAAACAAACCGGTGGTCGTGGTAAATTTGCCGATATCGTCTTTACACTCGAGCCTGCCGAAGAAGGTAAAGTTGGGCTTGAGTTCGTTAATGAGATCAAAGGAGGAAACATTCCCAAAGAATACATTCCTTCTGTTGAAAAAGGATTTAGAGATTCGATGAAAAATGGACCTTTGGCCGGATTTGAGGTCGATGCCATGAAAGTAACCTTAAAAGACGGTTCCTTCCACCCTGTAGATTCCGATTCTCTTTCTTTCGAATTGGCTGCAAAGCTCGGATTTAAAGAATCTGCAAGAGCAGCACGTGCTGTGATTATGGAACCCATTATGAAACTGGAGGTTTTGACTCCGGAAGAAAATATGGGAGACATCGTAGGAGATTTGAACCGTAGAAGAGGTCAAGTCAATTCTATGGATGACAGGGCCGGATCCAAAGTGGTTAAAGCTGAGGTACCGCTATCGGAAATGTTTGGTTATGTAACCGCTTTGAGAACCCTTTCATCGGGTCGTGCTACTTCAACCATGGAATTTGACCACTATGCTGAAACACCCAGCAATATCTCAGAAAGTGTCATTTCAGCAGTAAAAGGAAACAACGAATAAAGCACAGCGCATGAGCCAAAAAATTAGAATAAAACTAAAATCTTACGATCACAATTTGGTGGATAAGTCTGCCGACAAGATCGTAAAGACTGTAAAAACCACCGGTGCGGTGGTAACGGGTCCCATCCCATTGCCCACCCACAAAAAGATTTTTACCGTATTGCGTTCTCCTCACGTAAATAAAAAATCTAGAGAACAATTCAAATTAAATTCATACAAACGCCTTTTGGACATCTACAGTTCCTCTTCAAAGACCATTGATGCTTTGATGAAATTGGAGTTGCCCAGTGGTGTTGAAGTAGAAATCAAAGTATAACTAATAAACAAAAATAATGTCTGGGTTAATAGGAAGAAAAATCGGCATGACCAGTCTCTTTGACGAAAAAGGGAAAAACATCCCTTGTACAGTATTGGAGGTAGGGCCATGTGAGGTTACCCAAGTCAGAACCAAAGCGGTTGACGGGTATGATGCGCTTCAACTGGGTTTCGATGACAAGGCAGAAAAAAGAGCCAGCAATGCTTCCAAAGGGCATTTCAAAAAAGCAAATACGGCTCCTAAGAAAAAGCTCATCGAATTCCAGAATTTTGAAGAAGAATACAAATTAGGGGACACTATCACGGTAGACCATTTTAACGAAGGAGAGTTTGTCGATGTCTCCGGAACCTCCAAAGGTAAAGGTTTTCAAGGGGTGGTAAAACGTCATGGATTTGGTGGGGTTGGACAAGCCACTCACGGACAACACAACCGATTGAGAGCCCCAGGTTCTATTGGAGCCGCTTCCTATCCTGCAAGGGTATTTAAGGGGATGCGTATGGCAGGTCAAACCGGAAACCAAAAGGTAAAAGTGCAAAACTTATCTATTGTTAAAGTTGTTACTGATAAAAATCTTTTGGTAGTGAAAGGCTGTGTTCCCGGTCATAAAAATTCATATGTAATCGTTCAGAAATAATGGAAGTATCAGTACTGAATAATAAAGGAAAGGAAACCGGAAGAAAGGTGAAGTTAAGCCCAACGGTTTTTGGAATCGACCCTAACGATCACGCCATCTATCTGGATGTAAAACAACATTTGGCCAATAAAAGACAAGGAAACCACAAGTCTAAGGAAAGAGCCGAAATCGTTGGAAGCACTCGGAAGATCAAAAAACAAAAAGGAACTGGTACTGCCAGAGCAGGGAGTATCAAGAATCCCATCTTTAGAGGAGGAGGGCGAATTTTTGGCCCCACCCCAAGAGATTACAGCCAAAAGGTCAACAAAAAAGTCAAAAGACTGGCCAGAAAATCTGCTTTGAGTATCAAAGCAAAAGAAAAATCCATCATGGTTGTCGAAGACTTCCAAATGGAGGCTCCCAAGACAGCTGCTTACAGCGACGTCCTAAATGCATTGGGCATCTCCGGCAAAAAGTCTTTGGTGGTCTTGGGTGAACCGAATAATAATGTATATTTGTCCTCTCGAAATTTGGCACATTCTAAAGTTATAACTAACTCAGAACTAAATACTTATCAAATAACCAATGCCACAACTTTGGTCTTATTTGAAAGTGCTGTTGCCGAGATTGAGAACATTTTAAACAAAGCCTAACGCAATGGATATTTTAATTAAACCTATAATTACAGAAAAAGCCACCACCGCAAGTGAGCTTCACAATTGTTATAGTTTTTTGGTGAATACCAAAGCAAACAAGGTAGAGATCAAAAAAGCTGTTGAGGCCACCTACGGAGTATCGGTAGAAAAAGTGAGAACCCTTAACTACGGTCCCGAACGCAAAACGAAATACACCAAAACCGGTATCCAATCAGGAAAGACCAACGCTACCAAAAAAGCGGTAGTTCAGGTCGCTGAGGGGGATGCCATAGATTTTTATAGTAATCTTTAATCGCGTCTGATGTCAGTAAGAAAATTAAAACCGGTAACCCCCGCGCAGCGATTTAGAGTAGTAAATGGATTTGACGCAATTACTACTGATAAGCCGGAAAAGAGCTTGCTCGTTCCGAAAAAGCGTACCGGAGGAAGAAATAACAGAGGGAAAATGACCGTCCGTCACCGCGGTGGAGGGCATAAAAAAAGATATCGTTTGATCGATTTCAAGCGAAACAAATTTGATGTTGTCGCCGAGGTAAAATCCATTGAATACGATCCCAATCGTACGGCTTTTATCGCTTTGTTGGAATACAAAGACGGCGAAAAACGATACATCATTGCACAAAACGGTCTCCAAGTCGGGCAAAAAATAAGTTCAGGAGAAAAAGCGTCCCCCGAAGTGGGCAATGCACTTTACCTCTCCAAGATCCCATTGGGTACCATCATCTCTTGTATAGAAATGAGTCCCGGTGCCGGGGCAGTGATCGCAAGAAGTGCCGGAGCATTTGCTCAGTTGATGGCGCGCGACGGAAAACTGGCGACTATCAAATTGCCTTCCGGTGAAACCCGTACCCTCCCCACTTCTTGTTTGGCAACCATTGGGGTAGTATCAAATTCCGACCACCAATTGTTGGTTTCCGGTAAGGCCGGACGCTCCCGATGGATCGGAAGAAGACCCAGAACCCGACCAGTTGCTATGAATCCCGTGGATCATCCCATGGGTGGTGGTGAAGGCCGTGCCTCCGGTGGACATCCAAGATCTAAAAATGGCATTCCTGCCAAAGGATTTAGAACCCGTTCTAAAACCAAGGCCAGTAATAAATTTATAATCGAACGCAGGAAAAAATAATCGTCTATGGCTCGTTCATTAAAAAAAGGTCCATTCGTTGCCCTTAGCCTTGAAAAAAAGGTTCAGAAAAACGTGGAAGAAAACAAAAAATCAGTGATCAAAACTTGGTCACGTGCTTCGTTGATTACTCCCGATTTTGTTGGTCAAACCATTGGCGTTCACAACGGTCGTCAGTTTGTTCCTGTTTACATCACAGAAAACATGGTGGGACACAAACTTGGTGAATTCTCCCCTACACGTTCCTTTAGAGGTCATGCAGGGGCAAAAAATAAAGGAAAAAAATAATTTACGGACATGGGAAAACGTAAAAGAGAATCCGCAGCAGCGTTAAAAGAAGCAAATAAAAGTATTGCATTTGCTAAGCTTAACAATTGTCCGACCTCACCGCGAAAAATGCGATTGGTAGCAGATCAGGTCAGGGGTGAAGATGTCAATAAAGCATTGGCCATTTTAAAGTTCAGCCCTAAAGAAGCCTCGAGAAAATTGGAAAAGCTTTTGATCTCTGCTATTTCGAATTGGCAAGCTAAGAATGAAGAGGCCGATGTTGAAAAGGCTGATTTGTTTGTTAAAGAAATTAAAGTGGATGGTGGTAAAATGTTGAAACGCCTTCGTCCAGCTCCACAAGGTAGAGCACATAGAATAAGAAAACGCTCGAACCATGTTACCTTGGTTCTCGGCGCCAATAACGTAGAAAATTAATATGGGACAGAAAACAAATCCTATCGGCAATCGCTTGGGAATCATCAGAGGTTGGGACTCCAATTGGTATGGTGGTCGCAATTATGGAGATAAACTCGCTGAGGACGATAAAATCAGAAAGTACATCCATGCGCGATTGGCCAAAGCCAGTGTTTCCAATGTAATCATTGAGCGTACACTAAAATTGATCACGGTTACTATCACCACCGCTCGTCCGGGTATCATTATCGGAAAAGCAGGTCAAGAAGTTGACAAGCTTAAGGAGGAATTGAAAAAAATTACCAACAAAGATATTCAAATCAACATTTTTGAAATCAAACGTCCTGAGTTGGATGCCCAGTTGGTCGCTGCAAGTGTTGCCCGACAAATAGAAAGCAGAATTTCTTATCGCCGTGCTATAAAAATGGCGATTGCTGCTTCCATGCGTATGAACGCTGAGGGGATTAAGATCCAAATTTCTGGCCGTTTGAACGGAGCAGAGATGGCCCGATCAGAATCCTATAAGGAAGGAAGAATTCCACTTTCCACTTTTAGAGCAGATATTGACTATGCCTTGGTGGAAGCACACACCACCTATGGTCGATTGGGGATCAAAGTTTGGATTATGAAAGGAGAGGTTTTTGGTAAAAGAGAACTTTCCCCCTTGGTAGGCATGTCCAAAAAATCCGGAGGAGGAAACAACAAAGGTGGCGGTGGCGGTGGACGTCAGCAAAGAAGAAGAAACAACAATAATCGATAGGTAAAATGTTACAACCTAAAAGAACCAAATTCCGAAAAGCCCAAAAGGGACGTATGAAGGGGAACTCCTTAAGGGGAAGTCAGCTCTCCAATGGTATGTTTGGTATCAAATCCCTGGATTCAAAATTCATTACCTCAAGACAGATAGAGGCGGCGCGGATTGCAGCTACACGTTACATGAAGCGGGAGGGGCAGTTATGGATTAAGATTTTTCCAGACAAACCCATCACTAAAAAGCCTTTGGAAGTACGTATGGGAAAAGGAAAAGGAGCGCCTGAATATTTTGTTGCCGTGGTAAAGCCTGGTAGAATAATGTTCGAAGTGGCTGGGGTACCCTTAGATGTTGCCAAAGAGGCATTGAGACTGGCCGCTCAAAAATTGCCTGTAAAAACCAAATTTGTCATTGCTAGAGACTTTCAAGCCTAATTAGATAAGAATATGAAAAAATCAGAAATCGAAAAGCTATCCTTGGAGGATCTCAAAGACAAATTACAGGAACAACAAAAACAATTGTCCGATCTGAAAATGAATCATGCAGTGAGCCCATTAGAAAACCCATTACAAATCAAAATTGCAAGAAAGACAGTGGCTCGTTTGCTAACAGCTATTAGTGCTAAAGAAAACGAAATTATCGCCTGAGGATATGGAAAAAAGAAATTTAAGAAAAGAACGTATCGGTATCGTGACCAGTAATAAAATGGAAAAATCCATCGTTGTTGCAGAGGTCAAAAGGGTAAAACACCCTATGTATGGTAAGTTCGTTTTAAAAACAAAAAAATATGTCGCCCACGACGAAATTAATGATTGCAACATTGGCGATACAGTTAAAATAATGGAAACCCGTCCTTTGAGTAAATCTAAATGTTGGCGTTTGGTTGAAATAATAGAAAGAGCTAAGTAAACATGTTACAACAAGAATCCAGATTAAAAGTAGCCGACAATACGGGAGCCAAGGAAGTTTTGGCCATCAGGGTATTGGGAGGGACCAAGAGAAGATATGCCTCACTTGGAGATAAGATCGTTGTTTCAGTCAAAGAAGCCGCTCCCTCAGGAACGGTCAAGAAAGGGCAAGTGTCTCAAGCGGTGGTTGTTCGTACCACCAAAGAGGTGCGACGTGCCGATGGATCTTACATCCGTTTTGATGACAATGCTTGTGTATTGTTGAATCCTACCGGAGAGATGAGAGGAACCCGTGTATTTGGCCCTGTAGCCAGAGAGCTTCGTGATAAACAATTTATGAAAATCGTATCACTGGCACCAGAGGTGCTCTAATTTATGATTATGACTAAAATAAAAATCAAAAGAGACGATAAAGTACTGGTCATTGCAGGGGAGCACAAAGGTTCCGAAGGCAAAGTGGTCAAGGTCATACGCGATCAGAACAAAGCCATCGTTGAAGGGGTTAATGTGATCAAGAAACACGCCAAACCAAGTGCACAAAATCCACAAGGGGGAATCATAGAAAAAGAAGCTCCCATCCATATTTCTAATTTGTCCCTGACTACTCCCGACGGAGAAGCGACTCGTGTTGGGTTTAGAGAAGACGATGGAGTGAAGGTACGATATGCAAAAAAAAATAACGAAGTAGTGTAATGAGTTATCAAGCAAGACTAAAACAAGAATACAACGATCGCATTGTTACTTCCTTGAAAGAAGAATTTGGTTACGCCAATGTGATGCAGGTTCCCAAGTTAGAAAAAATTGTAATCAGCAGGGGTGTGGGGGCTGCCGTAGCCGACAAGAAACTGATCGACTACGCCATCGAAGAGTTGACTGGAATTTCAGGTCAAAAAGCAGTTGCTACCATTTCCAAAAAGGACGTTGCCGCCTTTAAGCTTAGAAAAGGAATGCCCATCGGTGCTAAAGTTACCCTAAGGGGAGAACGCATGTATGAGTTTTTAGATCGATTGGTCACCACTGCTTTGCCCAGGGTTAGAGATTTCCAAGGAGTAAAAGCCAGTGGATTTGACGGTAGAGGAAATTACAACTTGGGGGTTACTGAGCAAATCATTTTCCCCGAAATAGATATCGATAAAGTAAATAAAATATCAGGTATGGACATTTCTTTCGTAACGTCGGCCAAAACGGACAAGGAAGCAAAGTCTTTATTAAGTGAATTGGGATTACCCTTTAAAAAGAGTTAGATATGGCCAAAGAATCAATGAAAGCTCGCGAGCGAAAAAGAGCTAAAATCGTGGCAAAATACGCTGCAAAAAGAAAAGCCCTTAAAGAAGCCGGCGATTTCGAAGCTTTACAAAAATTACCCCGAAATGCATCTCCTATCAGAATGCACAACCGTTGTAAACTCACCGGACGTCCCAAAGGATACATCCGTCAATTTGGAATTTCAAGGGTAACCTTCCGTGAAATGGCCAACAAAGGGTTGATTCCAGGAGTAACCAAAGCCAGTTGGTAAAATAATAAAAAGATATGTTTACAGATCCTATAGCAGATTATTTGACCCGAATTAGAAACGCAAATGCCGCCGGACATATGGTCGTTGATATTCCCGCATCTAATTTGAAAAAAGAAATTACCAAAATATTATACGATCAAGGTTACATTTTGAGCTATAAGTTCGAAGAAACAGATAACCGACAAGGCAACATCAAAATTGCTTTGAAGTATGATAAAATCACCAAAGAGCCGGTGATTAAGAAAATACAGAGGATCAGTACGCCCGGTTTACGGAAGTATGCCTCTTCAGAGAGCTGCCCTAGGGTTTTGAATGGTTTGGGAATATCTATCGTTTCTACTTCAAAAGGAGTTATGACCGGAAAACAAGCCTCCCTTCAAAATGTTGGTGGAGAATTACTTTGTTACGTTTATTAATAGGAATAAAAAGAACAGCAATGTCAAGAATAGGAAACAATCCCATCACTATCCCAGAGGGCGTCAATGTTGACATCCAGGCGGAGCAGATTATCGTTAAGGGTAAGTTGGGAGAATTAACGCAAGGCTACAGCGAAGTTTCATTTGAATTGAACGAAAACGTTCTCACCGTCAATCGTCCCTCTAACTCAAAAGATCACCGTGCAAAACACGGGCTCTATCGTGCTTTGATCAACAATATGGTCGAAGGAGTTTCCAAGGGATTCACTAAAGAATTGGAATTGGTAGGCGTAGGGTATCGGGCCAGCAATCAAGGGCAAAAATTAGATCTTGCCCTCGGTTATTCTCACAATATCCTACTTGATATTGCACCAGAGGTTAAAGTAGAAACCGTTACGGAAAAAGGTAAAAATCCCATCGTCAAGCTCAGTTCACATGACAAGCAATTGTTGGGATTTGTGGCCGCAAAAATACGTTCCTTCAGGAAACCTGAACCCTATAAAGGGAAAGGTGTAAAATTTGTAGGAGAACAAATCAGAAGAAAAGCAGGTAAATCTGCATAATAATAAAGCCATGGGATTAACAAAATCAGCCAGAAGAAACAGAATACATCTCAGGATCAGGAAGACCATTCAAGGTACTGCCGAAAAACCCAGATTGTCTGTTTACAGAAGTAACAAAGAAATCTATGCTCAAGTCATAGACGATGTTAATGGCACTACCATTGCCGCAGCATCCTCTCGTGAAAAAGAGGTGTCAGATACCAAAGCAGAAAACAAAAGCGACGTTGCTCAATTGGTGGGCAAGCTGGTTGGAGCTCGCGCCCAAAAAGCAGGAGTAAGTTCGGTCAGTTTTGATCGTAGTGGATATTTGTATCATGGAAGGGTCAAATCCCTTGCCGATGGTGCTCGAGAAGCAGGTTTAAATTTTTAAAGGAAAAATATGTATCAAGATTATAAAAATGTTGAATTGGTAAAGCCTGCAGGTCTCGAACTCAAAGACCGCTTGGTAGGGGTTCAGCGTGTAACCAAAGTGACCAAAGGAGGTCGTACCTTTGGTTTCTCCGCCATTGTTGTTGTTGGGGATGAAAACGGTGTAGTAGGACAAGGACTTGGTAAATCCAAAGAAGTTTCCGAGGCCATTGCCAAAGCCGTAGAAGATGCCAAGAAGAATTTGGTTCGTATTCCCATTGCCAAAGGTACTTTGCCTCACGAACAAAAAGGAAAGTACGGAGGGGCTAGGGTGTTTTTGAAACCTGCTTCTGAAGGTACCGGAGTAATTGCTGGTGGGGCGGTTCGCGCCGTATTG
>CBFIIP010000046.1:0-45771 GCA_965662705.1 Flavobacteriaceae bacterium
GAAAACAAAATAGTACACGGTAGAGGAGTTGCAAAACTAAAATCTATAGGCTGTGAAGTCAAAACGGGGGTTTTGGAAGCGGAATGCCGAAAATTAAACTGCCGATTTTTTCATTTTCACCAAAAAAAACGACCCTATATCATATTGAAATGGGCGGAAAGTGCTGATGGGTTTATCGCTCCTAAGAATTCCGATGAGCAATACTGGTTGACCCACCACCTCTCCAAACAACGGGTTCATCAATGGAGGAGTCAAGAACAGGCAATAATGATCGGTGTTCAAACCGCCATAGCGGACAACCCCAAGCTCAACACACGGCTGTGGGTAGGCAATGATCCCATTCCTGTTGTCATTGATCCCAACCAACGACTATCAGACATCAAGGAAAAAAGAAACTTAGATAGAGAGAAAATTATTACTGTTCCAGAGACACCCCATAAAGAAGAGGAAGGAAAAAATGGTTTAACCCCCCATGAAATTTCAGACCAATTGTACGAAAGAGGAATTCAATCCGTAATCATTGAAGGAGGAACCAAAAGCCTACAGCATTTTATAGATGCCCGACTTTGGGACGAGGCCAGAATATTCATTACCCCAAAAATACTTGGCGGTGGTTTGAAAGGGCCGGTGATTGAAAACCTTGAAACGCCCCACAATACTCGTATTAAGGAGGATCGACTGGTCACCCTCTATAATGATTAGAAAATTTTTAATAGTGATTCTGGACAGCGAATGGGTCTTTGGGTTTGGGTATTTAAAAAAGCTAAAGTAGTTGATCCAATGGCCAACTCTTCTTCCTTTTCATTGATCACAGTATATTGGATCTTAATGCTTGCTTTGGGTGCTTCGTTTACGGAAAGTTGAATGGTCAAAATATCATCAAAAAATGCAGGGGATTTAAATTTAATGTCAACCGCTACCACCGGCATAACGATCCCTTGTTTCTCCAGTGCGGCGTATGAAAATCCTCGGCTGTTGAGCCATTCGATTCTCGCCATTTCAAAATAATTGAGATAATTACTGTGGTGGGCAAAACCCATCTGATCGGTTTCAGTGTATCTCACTCTAAAGGCATGAGTTCTATAAGTTATCATAAAAAAAGGAATTAAAAAGAGAAATAGGTGTCTCGCATAATTTCATGAAAAAAAATTAAAAAATCAACACAAAAAAATATTTTTTTTTAGGAATTTATTTCAATATTTGTGAAGGTATGAAACTCGAATATTTGAGTATACAATTCCATCAAAAAAACCATTTTATCACTCACTGAATGGAGGCATCTGCTGAAAAAACCTGGAAAAATTGTTTGGTCTTTATCAAAGATAATATCCAGCAACAGGCCTTCAAAACATGGTTCGAACCAATTGTCCCTCTTAAACTCACCGATAATTCATTGAGCATCCAAGTACCAAGTAAATTTTTTTACGAGTGGCTTGAGGAACATTACGTAAAAATCCTGAAAATAGCTCTGACCAGAGAATTGGGAAAAGATGCCAGATTGGTTTACGTTATTAAAATGGAAAACACCTTTGGGAACAAAACCCCTTTTACGGAACGCATTCCCAGTAGCAATCAGTCCGGTGTAAAAGCCCAACAAGTAGATGCTCCCCTACAGGCTTTTTACAGTGAGCTCAAAAATCCTTTCGTCATCCCTGGGATTCGAAACTTACAAATTGAGTCCCAACTCAACCCCAACTATAATTTTGAAAACTTTTTGGAAGGAGATTCCAACCGATTGGCACGATCCGCAGGGATGGCCGTTTCCAACAAACCCGGTGGAACCTCATTCAATCCCCTGATGATTTTCGGTGGGGTAGGTCTTGGAAAAACCCACTTGGCTCATGCTATTGGTGTTGATATCAAAGACAAATACCCGGACAAAACGGTGCTTTATATTTCTGCTGAAAAATTCACCCAACAATACATTGAGTCCGTCAAAAAAAATACTCGTAACGACTTTATACATTTTTATCAAGTTATCGATGTATTAATCATTGACGATGTTCAGTTTTTTTCCGGAAAGTCAGGAACCCAAGACGTTTTCTTTCATATTTTCAACCATTTGCACCAAAATGGCAAGCAGGTCATCATTACCTCTGATAAGCCTCCGGTGGACATGCAAGACATAGAACAACGGTTGCTCTCACGATTTAAGTGGGGATTGTCCGCAGAATTGCAAATTCCTGATTTAGAGACCAGAATTTCGATTCTCAAAAATAAATTGTTTAGAGATGGTGTAAGCATCAGCGACAATATCATCGAGTTTGTTGCCAAGAATATCAAAACCAACGTCCGTGAATTGGAGGGTGCCATTATTTCGTTGATTGCTCAATCCTCCTTTAACCGGGTAGATATCGACCTTGAGTTGGCGAAAGAGATCGTCAATAAATTTGTCAAAAACACCAAGCGTGAAGTATCCATAGACTACATCCAAAAAGTAGTCTCCGAATATTTCCAAATGGACGTGGCCACATTGCAATCCAAAACAAGGAAGAGACACATCGTACAGGCACGTCAGTTGGCCATGTATTTTGCCAAAAAATTCACCAAAGCTTCACTTGCCAGCATTGGAAGTCAAATCGGAAAAAGAGACCATGCTACTGTATTGCATGCCTGTAAAACGGTGGACAACCTAAGTTTTACCGACAAACAATTCAGGAAATACGTTGAGGATCTCAACAACAAACTCTCTCTTTAACATCTAAAAGTGAAAACCTCCGTTCTCATGGTCTGTTTGGGGAACATCTGCCGATCCCCTTTGGCCGAAGGCATTTTAAGAGAAAAATTACCCCATGCTCTTTTTACCGTCGATTCTGCTGGTACTGCAGGATTTCACATTGGCCGACCTCCCGACCCAAGAAGTATCGATGTCGCTGCTCAAAATGGTATCTCAATCGGTCATCTTAAAGCCAGAAAATTCACCACTGCCGACTTTCGGAAATTCGATAAGATATACGTCATGGATCTTCAAAACCTATCCCATGTCCTTTCCCTTGCCTCCAACGACGAGGAGGAAAAAAAAGTAGCGCTATTGATCGCATCCGGAGAAGTCCCTGACCCGTACTATGGCGACATGGAAGACTTTAAAGCTGTTTTTGACCTTATCAATCAGGCTTGCAACACCCGTCGTGATCAACTTATAAATAAGCTGTGATGACGGCCACCCTCTTTCTTATTCCCAGTCCATTGGGTGAGCAATTGGAGGAAACCTATTTTCCCCCTCAAATCAAACAAACCATTAGTGTTTTGGATCACTTCATCGTAGAAAATGAAAAAGAGGCCCGTCGGTTCATTAAAAAAATAACTCCAGAAAAAGAACAATCGGCACTCCAACTTTTTCCGCTTAACAAACATACACTAGAGGAAGCGATTCAAAGTTATTTAGACCCTTGTTTAAATGGCAAAGACATGGGCTTGATTTCAGATGCGGGATGTCCCGGAATAGCAGATCCCGGCGCCGATATAATACGCATGGCCAATCGAATGAACATCAAAGTAAAACCCTTGGTGGGCCCCTCCTCCATCCTTTTGGCCATGATGAGCTCGGGATTGAATGGTCAAAACTTTGCCTTCAACGGCTACCTGCCCATCGATAGGAGCGAACGAAAAAAAGCCATCAAAAACTTGGAAAACAAGTCCAAAAAAATAAATCAAAGCCAAATTTTTATGGAAACCCCCTACCGAAACGAAAAGCTGTTGGAGGACCTAAAAATGGTATTGAGTCCGGAGACCCAACTTTGCATCGCTTATGAACTCACCCAAAAGGAGGAGTGGATCAAAACCATGCCCGTAAAAGTCTGGAAAAAAACAAAAATCAGCCTCCGCAAAAAACCCGCTATTTTTATCATCCACCAGGAAGCTTAACGGTACACCCGATTTCGGTTGAGCCAATTGGTATATACTTTTTTGTTGCGGTTGTGTTCTGGTCCATTCTTGGCAAACAAATGATAACCCGGCTTATTGGGGTTGGCAACAAAATACAGATAGTCGTGTTTTTCGGCATTCAAAACGGCATCAATGGAGGAAACATCCGGCATGTGGATTGGCCCTGGAGGCAGTCCCTTGTTTTGATAGGTATTAAAAGGAGATTTTATTTTTAAATCCTTGTAAAGCACCCTCTTAATAATGGTATCAAAGTTTTGAAATGACAACTTCATGGCATAAATCACCGTAGGATCCGCTTGGAGTTTCATCCCCCTCCTCAGCCGATTGAGATAGACCCCAGCCACGCGAGGCCGTTCGTCAATTTTTTGGGTTTCCTTCTGGACAATTGCTGCCAAACTGGTCACTTCCAAAGGGGTCAAGTTCAAGGCATCAGCTTTATTTTTTCTGTCTTCCGACCAAAAATTTTGATAGGATTGCCACATCTTATCTCTAAAATTTTCGGCAGAAGTATTCCAAAAGAAGTCGTAAGTATTGGGCAAATACATGGCCAAGCTGTTGAAGGGTATCAACCCTTTTGCACTCAAAAAATCAGGATTCAAGAAAGCATCAAGTAAGGTCAAGCTGTCCGGCTCAATCTGATGGGCCACTCGCCCTGCCAAGTTTTCCAAACGCTCCTGATTGTTAAAAGTTACCCGCACGGTCAGGCTTTTACCACGAAGTGAATTGATGATATCGTTATTGTTATTTCCTTTAATAATGGCAAACTTTCCGGATTTTACCCGATCGTAATATCCTTTTTTTTGCGCAGCCACTTTAAAGTCAGTGACCGACTTTAATAATGGTTTCAATTGCCTTGTCAAACTCGAAAAATCATCCTCCTCTCTCAGATATACATAGACCTTTTCCTCCTCAAAAGCCGTGTTATCCCAAAAAAAGGTTTTATTGAATAAGTATACAAAATAAGAACCGATGACCAACCCCATCAAAACCAGAACCATCAATATTTTTTGTCGGTACTTCATCTGATCAACTTTTGATATATCGATTCGTTATGATAGGCCCCCTCATAAAAATTCCAATCTTTTTTGTTGCCGGAAAAGACATAACCTTGCTTTTCAAAAAGCCGAATACTGCTTTGGTTCTCCTCGGCAATATGAACGTAAAGCTGGTGCAATTGTAAATGTGTTTTGGCGTAATCACTGAGCAACTCCAAAGCTGCCGCTCCATAGCCTTGCCTTTGATTTTCTTTGCGTATGATCAAACCCACCCCCGCACGGTGATGTAAAGGTTCAAAATCAAACAAATCAACAAAGCCGACGACTTGATCCTGAGCGTTGACAATGGTAAATCGAAGTTGACGGGTCTCAAAAATATCTTTTTGTGCATGAGCGAGGTATTCCTTCAAAAGTTCTTTGGAATAAGGCTGGACCCGATCGGCGTATTTCCACCAAAGTTCATCGTTTTCCAAATCAAACAAGGTGTCGATGTCCTCAGGCTCTGGGGCCCTGAGCTTTACCTTTTCATTTTGAAGCGTCATACTATTTTAAAATTTCCGGAAAACACAAATGTCGCAGGCCCTTCCAATTGAATGTTCTTGTACTGCCCAGCATCGGAAATAAAGGAGACTTTTAATATCCCCCCTTCTGCATGTATATTAAGTACATTTATAGATGTTAGCTGGTGATGATAAGCCGCAATGGCGACCGCCACAGCTCCCGTACCGCAGGCTAAAGTTTCATCTTCTACCCCCCTTTCATAGGTTCTGATCTTAAACGTATCAGGGGACAGTTGCTCGACAAAATTTACATTAGAACCTTCTTCCAAATAGGGAGCCCCATAGCGAATGACCCTGCCTTTTTCTTTGACATTAATGGATGCCACCTCATCGACGAATTCGATATGATGCGGAGAACCGGTATCTAGGAAAAGAGCATCGCCACGCTCTTCCAACCGATCGACGTCCCTCATATGAATACATACCCCACCCTCAGCGGTCAGGGAAGCCTTGTGTAAACCATCGGAAGTTTCGAAGGAACCCTCAGCACCTACCCAACCGTGTTGGTGGGCAAAAGCATAAACGCAACGGCTACCATTACCACAAAGGCTACTCGGACGTCCGTCAGAATTGAAATACAACATCTTAAAATCGGCTCGATCTGAAGCTCTCAATAGGATCAATCCATCGGAACCAATCCCGAAATGACGATCACACAGCTTTTGGATCTGATCAAACTGCTGATCGGGAAATTGGGCAGACCGATCCTCCAAAATGATAAAGTCGTTTCCCGCCCCCTGGTATTTGTCGAATTGAAAATTCATGGAGCTAATTTAGGGAAAATAAGCCTCCAATAAATCTGTTAAATAGTCGTTAAATCAGTTTCATTAAAAAAATAGAATCTTTAATTTTGAGTTATAAAAAGAAAATGCAAATGAAATCTACATTAAAAACCCTATTGATTGCTGTGGTGAGTGCTTTGGTCACTCTGGCAGCTCACGACTATTTTTCGGATGAGAAAGTGGAAATCGTAGAAAATGAGAAACCCAACCTGATTCCCACCACCTATAGTTTTAACACCAGCCGCGTAGCCGGCGAAATGACGGATTTTACCGTGGCGGCAGAAAAAACCGTCAATGCGGTGGTTCACGTCAAGAATACTAGTATTAAACAAGAAAATGTACCCAGTTGGTTTAAAAATTTCTACGGGGATGCCTATGACGAAAAGCGGATCGGAACCGGTTCCGGTGTCATTGTCTCTCCCGATGGATTGATCATCACCAACTATCACGTGATTGAAAATGCCTCAGAAATTGAGGTGACCTCCAATAAAAACAAGACCTATGTGGCAGAAATCATCGGATCGGATCCCAATACCGATCTGGCGGTACTAAAAATCAAAACCGAGGAATCCTTGCCTTTTATCCCCTTTGGTGACTCCGAGATGTCCAAAATCGGAGAATGGGTTTTGGCCGTGGGGAACCCCTTTAACCTCAATTCCACTGTTACGGCGGGGATCATCAGTGCCAAATCCCGCGATCTTAACGATCGGGATAACAAAAACCAATCCTTTATTCAAACCGACGCTGCAGTAAACATGGGCAACAGCGGGGGCGCATTGGTCAACACCGATGGGGAGTTGATCGGGATCAATACCGCCATTTCCTCCATTACCGGGGGCTTTGTGGGCTACTCTTTTGCGGTGCCCAGCAATATTGTAAGAAAAGTATTTGAAGATTTGATCGAGTACGGCAACGTTCAAAAAGGACTGCTCGGGGTTTCCGGTAATGCGTTAAATGCCGATTTGGCGGAAAAATTTGAAGTAGAAGACACCCAAGGATTTCTCATTGGAGAGGTCATTGAAGGCATGGGGGCTGAAGAGGCCGGCCTCAAAGCTGGTGACATCATCAAAAAAGTAGATGGGGTTAAGATCAATACCTTTTCCGATTTAACGGGATACCTGTCCACCAAACGCCCTGGCACCAAAGTAAAAGTCAGTTTTAACCGTGACGGAGCCAATCAAAACATTGAAGTGACCCTAAAAAAGAATAATGTCACCCAATTTATCGGAATGTACCTCGGGAACCTTAATGCAGCGCAAAAAGCCGATTTTAATCTTGAAAAAGGGGTCATCATAAAACAGATGAACAACCGTCGCCTCTATCGCTATGGGATCGATGAAGGCTTTGTGGTGTTGGAAATCAATGACAAAAACATCCATGACATATCAGATGTAGAGGGCATAGACATGAAAAATCTCTCCAGTATGTTGTTTTTAAAACCCAATGGAGAACGGGAACGAATCATCTTTGAATAAGCCACCTTAAAATATTTTGATAAAGAGCTGCCTTTTAGACAGCTCTTTTTTTATTCCTAGAACTAACTTTATAAAAAATATATATAGTTAATAAATAATGTACCCACAATTACCATTAACCTAAGAAAAATCCCACATCGGTAATCATCTATGACACTTGCCACCTTAACTATCCATAAAAAACCTCCAAAGTTTTGGTAACTTCTTTTTTTATAAAACCTTTGCAGTAAATGCAAATCGACATCCTTACCCTTTTTCCGGAATTGCTGAACAGTCCTTTTGAGGCCTCCATCCTTAAACGCGCTAGGGAAGCCAAAAAGGTAGTAGTCAATTTTCACAACATCCGCGACTATGCCCAAAACAAACAAAAACAAGTAGACGACTATCCCTTTGGCGGGGGCGCAGGTATGGTGATGAAAATTGAACCCATCAATCGATGCATTCAAAAACTCAAAGCGGAAAGGGACTACGATGAGATCATCTACCTTACCCCTGACGGTGAGCAGCTTACCCAAGCCATTTCCAATACAATCTCCACCCAAAAAAACATCATCCTCCTTTGCGGGCATTATAAAGGCGTGGATCAAAGGGTCAGGGATCATCTAATCACCCGTGAAATTTCAATTGGTGATTTTGTCCTTTCGGGAGGCGAACTGGCTGCGGCGGTATTGTGTGACAGCATCATCCGTCTCATTCCCGGAGTCTTAGGCGATGAGTCCTCCGCCCTAACCGACAGCTACCAAGACGGCCTATTGGCCCCTCCCATCTATACCCGACCCGCTGAATACAATGGCTGGAAAGTCCCGGAAATCCTCACCTCCGGAAATACCCCCGAAATCGAAAAATGGCGAGAAAACCAAGCTTTGGACAAAACCAAAAGCCTCCGTCCCGACCTGTTAAAAGACCCGGATTGATTTTTTTATTTAAAGAGCCACTCTGGGTTGTTTAAATCAAAAATAGTTTTAAATTTGCACCCAATTCAATCGGACATCCCCCAGAGGCTCTGGCCAAGACAGTATTATAATGGAAACACTCGTTAATTTTGTTCAGCAAGAATACATTCAGAAAAAAGACTTTCCCGAATTTTCTACAGGAGACACCATCACTGTATTCTATGAAATTCGTGAGGGTGACAAAGTAAGAACACAGTTCTTTCGAGGCGTGGTCATCCAGATCAAAGGACAAGGACTTACCAAATCTTTTACCATTCGTAAAATGTCCGGGACCATCGGAGTTGAAAGAATCTTCCCACTCAACATGCCGACCATCCAGAAGATTGAAATCAATAAAAAAGGAAAAGTAAGACGTTCCAGAATTTACTACTTCAAAAATCTGAGAGGTAAAAAAGCTCGTATAAAAGAACAATAAAATATTAAAACCGCTTTTTAGCGGTTTTTTTTGAAGTCACCTATAAATTGGGGACATGGGGGCATAAAACTATGCCATTGCTTCATTATATTTGCATGAACTAAATTGAAATAAATGTCAAAAATTGTTGTAGACCACCCGGTCGTTGAGATCGATGGTGACGAAATGACTCGGATCATTTGGAAATTCATCAAAGAACAACTTATTCTCCCCTATTTAGATGTCGAACTTTTGTATTATGATTTGGGGATCAAATCCCGTGACGCTTCAGAAGACCAAATCACCGTTGATGCAGCGGAAGCCATCAAAAAACACAAAGTAGGCGTAAAATGTGCTACCATCACCCCAGATGAAGATCGTGTGGAAGAATTCAAACTCAAAAAAATGTACCGCTCCCCCAATGGAACCATTCGAAACATTGTTGGTGGAACCGTGTTCAGAGAACCCATCATCATGAAAAATGTTCCCCGCTACGTTCAAGGGTGGATCAAGCCCATTTGTATCGGACGTCATGCTTTTGGTGATCAATACAAGGCCACCGATACCATCATCAACGGAAAAGGAAAATTGACCATGACCTTTACCCCGGAAGACGGAAGTGAGCCAACCTCCTGGGAGGTATACAACTTCCAGGAAAACGGAGTGGCAATGAGCATGTACAACATCGAATCCTCCATCTATGGATTTGCGCGTTCCTGTATGAACCGTGCTTTGGACAAAGGTTGGCCTCTCTACTTCTCTACCAAAAACACCATCATGAAAGCTTATGACGGTCGATTTAAAGACATTTTTCAAGAAGTATTTGACAGCGAATTCAAAGACCGTTTTGAGGCGGCCGGTATCACCTACGAGCACCGACTCATTGACGACATGGTTGCCGCAGCCTTAAAATGGAATGGTGGATTTGTATGGGCATGTAAAAACTACGATGGCGATGTACAATCCGATATAGTAGCACAAGGATTTGGTTCCTTAGGACTCATGACCTCCACCTTGGTTACCCCGGATGGAGAGATCATGGAAGCCGAAGCAGCTCATGGAACAGTGACCCGACACTACCGTCAACACCAGCAAGGCAAAGAAACCTCGACCAATCCCATTGCCTCTATTTTTGCATGGACCAGAGGATTGGCACACCGTGGTAAACTGGACAACAATCAAGCTTTGATCGATTTTTGTAAAACCTTGGAAGCCGTTTGTATTGAAACCGTTGAAAGTGGTAAAATGACCAAAGACTTGGCATTGCTAATCCACAAGGAAAATCTCAATCCCTCACACTATTTGACCACGAAGAAATTCCTCGACGCCATTAAAGAAAACTTGGATCAAAAGCTAGCATAAGTCGGGAGAACTACTGATCACAGTCTGGTAATCTCCTCATAGAAATTTTTGTAGCACGCTCCAAATTTTTTCATGCGATGGATCATGATGTGATAAGCTGAAATAAGCGGGTTATGGGTGAACCTTCTCAACCACCGTTTCATTTTGGTAATATTTAGGTAACACTAAATTAACAATTTATTTACATTGAACAGGTGATTTGGTGGAATTTATTCATTTAGTTTCGTTTTATGAAGTTTGAAAAAATCACGGAAAAAGCATCCCATCATCAGGCTTTGGAAACCCAAACCGTAGAGCAACTACTTGCAGGGATACACCAAGAAGACCAGAATGCGGTTAAAGCAGTAGGGAAAGTTTTGCCGCAAGTCGAACGACTGATTAAAAAAGTGATCGAGCAGCTCCAAAACGGAGGCCGCCTTTTTTACATCGGTGCCGGAACCAGTGGACGTCTGGGGGTATTGGATGCTTCGGAATGTCCTCCTACCTTCGGTACCCCTCCCGAAAAAGTCATCGGATTGATTGCAGGGGGGGACTATGCCCTGCGGAATTCCATTGAAAACGCAGAAGACGACATCCAACAGGCTTGGAAAGACCTCCAAGCCCACCAAATCGGTTCGGCCGATATCATCGTCGGTATTGCGGCTTCGGGAACCACCCCCTATGTGGTAGGTGGACTAAAAAAATGCCGGGAAAACAGCATTCCCACCGGATGCATCACCTGTAACCCCAATGCCCCTCTTGCGCGAGTCAGCGATTTCCCCATCGAAGTGGTAGTAGGGCCTGAATTCCTAACCGGCAGCTCCCGTATGAAAGCCGGAACCGCACAAAAACTTATCCTTAACATGATCACCACTGCCACCATGATCCAACTGGGAAGGGTCAAAGGCAACAAAATGGTGGACATGAAATTGTCCAACAATAAACTGGTGGGCAGGGCCGAACGTATGGTCATGGATGAACTCCAAGTTTCACTCCAAGAAGCAAAAGCCTTATTAGAAGAACACAAAAACGTTCGTGGGGCGATAAATGCCTATAAAAAGTAGTCGATTTATAGCATTAGAATTAATAAACAATGGCGGATAATATTTCGATGGGATAATGGAAACGCCAAAGAAGTTGAAATAATTGACTATCATTAAAAAAGTGAGAAAAATGGAAAAATTAGCAAATGTACATCCCGGCGAAGTTTTGAATTTTGAATTTCTTGAGCCACTTGAAATTTCAGCTTATCGACTTTCTAAAGATTTAAAAATACCGCAGACAAGAATATCGAAAATAATAAAAGGAAAGCGCAGAATAACTGCGGACACTGCTCTTCGTTTGAGCAAATATTTTGGAAATTCTGCTAAATTCTGGCTTGGACTCCAGGATGATTTCGATATAGAAGACGAGCATGATAAAAAAAAGGGGAATTAGACGAAATCAAAAAATATGAAAATAAAAATGTTGCCTAAGAATAGATATAACTAATCAGTAGTAGTGGCTTACTCACGAAAATCCTTTTTTCGACAAGTTCAACAACAGCGGATTTTAGTTAGTTGCGTACTTGCTAAATTAACCCATAGACCAATCGACTACTCATAACCGAGACCCTTGTGTTGAATGAAATGAAGAACTAAACACGAATCTATGTTTACTTGTTTATCTTTACTATACAAAAATCATTGATGAACAAATCCTTACTTCAAAAAGGTCTAAAAAAAATGAGCTTGTTTTTACTCTGCTGTTTTATCGGTCCAGTAATTGTGCATCAAGCCTTTAAAAATCAGACCCACTCCTTGTATGTTCCGGTACTTATTTTAGGTATCCTTTTTTTAATTACTGCCATGCATTATGGTTTTTCCGGGGTCAAAACATTGGTCAATGCCCTTTTGGGTAAACGAAAAACAAAACTTTAAAGAATCGATTGCGTGCCAGCAACAGACCCCTTATCTTTGCCCAGCATTAGACGACCATGATTGAAATTCGTTTTCCCGACCAATCCATCCGTTCCTATTCCGAGGGAACTACCCCTTTTGAAATCGCACAAAGCATCAGTGAGGGTTTAGCCCGAAATGTCCTTTCTGCCCGCTTCAATGATCAGGTTGTAGAAACGGCCACCCCATTGCATGAAGATGGACAAATCCAATTGTTCACTTGGAGCGACGAGCAAGGGAAAACAGCTTTCTGGCACTCCTCAGCCCATGTTTTGGCCCAAGCCATTTTATCGCTTTACCCCAAAGCCAAACTCACCATTGGACCTGCCATTGAAAATGGTTTCTATTACGATGTAGATTTTGGAGCGCATTCCATTACCGAAAAAGAACTCAAGGACATCGAAAAAAAGTTCTTGGAATTTGCCCGTCAAAAATTTGAATTCAAAATGCGAACTGCCTCCAAACAAGAGGCTTTGGATTTTTATCAGCAGGACGAAAACCCTTACAAAATTGAACTCATCGAAAACTTAGAAGACGGTACCATCACCTTTTGCGACCATGCCGACTTTACGGACTTATGCCGTGGTGGCCACATTCCCCACACCGGATTCATCAAAGCCGTAAAGCTACTCAACGTGGCTGGTGCCTACTGGAGGGGCGATGAGAATAACAAACAACTTACCAGGGTTTATGGCATCTCTTTTCCCAAACAAAAAGAACTCACCCAGTACTTAGAGCTTTTGGAAGAAGCAAAAAAGCGAGACCACCGAAAATTGGGTAAAGAATTGGAATTGTTTACCTTCTCCCAAAAAGTAGGACAAGGCCTCCCGCTGTGGTTACCCAAAGGAGCTGCTTTAAGAGGGAGATTAGAAGATTTCCTAAAAGCTGCCCAAAAGAAAGCCGGATACGAACAGGTCATCTCCCCCCACATTGGTAACAAAGAACTTTACATGACCTCGGGACATTACGAAAAATACGGAGAGGACAGCTTTCAACCCATAGAAACTCCTGCCGAGGGTGAAACCTTCCTCCTAAAGCCCATGAACTGTCCTCACCACTGTGAAATTTACAATACCCGCCCTTGGAGTTACAAAGAATTGCCCATACGCTATGCTGAGTTTGGAACCGTTTATCGATACGAACAGAGCGGTGAGCTCCACGGACTCACACGCGTTAGAGGCTTTACCCAAGACGATGCGCACATCTTTTGTACCCCCAATCAACTGGATCAGGAATTCAAAAATGTAATTGATTTGGTCTTGTACGTATTTGGATCTTTGGGCTTCAACAACTTCCAAGCTCAAGTTTCCATTCGCGACCCCAAAAAACCGGAAAAATACATTGGAGATCCTAAAAATTGGGAAAAAGCAGAGCAAGCCATCATCGACGCTACTCGGGAAAAGAACTTGGATTTTGTAATCGAGGAGGGCGAAGCTGCTTTTTATGGGCCCAAATTGGATTTTATGGTCAAAGATGCCTTGGGAAGAAAGTGGCAATTGGGAACCATTCAGGTAGATTACAACCTACCGGAAAGATTTGACCTTACCTACAAAGGCAGTGATAATGAACTTCACCGCCCCATCATGATCCACCGAGCACCCTTTGGAAGTCTCGAGCGATTTGTAGCCATCCTCTTGGAACATACCGGGGGTAATTTTCCACTTTGGCTCGCCCCAACCCAAGTGAACTTATTGAGTGTGAGTGAAAAACACGAAAAATACGCCCAAAAAGTTTTAAATTTCCTTGAAAATAACGAAATTCGCGCCTCCTTAGACAACAGAAATGAGACCATCGGAAAGAAAATCCGAGAAGCCGAACTGAGTAAGGTTCCTTTTATGTTGATCGTGGGAGAAAAAGAAGCAGAAATGGGTAACATTGCTGTGAGAAAACACCGTGAAGGTGATATGGGTTCCATGGAGATTGAGCGTTTCTTAGAACTCGTAAGAGCGGAGGTATCAGAGAGTATTTCCAAATTTGAAAATTAATTTAAAAGCAATCAGTCATAGCAATACGAAGGAGAAGATCGAATAAACCGGCGAGGATCATCAAAGAGAATCCTCATAAAATCAACGAAAAAATAACCGCCCCCGAAATCAGATTGGTTGGAGACAACGTTGAGGTAGGTGTTTACAGACTTCCCAGAGCCCTTGCCCTTGCCGAAGAGCTTGAGTTGGACTTGGTAGAAATTTCACCCAAAGCATCCCCCCCAGTGTGCAAAATTTTGGATTATAAGAAATTCCTCTACGAGCAAAAGAAACGCGAAAAAGCACTCAAGTCCAAGGCCACAAAGGTGATTATAAAAGAAATACGATTTGGACCCCAAACCGATGAACATGATTATGAGTTTAAGAAAAAACACGCTGAGAAGTTTCTCAATGATGGAGCCAAGCTCAAAGCATTTGTGTTTTTTAAAGGAAGATCCATCGTGTTTAAAGAACAAGGGCAAATTTTATTGTTAAGATTGGCGCAAGACCTTGAAGAAATAGGAAAAGTAGAACAGATGCCCAAATTAGAGGGAAAGCGGATGATCATGTTCATCGCACCAAAAAAGAAATAAATTAGAATTATAAATAGCATCAGCAATGCCTAAAATGAAAACCAAATCCAGTGCCAAAAAACGATTCAAAGTCACCGGCAGTGGAAAAATAAAAAGAAAACACGCCTTCAAAAATCACATTCTTACCAAGAAATCCAAAAAGCGTAAGTTAAAACTTACCCATTCGGGCTTGGTGCACGAAAGCGATGAAAAAAGTATCAAAGAACAACTCAGGTTAAAATAAATCCTTTCGGTTAAATTTTTGTATCACCCTGATATGTGGCTCAAAAGTGTTGAAAAACCGCCCATGTCAAAAAACTAAATTAAAATGCCAAGATCAGTAAACTCAGTGGCTTCTAGAGCCCGCAGAAAAAAAATCCTCAAACAAGCCAAAGGCTATTTTGGAAGAAGGAAAAACGTTTGGACGGTCGCAAAAAACGCCGTCGAAAAGGCCATGCTCTACGCCTATCGTGACCGCAGAACCAAAAAGCGAAACTTCCGCGCACTTTGGATCGCAAGAATCAATGCAGGAGCGAGAGAACACGGTATGTCCTACAGCCAATTTATGGGCAAAGTCAAAGCCAACAACATCGAACTAAACAGAAAGGTTTTGGCCGATTTGGCCATGAACCATCCCGACGCCTTTAAAGCCGTCATTGATAAGTTCAAATAATGATTTAATATCCTAACCCATCCCCCAAGGATGGGTTTTTTGTATCATGTCACTAACCGTTTATCACAACCCCCGTTGCAGAAAGTCACGCGAAGCCGTCCATTATCTCGAAGAGAAAGGAAAAGATTTCGAAATCGTCAAATACCTAGAACAGCCTTTTGATCGAGATACCCTAAGGGAAGTTTTGAATAAAATCAACAAAAAACCCTTGGAGATCATTCGAAAAAACGAAACCCTTTGGAAAAAAGAATTTTCTTCAAAACAATGGTCGGAAGAAGAACTATTAGACTTACTAATTTCGCATCCCAAGTTGATCGAGCGGCCTATCGTAACCGATACAAAATCAGGGGTTTTGGCAAGACCCTTGGAAAATCTAGTCGATTTTCTACAACAGCATTAAACCTTATTGAAGTTTAAAGGTCTTAATTGTAGGAATTACTTTCATGAAAATCATCCATCTCCTCCCCCTGATCTTGATCTGCTTTAATCTTTTAGGACAACGCCCGACGGAATATGCTCCCAAGATAAAACTCAGTGGCGTGGTTATAGATCAAGAAACCCAACAACCCTTAGAATACGCAAACATTAGCCTTAAGAATCAGAAAAAACCCGATCGTCTTCAAGGGGGGATCACTGATTTTGAGGGAAAGTTCAATATTGAAATCACACCCGGCGTATATGATATTACCATCGAATACATTGGTTTTGAAAGTTTTAAAAAAGAAGCGGTGACCATCAGATCAGCTATGGATCTTGGAAAAGTAAACCTTTTCATTTCCAGTACCGCCTTGGAAGGCGTTGAGGTAATGGCCGAAAAAACAGAAGTGGAAATTCGACTCGACAAGCGGATCTACAATGTAGGAAAAGACCTTACCGTAAGGGGTGGAAGTGTCGCTGATGTTTTGGACAATGTACCTTCGGTAACCGTCGATATGGAGGGCAATGTAGCCCTGAGGGGAAACGACAATGTTAGAATTTTGATCAATGGAAAACCCTCTGGTTTGGTTGGGATCTCTGGTCCACAAGGATTACAGCAGCTCCCCGCCGAATCCATTGAAAAGGTAGAAGTCGTCACCTCCCCTTCTGCACGCTATGGTGCAGAGGGCACTGCGGGGATTTTAAACATCATTCTAAAAAAACAAGAGCTGCTGGGATTCAATGGAAATTTTGTGGCCAACGCAGGACAAACCTACACCGATGTCATTCCCTCCAGTTACGGGGGATCGGCAAATGTCAACATTCGAAAAAATAAATTTAACATCTTCACGACCAACTCCTACAATAAAAGACTGTCCGTCGGACGGATATACAACAACACTGAGTTTTTTAACGGTGCCGACCCAAGTACTTATCTAGAAGAATTACGTGAACCAGAACGAAAAAACTTCAGTTTGTTTTCCAGTCTAGGTGTAGAGTACTATTTAAAAGAAAAAACCTCATTGATCCTGAGTGGATTCATCCGCGACCGGAGTGGAGACGACTACACCCAAAATATCCTAAAAAATTATGACACCCAACGTGATTTAACCGATCAGTCCGAATTGATCGAATTGGAAAAAGACAAAGACGATGCCCGTCAGATCAGCCTCAATTTCGACTCGGAGATCGACGAGAAAGGACAAACGTTTACCGCAGTGTTCCAATATGAAGAGAACGATGAGGATGAACGGGCTGACATTGATAGTAGCTTGCCCAATAGGGACGAAAAAGTCAATCAAATTCAAAGTGAAAAAAGGATGCTTTTACAAGCAGACTATGTTTTACCCTTAGACAAGGATACCCAGTTTGAGTTTGGATACCGGGGAGATTTCTCCAATCAAGAAACGGACTTTGAGGTACTTCAAATCCGAAATGGAGCTTTTGAGAGAAACACGGAGCTTTCAAATGTTTTGATCTACAAGGAACACGTCAATGCCCTATATTCTCAATTCGGAAAAAAGCTTGATGAATTTTCCTTACTTCTTGGCCTGAGGATGGAGGATTCCAGAATCGTAGTCGATCAACGTACCATTAACAACTACAACGAAAAAAAATACACCCGATTTTTTCCCACCCTCAATTTATCCTATGAGTTCAAGGAGGGAGAAAGTGTTATTTTGGGTTACAGCAGGCGGATTTCCAGACCCCGGGGTAGGTTTCTAAACCCTTTCCCCTCTAGAGCCAGTATCGCCAATTTTTTCCAAGGAAATGAAGACCTAGATCCAAGCTACTCCAACACAGTAGATATTGGCTACCTAAAAAGATGGGATAAAATGACTTTTAATACTTCCTTGTACTACCAAACATCCACGGACGTATTCACAGTGATCTCAGAAGACAGTGGAGAAACAGTTGCGGTCAGTGAAAATGAGTCGGGCACCGAAATGGTTGAAATCCCTATCCTCAAGCGATACCCCATCAATCTGGCAAAAAACAACCGCACCGGATTCGAATTTACACTCAGTTACAACCCCACCAAAAAATCAAGGATTTTTGCCAACTTTAATCTCTTTAATTTAGAAACCATAGGCTCACACGAAGGATTAGATCTTAACAGAACCAATTTGAGTTGGTTTTCCAGGATTAACGGGAAACTTACCATTTTTAAAGATATTGACTGGCAAATACAACTCTTTTACAGAGGACCGAGAGAAACTGCAATCTCTAAATTCAAATCTGTATTTTTTTCGAGTATGGCGTTGAACAAAGACATATTCAATAAAAAAGGAACCCTATCCATTCGGGCAACCGACTTGTTCAATACCGCACGGATGCGATTACAAACATTAACCAACACCTTGGAGAATGAGGTGGAACTCAGACGAAGTTTACCATCATTCAACCTTTCTATGACCTATAGAATCAATGAAAAGAAAAATCAGGAAAGAAAAAGAAGCTCCGATAATAGAGGAGGCAATGGAGATGGTGGATTTGATTTCTAAAAACCTAAGATTTGCGTTTTTCCCTACGCTCTTTTAGGTATTCCATCAAAGAACCAAACAGCCAATAAGGAATGACAAAGGTCAAAAGGAAGATCATCAGCCAGAAGCCGATTGTTAAAATAGATAAAAAAGCAAGAAATCCGAGGTATTGGTCAAATTCAAACATGATCTAAAATCTTAGTACAAATTTACTACTTTTTCTTTTTTGGTTTAAGGGATCTTACAAAATTATTTCAACCGCCTCAAACAAAAGCTTTATTTTTGTAGTAACGAAAGCAATGCACCATGGATTATCGTATAGAGAAAGACACCTTGGGAGAAGTAAAAGTCCCTTCAAATGCCTACTGGGGTGCGCAAACCGAGCGTTCCAGATCTAATTTTAAAATTGGGCCCGCGGCCTCCATGCCGTTGGAAATCGTTTATGGTTTTGCCTATCTAAAAAAAGCAGCGGCCCATGCCAACTGCGATGCAGGGGTTTTGGATCAAAACAAAAGAGACCTGATTGCTAACGTTTGTGATGAAATCCTCGAAGGAAAATTGGACGATCAATTTCCCTTAGTGATTTGGCAAACCGGCTCCGGTACCCAAAGCAATATGAATGTAAATGAGGTCATCGCCAATCGCGCTCATGTTATGGAAGGCAAGCCATTGGGTGAAGGGAATAAAACCTTGGCCCCCAACGATGACGTTAACAAATCACAGTCTTCAAACGACACCTTTCCCACGGGCATGCACATTGCCGCCTACAAAAAAATCGTAGAGAACAGCCTCCCTGGAGTAGAAAAACTAAAAAATGCATTGTCAGAAAAATCTGAAACTTTTCAATCGGTGGTCAAAATTGGACGTACCCACCTGATGGATGCCACGCCTCTGACGCTAGGACAAGAATTTTCGGGTTATGTTTCTCAGTTGGATCACGGCATCAAAGCGCTAAAAAATACCCTTGGCCATCTTTCTGAACTCGCCCTCGGAGGCACTGCCGTGGGTACGGGTATCAACACCCCTGAGGGTTATGCCGAAAAAGTAGCGGCCTACATTGCTGAATTTACTGGACTTCCTTTTGTTACGGCAGAAAACAAGTTTGAAGCCCTCGCAGCCCACGATGCCATTGTGGAAACCCATGGTGCACTAAAGCAGATTGCGGTTTCCCTCAATAAAATTGCCAACGACATCCGTCTTTTGGCCTCTGGCCCCCGGTCGGGAATTGGAGAAATTACCATCCCTGCCAATGAACCGGGGAGCTCCATAATGCCCGGAAAGGTCAACCCCACCCAATGTGAAGCCATGACCATGGTCTGTGCGCAAGTGATGGGAAATGATGTGGCCATTGGTGTAGGAGGACTTCAAGGGCATTACGAACTGAATGTTTTCAAGCCCGTGATGGCGGCCAATATATTACAATCGGCACAACTCATCGGCGATGCTTGCGTGAGCTTTACGGACAACTGTGTACAGGGCATTGAACCCAACCACTCACGCATTGAGGAGTTGGTCAACAATTCCCTAATGCTGGTCACCGCCTTAAACACCAAAATCGGTTATTACAAAGCCGCGGAAATTGCCAATAAGGCCCATACCGAAGGAAGCACGCTAAAGGAAGCCGCTCTCTCATTAGGTTACCTTACTGAAGCTGAATTTGACCAGTGGGTAAGGCCAGAAGAAATGACGGGAAATTAATCAATCATTTTTATCTTTTCTGAACCACAAACGGTATGGTTTTTACGCCTTCGGCAGAAGAAGTAAAGCGGATAAAGTAAATCCCCGAAGCCATTCCACTCAGGTCAATTTTCTCAATGTGCAGACCTGCCCTTTTACGTTTGTCTTTTAAAATAGTTTTAATCATTCCATTGATACCGATTAACTCGATACTCACCTGTGCCCTTCGGGTGATATTGTAGGGGAAGTAGGTAAACTCGGAAGCAGGATTAGGGTAATTCTGCATGATTTTAAAGTTTTCTTTATCAAACCCGGAGGTTCCATTAGGCCCATTCCCTTTGCTGCAGAAATCAGTCAAAACCCGTCCATCCTAAAAACAGATGCCTCAAATAACGGCTATCGCTAGCCCATTGGCCCCGAAGGAACTCGATGGTCTAGTATTTTATTTACTAACTATAGTTATTAATGTTTAAAAGGGGCAGTACTTCAATACTTTTTCCTTTTTTTTGAGTGACCAAAGCGCTTTAGATATGCTTACATTATATTTGTAAAAACAACACACGTTAATTGGAGCCAAAAACAGACCTTGCTGCAGAGAAAAACACAGACCAAAACAAACTATTGGTTTCGGAACTGCAACAAAAACTAGCCCAAATCAGATTGGGCGGGGGCAAGTCGAAACTGGAAAAAATCAGGTCGCAGGGTAAAATGACCGCCCGAGAACGGATAAACCATTTGTTGGACAAAGACACTGAGGTCATCGAAATTGGGGCATTAGCAGGTCATGAGATGTACAAAGCCGAAGGGGGTTGTCCCTCCGGGGGTGTAGTAGTGGTCATGGGTCGAGTGTCCCAAAAAATGTGTGTGATCGTAGCCAATGATGCCTCCGTCAAAGCCGGTGCTTGGTTTCCAATCAGTACCAAAAAGAATTTACGAGCGCAGGAGATCGCCATGGAAAACCGCATTCCTATCATCTACCTCGTAGACAGTGCCGGGGTTTTCCTCCCCCAACAAGACGAAATCTTCCCCGATAAGGAACACTTTGGTCGTATCTTCAGAAACAATGCCCAAATGAGTAGTATGGGCATAGTCCAAATCGCCGCCGTCATGGGCAGTTGTGTAGCAGGTGGGGCCTATCTCCCCATCATGTCCGACGAGGCCATTATCGTGGACAAAACCGCCAGTATCTTTTTGGCAGGAAGCTACCTCGTGAAGGCCGCTATCGGAGAGGAAATCGACAATGAAGCCCTCGGAGGCGCCACCACCCACTCGGAGATCAGTGGGATCACCGACTACAACGCCAAAGACGATGCCGATGCCCTCAACCGGATCAAAGCGCTGATGGAAAAGATCGGAGCGTCACCCAAGGCAGGATTTAACCGAATCAAAACCTCCCTTCCCAAAGAAAAGGAAGAAAATATTTATAAAATCCTCCCCACCGACAAATCCCTACCTTATGACACCTACCGCATCATCGATTGCTTAATCGACTCTGATTCTATAGAGGAATACAAAGCAGATTACGGCAAAACCATGATCACCGCTTTCGCTAGAATTGATGGATGGGCAGTGGGCATCGTGGCCAATCAAAGGAAGATGGTCAAAAACAAAGCGGGAGAAACCCAGTTTGGCGGGGTCATCTATGGGGACGCGGCAGACAAAACCACACGATTTATCGCCAACTGTAACCAAAGAAAAATTCCATTAGTTTTTCTGCAAGATGTCACCGGTTTTATGGTCGGGAGCAAAGCCGAGCATAGTGGTATCATCAAAGACGGTGCAAAAATGGTCAATGCGATGGCCAATTCCGTAGTGCCTAAGTTTACCATTATAATGGGTAATTCCAACGGTGCTGGAAACTATGCCATGTGTGGTAAAGCCTTCGACCCCCGCTTGATCATTGCATGGCCCGGCTCAAAAATAGCCGTCATGGGCGGAGTACAGGCCGCCAAAGTTTTACTACAAATCGAAAAATCAAAGCTTGAAAAAGAAGGAGAAACCATCGACCCCAAAAGAGAAAAAGCACTTTTAAAAGAAATCAAATCCCGTTACGACCAACAAACACAAGCTTATTACGCTGCTGCTCGTTTGTGGACCGATGCCATCATCGACCCTATAGCTAGCCGAAAGTGGATCAGTATGGGTATCGCCGCAGCCGACCACGCCCCCTTGGATCGAAAATTTAATATGGGGATTTTACAAGTCTAAACTATACCGTATTTCTCAACGGTTTTATCTCTCAAGTATTTTCCATTATTTCTAAGGATTTCAGTGACGAAGTGGGTGCTTTTGGGAATCTCAAATTTTTCTAAACTGTCACAAGTCGCTAGCTGTTCTGAAACTATAGCAGCAGATGTTTCCTCTCCTTCCACAATCATCACCAGCTTTTGTCCCAACACTTCATCAGGCACTCCATAAAGAAAAAATGGAGACGGGATGTGGTGGGCCAATTTTTCTTCTACCACCTCCGGGGAAATTTTAACCCCTCCGCTGTTGATCACATTGTCTTTCCTACCCAAATAGGTGAAGGTTTTTTCGTCGTGCATATCCACCAGGTCATGGGTATGGATCAATTGATCCGTGATATCAGGGGCGTCGACCACGAGACAGCCCTCTTTATCCGTTTGAAGATGAATTCCCTCCAAAGCCCGGAAGGGTTGTTTGGGTATTGCAAGCGGAGCAGCAGCAATATGGGTGATGGTCTCGGTCATGCCATAGGTTTCATAACAGTTGCTGTGCAAGGCTACCAATTTTTCATTCAATTCTGGATATATGGGGGCACCCCCAATGATAAGGGTTTTGATCTGATCTAATTTTTCTATACTGTAATAGGCCTGCATGGGAGTCATGGCCACAAAGTCATAGGAATGATTGACGTCTTTCATGGGATCTAAAGTAGGCTGCACCAAATCCAATGACAATCCTAAAATCATCGCACGTACCAACATCATTTTACCTGCGATAAAATCGGCAGGCAAACAATGCAATGCACTATCACCGATATGAACATCAAAAAAATTACCCGTTCGGATGGCCGAGCTGACCATCGCCTGTTTGGAGATTTGAATGATTTTTGGATCGCCTGTCGAACCCGAAGTTTTGACATGGATAAAATCCTCCTTGTCCATCCAATCCATAATGAATTTACCAATCGCCACCTCATAAGGAGCACCCTCTTTGATAAAGTCATAGCCAATATCCTTTAATTCATTTGCAGAAAAATAGTAACCTTTGAGTTGAAATCGATTGTGAATTTTGGTATAGTGCGGAATATTCATTCAAAATTTATTGGTTAAACGGCAGTACACATCTTTCCATTGGTATTTTTTGGCAAAAATAAGAGCCAGCAATGGATAAATTATCCCTAATGTAATGACTAATTCTTTTCCTAAAGTGGGTTCTGCATTATCAATAAGTAAAGATTCTGTTTGAAAAGCAGTCCAAGAAGCAGTAACCAATAGAGCAGTAACCAAATTATTGGCTGCATGAAAGCCCAAGGCCAACTCCATCCCTTCATCGATTAAAGTGATGATGCCCAAAAACAATCCAGTCCCAATGTAATACCAGATAAGATGAATGCCTAGTTTATCTACCTCGGGGTTCCAAATGTGCAAAAGACCAAAAAGTATGGAAGTAAGCATCAAAGGGAGCCAACGGTTCCTGAAAAGCACGCCAAAACCTTGCATCAAATAGCCCCTGAAGATAAATTCCTCTACGGAAGTTTGAATCGGAATCATCAATACACTCACCAGAAAAAGAATCAAAAATGGCAAGGGCTTAAAATTCCATTCGTAGTCTTCGGGACTTAAGCTGTAGTCCAAGAGCACCATTAATATGGAAACAGCCCCCCACAAAAGAAAAGAAAAAATAATCCGATTGAAGTCGAGCTTTCTCCTGCTGTTAATCAAACTCAAAAAAGGCTGATGATGCAGTCGGGTTACCACAAGATAAATAAATGGTAGGGTGGCAGCAAAAGGAAATAAAAGCAAAAATAAACTTGTATTGGAGGGCAGCATACCCATTAATTCATAGGGATCTGAATTGCCTCCCGACAGGTCACTATGTGAGATGATATAGAGGGAGATGGGAATTTGTCCCACAAAATGAAAAAAAATAAAAATAAGTGATCCTTTCAGATAACTGACAAATTTCAGATTAAAATTGGTTATTTGCTCTAAATATTTCATAGGAATGTAAGACGATCCCAAGCTTGTTGTAAATTAAAGGTAAGGTGACCCCGATTAACTTCCAAAGGTGAGGCGAAATTATTGGTAAATAAGCCTCCGGTACCCAGACCCTGATGATTTTTCACCCCCAACGAAAAAGTCCATTGGGCAATGGCATTTAAGCCGATATTGCTCTCCAAGGCACTGGTCACCCACCAACCGATAGAGCGTTCCTCAGCCAAAGCTATCCATTCTTCACTGGATTGAAAGCCTCCCAACAAGGAAGGTTTAAGTATCAAAAACTGCGGGGCAATTTGATCCAGCAGAGCTACTCGCTCCGACCGATCTGTGACCCCAATCAATTCCTCGTCCAATGCAATGGGCAGTGGTGTATGGCGACATAGGTCTGCCATGGCCTGGTGTTGGCCAGCTGAGATGGGCTGTTCGATAGAATGCAATTCCAGATCCGATAGGGCTTTGAGTATATCCAAGGCTTCTCCGGGAGCAAAAGCACCGTTGGCATCCACCCGAAGCATGATCTGTTCTTTGGAAAAAGATTTTCGAATCCCCTCCAGCAAGTCCATTTCCTGATCAAAATCCAAAGCCCCGATTTTTAATTTGATACAATCAAATCCGGAATCGATCTTTTCCTCGATTTGATCTTTCATAAAAGCCCGGTCACCCATCCAAATCAAGCCGTTGATCGGAATACTCGCTTCTCCCCTACTAAAGGCAGTAGGAAAAAGATCAAAAGGATCCTTCGCCTCGAGTGACAATAAAGCCATTTCATATCCCATTTGAATGGATGGATAGGCTTTGAGATCATTAGGGGATATGGATTCATTTTGATTGATTCGATCACACAAACTTTTTAGTTGTTGCTCAAAATCAGGGCGGTCGTCCATACTCAGTCCTCTGAACAGACCACACTCCCCTATGCCCGTTTTGTCACCATCGGTGAGCTCTATAAACCAAGTTTCCTTTTCCGTCAGTACCCCTCTCGAAGTTCCCCCCGGACGCTTGAATTTTAAAAGGTATTTTATGTACTGTGCTTTCATAGATCAATAAAAAAGAAAACCCATATTAGCAGTGCAATAAAAAAGGTGGACAAGGCCAACTGTTTCAACAAGGGATCAAAGGCTTTGGGGGTTTTAACTTTCATGACTTGAAGCCCATGGAAAACAAGCGGAAGCAAAACAACCACCGAAAAGGGGTGTTCAACTACCCAATCAATTCCCATTCCCAAGAGTAGAAATAAGCCACTGGCCAAGATTAAAGAAAAATGATAAATCTTGGCATTTTGACTGCCCATGCGGACGACTAATGTGTTTTTTTGAAAATTTTTATCGTTGGTAATGTCACGCATATTATTGAGATTGAGAACAGCTGTGCTTAACAATCCCATGGCCGTTCCTAAAAAAAATACCGAGTATTGAAGGCTTTGTGTCTGGAGGTAAAAAGATCCCATGACACTCACCCAACCAAAAAAAAGGAATACGAACACATCCCCCCAACCCGCATAGCCGTAGGCACTTTTTCCGACGGTGTATTGAATGGCAGCCCAAACGGCTCCAATAGCCAAAAAGATAAAGAGTAAAGAAATCATTAATTTTTCGCTTCCCAATGCCACGTAGATCAGCAAACCCGCACAACAAAGGGAAATCACAGCGGCAACCAAGATGCCTTTTTTCAGTGCGGCAGGTCTGAGGAGTCCCTGTTGTAATACCCTTTCTGGTCCCAGCCTTGCTTCGTTGTCGGTTCCTTTGACACCGTCGCCGTAGTCGTTGGCAAAGTTGGAGATGATCTGAAATGAAATCGCAGCAATCAATGAAAGTACAAAAACACTTTCCGAAAATAAACCGCTTTTGATGGCCATTGCATTTCCCGAGATAATGCCCGCAACCGATACTGGAAGGGTTCTCAAGCGTGCTGCTGATAACCAAATTTTCAAAGAAGTGCTCAACGATCAGGGAAACTTAGGATACTGTTTGAAATTAGGATCTCTTTTATCGAGAAAAGCCTGTTTGCCCTCTTGAGCTTCGTCCATCAAATAATACATCAATGTAGCATCTCCGGCCAGTTGCATCAATCCATGTTGACCGTCCAATTCTGCATTCAAACATCTTTTGATCATTCGCAAAGCCAGTGGACTTCTTTTTTGTATCAATTTACACCATTCCAAAACGGTGGTTTCCAATTGGTCGAGTGGCACCACCTTGTTGACCAATCCCATTTGCTCGGCTTCATGGGCTGAATATTGTTGGCAAAGGAACCAAATTTCTCTCGCTTTCTTTTGTCCTACATGTCGGGCCAAATAAGAAGATCCAAAACCACCGTCAAAGCTTCCCACTTTTGGGCCTGTTTGTCCGAAAATGGCATTTTCGCTGGCGATGGTCAAATCACAAACCACGTGCAGCACATGCCCCCCTCCGATGGCATAGCCATTGACCATTGCAATAACAGGCTTGGGCAATTCCCTGATGCGTTTGTGCAAATCCAAAACATTCAAGCGAGGGACACCATCTTCTCCTACATAGCCTCCGACCCCTTTAACATTTTGGTCTCCACCACTACAAAAGGCTTTATCTCCCTCTCCCGTAAAAACTACCACGTCGATATCATTGCGTTCCCGACAAACCTCCATGGCTTCCAACATCTGAATGTTGGTCTCAGGTCGAAAGGCATTGTAAACCTCTGGTCGGTTGATGGTGATTTTAGCTACGCCTTTATAGTATTCAAACTTAATGTCACTGTAATCTGCAAGGCTTTCCCATTCTATCTTTTTCATAGGTTTTATTTAGATTTCAAATGTAAGGCTTTTGCATGGCTTTAAAATAATTTAATAAGATACTATCATTGGCCTTTCTCGGGGTTTTAACTTCCAAAATTCTCGCACATCGAGAAGGTTTAAAAAAACTTTTTAAGGCCCATTTGAGTCCTGTATTGGTCTTTACTGACTTATAGCCCAAGCCAAAAGCTTTGGCCAGCTGTCGGGCATTTCTTTTATGGATGGTTTCAAAGTAAGTATCGTATTTGGGCGTGTCTTTTTCTCCTGGTAGGATTCTGAAAATGCCTCCTCCCCCATTATTGATAACAATGATTCTAAAATGGGCAGGGATATAATTGTTCCACAATCCATTGATGTCGTAAAAGAAACTGAGGTCTCCAGTAATCAGTAGCGTTGGACTGGAATTGATCAATGAAGCGCCAATGGCTGTCGCTGTAGATCCGTCAATACCACTGGTTCCTCTATTGCAAAAAACCTGAGCCAAACGGGGCATCTCAAAGAGCTGGGCATAGCGTACCGTGGAGCTGTTGGCCAGTTGCAAATGTATCTTTTCCGGTAGTTGTTTGAAAAGGGTTTGAAAAGCCTTTAAATCCGAAAAAGGAATATGACGCAGGTAAGCAGCCCCCCTATCCAAGTGTTGTTGGTAGCGCTTCAAAACCATCTCTCGGTAATCGCTTGCAGTGCTTGTATTTTCCTCAAGCAGCTGAGACAAGAAAATGTCAGCTGGCATGGCAAAGTGCCGACTCAGCGTGTAATAGGTGTCATAGGCTTTGTAGGAATCTACGTGCCAGTGGGTTTTAGGGGCAAAAGTTCTCAAAAACTTTTTGATCTTTTTGGAAACGACCATCCCACCAAAAGTCAACAAGAGGTCTGGCTGTAGCATATTTAAATAATCCATATCTCCATTTTCCAGTGGAGCAATCATGCTGTCAATGGAGGAGATGGCATTAGACAACTTTATATTGGAAGTGGTTTCAGTCATCAAAACCACAGAGGGATCGGATCCAATAGCATCCAACCATTGCTGATCAATGGTGTTTGGATCATTAACCCCAACGAGTATGATTTTCTTGACAGACTGATGCCATTGCTTGCGAACGGCTTCAAAGTCAACCTTTAGGGATTTGATTTGGGGGGAATTACAGTTGGCTATTTGTATTGGTGATGTGGTCATCCCATAAAGGGGTTCTTCCATGGGTACATTGAGGTGAACTGGACCACTTTTGAATTGACAATGGTTCAGTACTGCATCGATGCTCTTTTCGTTCTCCTCTTGTATCTCTTTTTGTCTTTTTTTTAAGCTCCCTGCAGTGGCATCTGGAGGAACCAATTTTTGGTTGGGGTTTTCCAATAGGGTCGCTGTGGCGTGGGTCACATCGGGTGTGAGATAGGCGTAGTCAACCAAGTGGGGTTCAAAAACCCCTTTTTGTTGGATGGTCTGTCCGTCGCCTATATCGATACGGTGGGGCATACGATCGGCAGAAATGATGACCAAAGGAATGTTACTGTAAAAAGCTTCGGCCACGGCAGGGTAAAAATTGAGTAAGGCTGAACCGGAGGTACATACCACGGCAGTGGCTGATTTTAACTGTTGTGCCATGCCCAAGGCAAAAAAGGCCGCTGCCCGTTCATCTACGATACTATAGGTTTTAAAGAAAGGATTTTCCACAAATCCATTGGTCAAGGGGGCATTTCGGGAGCCTGCACAGATAATAATGTTTTGAATGGCCTTCAACTCGCAATACTGCACTACTGTCTGAGCCAAGGGTATTTCAGGATATTTTACCGACATGCGCTCGGAGGATTTCATTTTCATGGCCTTGCAAAAATACAAAACCCAAAGGGATTCCTACACCATTTATTTAGAGTGCCGCCAACAGTGTTTTGGCTTTGTTTTGGGTTTCCTCCCATTCTTTTTCCGGATCACTATCGGCGGTGATGCCTGCACCTACATACAACTGCAGTCCTTTCTTGGTCATTTGTGCGCAGCGTAAATTCACATAAAAATCGATTTGCGCCGCTGAGAAAACCGGCCCCAAAAAACCAGCATAATAGGCACGATCCAAATTTTCGTTTTCGGACAAAAATTGCAATCCTGAATCTAAGGGAATCCCCCCGACTGCAGGGGTGGGATGTAGCTTTTTGACCAACTCTTTTAGATTGACCTCCTGAACGTTTACCGACAGTTCATTACACAAATGTACCAAGTTCCCCGCCCTGCGGGTAAAGGTCTCCGAACAACTGACTTGCTCCGCTGAAAAAAGCGCTTGCAGCTCACTCACAAGGGTGTCTTTTACCCATTGCTGTTCTTTTTTTTCTTTTTTACCCCAGTTGTATGTCCCTTGGCTATGGTAAGGCAAAGTTCCGGCCAAGGCCATGGTGGTAAGGGTTCCGGAATGAAGCGAAAAGAGTTGTTCGGGGGTCGCTCCGATCCAAGTCTCGGCTTTGGGATGGTTCCAAAAATAAACCATTGCATCGGGATACAAAGACAATAATTGGGAAAACATGGGAAGTGGTTCGACCTCCTCTTGAAGGAATAGTTGCCTAGCCACCACGAGTTTTTTTAACGCTCCATTATCTATGGCTTTTTTTGTCTTATTAACTATATTAATATATATTGAAGGATCTTCTTGCGGAAGGGTTTTCGCTTTTTGAGGACTTTCCACAACGGGAGGAGTATACTTCCATTGCAAGTGATTTGCATTGGAAATATATGCAGCAGGCAAAGGATCTTCGAATCGGCTCATGACAAAACCGCTGACCTTTAAATCGGCAGTCTGAGTCAAGTTTTGGTCTTCTTGAAAAAAACAATGAACGGTTTTGCTATGGGGCAGGCGAAAAAAAACAAAGGCTTGATTGTGAGACAACAAGGTTTCGAAAACAGAAGTTAAGCCCTTTGTATCCATCTATTTTTTGGGTCGGGAAATGGTAGATAGTTTGCAATGAGAAATGAGTTGCCCCTCGTCGTCAACCACCCTGATTTCCCAAAGTTGTATGGTCTTGCCCATGTGCAGAGGTTGTGCGGTAGCGGTAACATATCCAGTGCGTACAGATCGAACATGGTTGGCCGATATTTCGATGCCGAGGGTGGATACTTTGGGGTCGCGATTCAATACAGAAACAGCAGCACTGCCGACGGTTTCTGCCAATGCAACGGTAGCACCACCATGAAGTACCCCGTCCAACTGATGAACTTTGGGAGTGACTGGCATTCGGGCAGAAAGAAAATCCTCTCCTACATCCACAAACTCTATTTCCAACATTTCCATGAGGTTGCCCTTGGTCAACGCATTACAGATTTCCAATACTTTTTCTTTTTCCATGAGCTTAAATAATAATAAAACCTCCCGCTAATGAATTAACGGAAGGTTTATGTTGCAATTGAAATGAAGATGAAGATCAGTCTTTGACCTCTTCAAAATCTACATCCTGAACATCATCCCCTCCTTTGGTAGCTTCTGTAGCATCTCCATTGGGAGGCGGAGTGGCACCCTCAGGGCCTTGACCGGCTTCTGCTTGGGCTTTGTACATTTCCTCAGAAGCGTTTTTCCATGCCTCATTGATTTTTTCCATGGCTGCGTCAATGGCCTTGAGATCTTTGGATTCGTGTGCTTTCTTCAATTCTTCTAAAGCGGCCTCAATGGGTGCTTTTTTGTCATCCGAAAGTTTTTCTCCAAATTCCTTGAGTTGCTTTTCAGTTTGGAAAATCATCTGATCGGCACTGTTGAGTTTGTCCACCTCCTCCTTGGCTTTTTTGTCGCTTTCGGCATTGGCTTCGGCCTCTTGTTTCATTTTTTCGATTTCTTCCTCCGTCAGGCCAGAAGATGCTTCAATACGGATGTCTTGGGACTTGCCTGTGGCTTTGTCAGAGGCACTCACCTTGATGATCCCGTTGGCATCAATATCAAAAGTCACTTCAATTTGAGGCGTTCCTCGGGGGGCCGGTGGAATGCCGTCTAAGTGGAATCTTCCGATGGTATTGTTGTCCGCTGCCATGGATCGTTCCCCTTGTAAGACGTGAATTTCCACAGAGGGTTGATTGTCGGCGGCCGTAGAGAATACCTGTGATTTCTTGGTCGGTATGGTGGTATTGGCGTCAATCAGTTTGGTCATCACACTCCCCATGGTTTCGATACCGAGCGAGAGTGGGGTGACATCGAGCAGCAATACGTCTTTGACGTCTCCAGTCAAAACCCCGCCTTGTATGGCAGCACCGATGGCAACTACCTCATCAGGGTTGACCCCTTTGGAAGGTTTTTTTCCAAAGAATTTTTCAACCTCTTCCTGAATGACAGGAATCCTTGTGGATCCTCCCACGAGAATGACCTCGTCAATGTCTCCGGTTGACAAACCTGCGTCCTCCAATGCTTTTTTGACAGGAGCCATCGATCTTTTGACCAATTCGTCAGAGAGTTGCTCAAACTTCGCTCTGGTCAAGGTCGTAACCAAGTGTTTGGGTCCTGATGACGTGGCGGTAACATAGGGCAAATTGATCTCAGTCTGGGCTGAGGAAGACAATTCAATTTTTGCTTTTTCTGCTGCTTCTTTTAAACGCTGAAGCGCCATGGGATCATCCCTGAGGTCGATTTGCTCGGCCTTCTTAAAGTCATCTGCCAAGAAATCGATCAAAACTTGATCAAAATCATCACCCCCCAAGTGGGTGTCCCCGTTGGTGGACAAAACTTCAAATACGCCATCGCCCAATTCTAAGATAGAGATGTCAAAAGTCCCCCCACCTAAATCATATACGGCAATTTTGCTGTCGCTACCACCTTTTTTGTCCAATCCAAAGGCCAATGCCGCGGCAGTAGGTTCATTGATTATCCTTTGCACTTTTAGACCAGATATTTCTCCGGCTTCTTTGGTGGCCTGTCGCTGTGCATCATTAAAATAAGCGGGAACAGTGATAACGGCCTCAGAAACATCTTGACCCAAATAATCCTCGGCTGTTTTTTTCATTTTCTGCAAGATCATGGCAGAAAGTTCTTGGGGGGTGTAGAGCCTACCGTCGATATCAACACGTGGGGTATCATTGTCTCCCTTCACCACTTTGTAGGCCACTGTTTTGACCTCCTTTGATGATTCGGAGAATTTATTCCCCATAAAACGCTTGACAGAAGCAATGGTTTTGGTGGGGTTGGTGACCGCTTGTCTTTTGGCGGGGTCTCCCACTTTTATTTCGCCTCCCTCAACAAAAGCGATAACGGAGGGAGTGGTTCTTTTTCCTTCGGCATTGGGGATGACTACCGGTTCGTTTCCTTCCATTACGGATACGCAAGAATTGGTAGTTCCTAAGTCGATTCCTATTATTTTGCTCATCGTTTATAAGATTTGCAAAACTATATTCAATCACTGTGCCATTTTGTTATTGCTGACAGCTTGTCAGATGATAATGATTCAAAGGGATCGCTTCGGTGATCCGTCAAAAAAAACTATTTTTACCTCATTATGTCGAAAGCAAAAAGTGATTATACCCGCATTACCACGAGAACCTTAGCGGAATTTAAGGCCAAAGGTGAAAAAATTGCCATGTTGACCGCCTATGATTTCACCATGGCCGGCATCATCGACAAAGCGGGAATTGATGTCATACTGGTTGGGGACTCTGCCTCGAATGTCATGGCAGGTCACGAGACGACTCTACCCATTACTTTGGATCAAATGATCTACCATGCCACAAGTGTGGTTCGAGGGGTAGAAAGGGCGTTGGTGGTGGTTGATCTTCCTTTTGGCACCTATCAAGCCGACTCTAAGGAAGCATTGCGGTCGGCGATCCGAATCATGAAAGAATCCGGAGCTCATGCCGTTAAATTGGAAGGCGGTAGCCAAATTCAAGAATCCATCCAACGGATCCTTAAAGCCGGTATTCCCGTGATGGGGCATTTGGGATTGACCCCACAATCTATCTATAAGTTTGGAACTTACAACGTAAGGGCCAAGGAAAAAGCTGAAGCCGAACAGCTGTTAAATGATGCCATCATGTTGGAAAAAGCAGGATGTTTCGCAATCGTTTTGGAAAAAATTCCTGCTAAATTGGCGGAAAAGGTCACCCAAACTGTAAACCTCCCCATCATCGGGATTGGTGCCGGAGCTGGTGTAGATGGTCAGGTATTGGTCGTCAACGACATGCTGGGCATGAACAAAGAATTCAGTCCTCGTTTTTTAAGACGTTATCTCGATCTCGACAGCGACATTTCTAGGGCTGTAAAAGCCTATACGGAAGACGTCAAAAATCAGGATTTTCCCAAGCCTGAAGAACAGTATTAGGACCCTGCTTGTATCGTGCTGAAGATACTCTACGAAGACAATCATCTTATTGCGGTAAACAAATCCGCAGGCGATTTGGTACAAGGCGACCAAACGGGAGATGAACCTCTCGTGGATAAGGTTAAGGCGTACATCAAAAAAAAATTCAACAAACCAGGAGCCGTTTTTTTGGGGGTCATCCACCGTTTGGACCGACCCACAAGTGGTGTGGTGCTTTTTGCCAGAACCTCCAAAGCATTAACGCGAATGAATTTGCAGTTTAAGGAACGGAAAACCCACAAAACCTATTGGGCCATCGTTGGGGCTAATATTGCTCCCACCACCGCTACGCTGACAAACTGGTTGAAACGCAACCCAAAGATGAACAAGTCTTTTGCTCATGACCAGGAAGTGGGCGGATCTAAAAAGGGGATACTTCACTACAAGAAAATCCAAGATCTGGATCGATTTGCTGTCTTGGAAGTTCAACTGGAAACAGGACGGCATCACCAGATCAGGAGTCAACTCTCACATTTGGGGTTTCCCATTAAAGGGGATTTAAAGTATGGTGCCAAAAGGAGCAATCCCGATGGAAGTATCGATCTACATGCACGACTACTGATGATAGAACACCCGACCACCAAAGAAAATATCAGTATTGTTGCCGATCCTCCCCTCAAACCTGAATGGAGTTTCGCTCTTTCCGATTGATGACCTTGGCTTTCTCACGGATAATCTCTCCCACGGGACGGTTTTCGATTTTGCTTTCCAACCAAGACAAAACGTCCAAATAGAGAAATGCACGTCGCTCATAGGGATCATCCTCGTATTGTTTAAGTTCCTTGTGAAGTTTGATAAAGGCGGCCTTTAGTTCATGGGGATAGATATCTCCCAAGGACCGAACAAAACGGATCATTGCTTTTTGCACCTCATGAAGGTCGTCCATTTTGATCAAAAACTTGTAGGTTTCCCTCAAGTGGGTTTCAAGGTGGTAGTCAAATCCAGCTTCATAATGGGCTACCAGACTTAAAACCCTAGTAAAACACAACAAATCCTCGCGCATTTTTAAATGCTTGTTTTGTATGATTTTGTTAAGATAAACAATACAATTTTCATTGTCCTCCAAACCAAAATACAAGCAGGCAATTTTGTAGTAAAACATCATAACGTGATGCGGGTCAATCTGGTTTTTAAATTTTTCAATACCCTGAATGACCTCGGGTAAAACGGTCAAGCCTTCTTTAAATTCTCCTTGTAAAAAATAGAGGTTAAAACGATTGTTGTAGGAATACAAAAAGCTTAATGCTGCCAAATTATCATTCTTAGGGAATTCATCAGAATCGATTTTGATCAACATATGGTGAAGGGTTTCCTTGAACTTTTCAGGATATTTGATCAATGCCAAAGATTCCATCAAAAAATTATTTCCCTTAAGATAAAAGACAGGATGGATGGAGATCATCTCTGGATTTTCGTTGAACATGTCCACCCACTTGCTGGCGTACTTGAAACAGGATAGGAAGTCCTGAACCAAAAAGCTGTACCAAACGTGGGCTTTGAAATACCACAGCTTTTCGCGGAACCCCAATTTGTCCAATTCTAAAGTGGGCATTCTCTCGTAGAAAAACTTGGTTATTTCCCTGAATTCATAGTCACTTTTGGCATAACCGGTTTTGATCAACTGTTCGTACAACAACAGCGAAAGGTTGGACAGTTGGCTGGTGAGATCGTTGTGGTTTCTCAGTTCATCGGCCTCTTTGATCAACTCTTGAGCTCGGTTGGACAAACTCCGGGTGATGTACTGCGATTCTATAAGTTTCTCAAATTCAACGATATCGTATGCGGCGTATTTCTCTTCGTTTTTGAGAGCCAATGTTTTGACTTTGTCCAAAATTTTAAGACTCAATTTGTATAAACCTTTCTGATACAATATGACGGCAAAATCCATTTGCTCTCGAATCTGAATCCGAATGTTTTGATGAATGGGATTCAACCTCAAACTGATCAAAATTTGTTTATAAAGATGGGCTTTAAGATTGGAAAGCTGTTGTTTGGTGACAATACCCTTGACCAAAATGGCCTTTTCACTGTACTTGTCTAATTTGTCCAAAAAGTTAAAAAGGCTGAGGAATTTGGCGTTGTTATTGGAACCCATCCGACCCACGTACAACTTAAATTGACGCTTCTCCGATTTGGTCAACGACTTAATCAGTTGAAATAAATTGTCTTTTTGTTCATTAATCATTGTAACAAAAGCTTATTTAACTCTCTTATTTGCAGTGACTTAAATTTAAAACAAAGGTAGAGAATATTGTAATAAAATTAATGATTTAAACTCAGTATTTGGTATTTCGTTTTAATTTCGTTAAGCATTGAATTCAATCCAACAAATGGCTAAGGGAAAGGTACAAATTTTTGATACGACTTTACGTGACGGCGAGCAAGTTCCCGGTTGCAAATTAGATACGGGCAACAAACTCATCATTGCTGAACGATTGGATGAATTGGGCGTAGATGTTTTGGAGGCTGGGTTTCCCATTTCCAGTCCTGGCGATTTCGACTCGGTAGTAAAGATTTCCCAACTCATAAAAAATGCTAGGGTGTGCGGTTTGACTCGTGCAGTTAAGAAAGATATTGAGGTGGCGGCTGAGGCCTTAAAGGATGCCAAAAAATCCAGAATTCATACCGGTATCGGTACCTCCGACGCACACATCCAATACAAGTTCAATTCTAACCGAGAGGCGATCATCGAAAGGGCAATCTCAGCGGTCAGCTATGCCAAAAGTTTTGTAGAAGACGTCGAATTTTACGCAGAAGATGCTGGAAGAACCGACAACGAATATTTGGCGAGGGTCTGTGAAGCTGTCATCAAAGCAGGTGCCACGGTGCTGAACATTCCCGACACTACTGGTTATTGTTTGCCAGAGGAGTATGGAGCAAAAATAAAATACCTGAAAGAGAACGTCAAAGGCATCGACAAGGCCATCTTGTCATGTCATTGCCATAACGACTTGGGCCTGGCTACTGCCAACTCCATTTCTGGGGTGATCAATGGTGCAAGGCAAATTGAGTGTACCATCAACGGAATCGGTGAAAGGGCAGGAAATACATCACTGGAGGAAGTGGTGATGATCATGCGTCAGCATCCCGATTTGAATTTGGACACGAACATCAATTCTAAATTGCTCTTCTCCACCAGTCTGTTGGTTTCTGAGAGCATGGGCATGCCCGTTCAACCCAACAAAGCCGTGGTGGGGGCCAATGCCTTTGCTCACAGTTCCGGTATCCATCAGGACGGTGTGATCAAAAAACGAGAAACCTACGAAATTATGGATCCCCACGATGTTGGGGTCACCCAATCCGCTATTGTCCTCACGGCCAGGAGTGGAAGAGCTGCATTGGCCTACCGTGCCAAGAATATCGGCTTTGAATTGGACAAACTTCAACTGGACAAAGTTTATACAGAATTTTTAAAAGTTGCAGACCGACAGAAGGAAGTCAACGATGAAGACATTCCTAAAATAATTGAGGCCTGCGGATTATAAATCGCTTATTTTTGCATCAGCATGAAGAAAACACTTTTTGATAAAGTTTGGGACAAGCATATTGTCCAACAAATCGATCAAGGTCCAGATGTATTATTCATCGACCGACACATGGTTCACGAGGTAACCAGCCCGGTGGCATTTTTAGGTTTAAAAAACAGGGACATCAAGGTAATGTATCCCGAACGCACTTTTGCCACCGCCGATCACAATACCCCCACCATCAATCAGCACCTTCCGGTGGCAGATCCCTTATCGGCAAAGCAATTGGATGCCTTGGAAAAAAATGCAAAAGAACACGGTATCTCTTATTGGGGACTAGGGCATGAAAAAAATGGAATCGTCCACGTAGTAGGCCCAGAATATGGCATCACCCTGCCCGGAGCGACCATTGTTTGTGGGGATTCTCATACCTCCACTCATGGTGCCTTTGGCGCCATTGCCTTTGGGATTGGAACCTCTGAAGTGGAAATGGTATTGTCCACCCAGTGTATCCTCCAGCCCAAACCTAAAAAAATGAGGATTACCATTAATGGAAACCTTCAATTTGGAGTTACCCCCAAAGACGTGGCCTTGTTTATAATCTCCCAACTGACCACTTCGGGAGCAACAGGCCATTTTGTTGAATATGCTGGTGATGTATTCAAAAATATGAGTATGGAAGGACGCATGACGGTTTGCAATCTTAGTATTGAAATGGGGGCAAGAGGCGGTATGATGGCCCCCGACGAAAAAACCTTTCATTTCATTAAAGGCCGTGAGTTTACCCCCAAAGGAGCCGATTGGGACAAGGCCATGGAATACTGGCAAGAATTATACACCGATGAAGGGGCTTCATTTGACAAAGAATTTATCTTCGATGGTGGCGCAATAGAACCCATGATCACTTTTGGCACCAATCCTGGAATGGGAATCGGGATCTCCAAGGACATCCCCACTGCAGACGCCATAGAAGGCGGTGCCGCTACCTATCAAAAAGCCCTCGATTATATGGGATACAATGAAGGGGAAAGCATGATTGGCAAATCCATTGATTTTGTCTTTGTGGGCAGTTGTACCAATGGAAGGATTGAAGATTTTCGCGCTTTTGCTGAAATGGTAAAAGGTCGTAAAAAAGCCGACAATGTAACGGCATGGTTGGTCCCTGGATCTCATAAAGTGGAAAAAGCCATCAAAGAAGAAGGCCTATTGGAAATCCTTCAAGCTTCTGGATTTGAATTGCGAGAACCCGGTTGCTCGGCTTGTTTGGCCATGAACGACGATAAAGTCCCAAAAGGAAAATACGCTGTGAGCACTTCCAACAGAAACTTTGAAGGACGGCAAGGCCCCGGCTCTCGTACCCTATTGGCCAGTCCCATTATGGCAGCAGCTGCTGCCGTAACTGGAAAAGTAACCGATCCCAGAACCTTAATGAATTCCTGATGGCATACGACAAATTCAATATTCTTAAAAGCAGTGCTGTACCCCTACCCATTGAAAACGTAGATACGGATCAAATTATACCAGCTCGATTTTTAAAAGCAACTGAGCGGGTTGGTTTTGGGGACAATCTGTTTCGAGATTGGCGGTACAATAGCGATGATACCCCAAAAAAAGATTTTGTACTCAACAACGACACCTTTAGTGGAAAGATCCTCGTGGGGGGTAAAAATTTTGGTTCAGGTTCATCTCGAGAACACGCCGCCTGGGCAATCTACGACTATGGTTTCCGCTGCGTGGTATCTAGTTTTTTTGCCGACATCTTTAGAAACAATTGCCTGAACATTGGCGTACTTCCCGTTCAAGTGAGTCCTTCGTTTTTGGAACAAATCTTTGCTGCCATTGATGCCGACCCTAATTCCAACTTTACCGTTGACCTTCCCCAGCAAAAAATAAGCATTGACGCCAGCGGTGTCTCAGAAAATTTCGAAATCAATCCCTACAAAAAAGAAAATATGACCAACGGTTTTGATGATATCGACTATCTGCTTAACATCAAAGAAGACATCAGAACCTTCTCCAAAAATACCCCGCTCTAGCGGCATTTTCCCAACCCTAAAAGAAAATGAAAAAAAGAACGATAGAAATCATGGATACGACCCTGCGTGACGGGGAACAAACTTCAGGTGTATCGTTTTCAGTAGCCGAAAAACTGGCGCTTTCTCAGTTGTTGTTGGAAGAGCTTAAAGTGGATCGAATAGAGATTGCTTCGGCACGAGTGTCGGAGGGAGAACTCCAATCGGTCAAAGAAGTATCCCAATGGGCAAAGGACAAAGGCCATCAAGAAAAAATTGAAATTTTGACTTTTGTTGACGGTGGAAGCTCAATCGACTGGATGATCCAGACAGGAACAAAAGTACAGAACCTACTGACCAAAGGGTCGCTCAATCACCTTAAGCACCAACTCAAAAAAACACCCGACCAACATTTTAAAGCCATCGAGACCCATGTCTCGGACGCTCATAAAGAAGGCATCAACACCAATGTTTATTTGGAGGATTGGAGCAACGGCATGCGTAATTCGCTGGACTATGTTAAAGAATATCTATCATTCCTGTCAACCCAACCCATCAAAAGGGTGTTACTGCCCGACACCTTGGGGGTAATGACTTATTACGAAACCTTTTCCTTTGTCTCTGAGGTGGTTCAAAATTTTCCAAACCTTCATTTTGATTTTCACGGTCACAACGATTACGACCTAAGCGTGGCCAATGCCATGGAAGCCGTTAGAGCAGGTTGTCATGGGCTTCACCTCACCGTCAATGGGATGGGAGAACGTGCCGGAAACACCCCCATGGCCAGTACGGTAGCCGCCCTCAAAGATTTTCTTCCTGAGGTAGAAATTAATATCAACGAGTCCTCGCTCTATAAAGTAAGCAAGCTAGTTGCCACTTTTACAGGCTTTAGAATCCCGGCCAACAAACCCATTGTGGGGCAGAATGTTTTTACCCAAACCGCCGGTATCCATGCCGATGGGGACAAAAAGAAAAACCTTTATTTTAACGACCTGCTACCCGAACGTTTCGGAAGAACGCGAGAATACGCATTGGGCAAAACTTCTGGTAAAGCCAACATACAAAAAAACCTTCAAAAACTGGGGGTAACACTAAACGATGAGGAAGTCAAAAAAGTGACCCAACGCATCATAGAATTGGGAGACAAAAAGGAAATTGTAACCACCGAGGATCTCCCCTATATCATCTCCGATGTACTCAATAGCAATACCGAACAAAAGGTAAAAGTAAACTCCTATGCATTGACCCACGCCAAAGGGCTAAAACCCAACACAGTAGTATCCTTGGATATGGAAGGAGAAATATTGGAGGAAATCGCAGCGGGCGATGGACAATTTGACGCCTTTATGAATGCGATCAAAAAAATCTATAAAAAGAAAAAAATGATCCTCCCCCAGCTGACGGACTATGCTGTTCGCATTCCCCCTGGAAGTAATTCCGACGCCTTATGTGAAACACTAATCACCTGGAAAAATGGGGGTAAGGAATTCATCACCCGTGGATTGGATTCCGATCAAACCGTATCGGCCATCAAAGCCACCGAAAAAATGTTAAACATCATTTCAAGCTAATGCAATTAAAAATCGCCTTATTGGCCGGAGACGGTATCGGACCAGAAGTTATTGACCAAGCCGTGAAAGTATGCGACGCCATCGCCAAAAAATTCAATCACGATATCCAGTGGATGCCAGCCCTGACGGGTGCTGCCGCCATTGATGCAGTTGGGGAACCCTATCCCGACGAAACCCATGAGATATGTGTTAGCTCTGATGCCGTATTGTTTGGTGCCATCGGTCACCCGCGTTTTGATAACGACCCCTCAGCCAAAGTACGACCCGAACAAGGATTGCTGAAAATGCGACAAAAATTAGGCTTGTTTGCCAACGTTCGACCCACTTTTACCTTTCCTTCTTTGATCGACAAATCTCCCCTTAAACAAGAACGTATTGAAGGAACCGATTTGGTATTTTTAAGGGAACTCACTGGAGGGATCTATTTTGGAGAAAGGGGCAGAAAAGATGATGGCAATACGGCTTTTGATACCTGTACCTATACCCGATCAGAAATTCAGCGGTTGGCCAAAAAAGGGTTCGAACTGGCCATGACGCGCAGTAAAAAATTGTGTTGTGTGGACAAAGCCAACGTTTTGGAAAGCTCCCGACTGTGGCGCGAAACCGTTCAGGCCATGGAAAAAGACTATCCCGAAGTGGAAGTGTCCTATGAATTTGTCGATGCAGTGGCCATGCGATTGGTGCAATGGCCCAACAGCTATGATGTGTTGATCACCGAAAATCTTTTTGGAGACATCCTAACAGACGAAGCTTCTGTCATCTCCGGATCCATGGGCTTGATGCCCTCTGCCTCGGTAGGTTCCGACATTGGTCTGTTTGAACCCATCCACGGTTCATTCCCTCAGGCTGCTGGAAAAGACATTGCCAACCCCTTAGCGACGGTGCTCTCTGCAGCCATGATGTTTGAAATGTCTTTTGGTCTGCAGGAAGAAGGTGCTTTGATTCGTAAAATCGTCGATCAATCCCTTGCCGAAGGCATCGTAACCGAAGATTTGGTAGAAGGAGGTGCCAAAGCTTATAAAACCAGTGAAGTGGGGGATTATTTGGCCGCGCAAATCAAAGCCCTTAGCGTTTGAGAAAGATAGCATTATTTTTCTGGATTTTTTTACACCTCAATTGCGCAGAAGAGAAGGGAAATTCTGTATCGGAAACCTTAGACACCCCCACGCTGAGCAGTTGGATTGCCCAAGATGCCGATAGCAGGGAATCCCTGGCGAAAATGGATTTTGCGACCACTCCCCTGTCGGAAAAAGAAGCGGAAGAAGCCACTACCTTACTGATACAAGACCATCAAACTGCTTTGGAAGCCCATTATGGTAGTCAATGGAGTGCACGGATTTTGAAAATGGGAGACTTGCAAATGCCGTTTTATTATCAACATTTTGGTACCGCTCCTTCCGGTGGCCGATCTTTGTTTATTTCTCTCCACGGAGGTGGAGGGACAAGCGCCGAAGTTAACGATCAGCAATACAACAACCAAAAACATTTGTACGACCAAACCATGAATGGTATGGAGGGGATGTATTTGGCCGCGCGTGCGCCAACCAACACATGGAATCTCTGGCATCAAAGTCATATCGATGACTTTTTGGATGTCTTGATTCAAATGGCAGTGATCCGAGAAAATGTAAACCCCAATAAAGTTTATCTGCTAGGATATTCCGCAGGAGGAGACGGGGTTTACCAACTTGCTCCACGTATGGCCGACCGCTGGGCCGCTGCCGCCATGATGGCAGGCCACCCCAACGATGCTTCTCCATTAGGATTAAAAAATACCCCTTTTGCGCTGCATATGGGAGCATTGGACAACGCTTATAATCGAAACTTAAAAGCCCATGAATGGAAAGATCTACTCCAAAAATTGCAGTCGGATGCTCCCGGTAGCTACCTCCATGATGTACAGATCCACCAAGGTCTGGGACATTGGATGAATTTGCAGGATGCAGTCGCCCTCCCATGGATGGCACAATACAATCGTAGGCCGACTCCTGAAAGTGTAGTTTGGAAACAGGACGACCGACACCATAGGAGATTTTACTGGTTGGGAGTGCCACAAGACCAGATCGAAACAGCTGGGGAGGTCATCGCCTCCTATGACCGAAGCAGCAACTCGGTCAATATCGAATCCAACTATAGCCCTACCCTATTCCTTTATTTAAACGACGAGATGTTGGATTTGGATCAAGCCATAAGCATACGTTATCAAGGCAATGAGATTGCCCAAAAGGTTTTTGAACGGACCACCATCAACCTGCACACTTCCCTACAAGAACGCGGGGATCCCGCTATGGTTTTTTCGGTTAAGATTGGAGTTTCCCAAAACAGCAGCTTGATCGAATAAGCTGAACTTGTAACCCCCTACCGACGATCCCACCCAAGGGGAAAAGCTACACGATCCCTCCAAAACCATTGACTCCTTTTGTTTTTTAGGGGTTTGCTTCAGTAAATATTAATGAATATAGTTAATAGGCTACCTGTAAATCTTATTATCACAAGGCTAACGGGTGGTTATCCTCCTTATGTGTTTTTTGGATAAATCACTACATTTAGCTGTCCCAAGTTGTACTGCTGACATGAACGGTTTTGGTTACGGTTGTTTTTTTTAGATTACAGGATAATAACACAACAATGGGTAGTTGCATGGTTAGGGTAGCTATGTTGGATAGTGTGCATACCCTTCGGAAATCGTATAAAACAGAAAGAAAACAAATGAAGACAAAAACAATTCTCATTACCGCTTTACATTTTATTATGACCAACTTGATAAACGCACAAAATCAGAGAGATACTTTAATGGTAAAACAATCCTATTTAAAAGAATTGGCACCATTATCAAAGACCTATCAAAAAGGGGATTCAGGAAGTGAAGTACGTAAGATCGAAGAATGGTTAATGTTATGGCAACTCAATGAAAATTATGTCGATGTAATCTTAGAATTGGATTCAAAATTTGATGATAAAACAGAAAAAACAGTCAAAGAAATTCAAAAATTCATAGGACTAAAACCCACTGGGGTAGTGGATTCAATCACATGGCAAGCATTGATTAATCCCCTTAAAGAATCATTTGATCTCAATTCATACCGTCACCAAAGTGTCCGAGAAAAAATGAAATATTTTGCCACCAAGCATATGCAGTTCAGGAGTTCCGAACTGGATGAAGATAATATAGGGCCATGGATACGGTCCTATATGGATAGTAACGATGGTGGTTGGGCCTATTGGTGCCAAGGGTTTGTCTGTACTATTTTGGATCAAACATTCACAAGCATCGGTAAACGTTTTGACCTTTATTATCCCAATACTTGGGCATGTGAAACCATGAGAAAACATGCTCGAAACAGGGGGTTGCTGGTTACAACAGAAGAGTTGCAAAAAGGGAAATACCTTCCGCAAGAGGGCGATATGGTTCTCTATTTTGGAATTAACGGAATTGGTAATGAGGCACATCATATTGAAATTATTTACGAAATATTGGATCAGGAAAAAGGTGATATGCTCACCATTGGTGGAAATACTAACTTTGTCGGAAGCAGAAACGGCGTTGGAACTTTTTTAGTGAATCGAAATTTTTTTAAAAAAAATGTAGAAATCATAAAAATAGATGACTCACAAAAAGTTGACAGTTTCCCCCAAAATGTAAAAAAACTAATGATCAGTTATCCCGAGCAAATTTTAAATTATGTTGATAATCAAATCATCTTTAAGGATGGCACAAAATTACTTTTTGATGATCATAAGAAAAAAAGTCCCGAAGAATTGTTAAAAAACCCATCCATAAATGATCAATTCCATTACCCCTATGAAAAAGGAGTAATGAAGCAAAAGCCCAGAGCGTATATAGATCCCGGCAGAATAACCAATGAAATGATTTTTAAAACCATGTATGGGGAGATAAAGGAAGAAGTTGAGCAGAAACTGGAGGAAATCGTTTGGTGTCCAAAACTTTCCGGTCAAAAGTTAAAAGTAACGACAGTAAACGGTATTCATAATAAACTAAAAGCAATAAGTGCACAACTGGACAAACATCCTGAATTAAAACCTTATGTTTCTGATATAGGGGGAACCTACAAATGGAGGAAAGTTGCAGGAACCTAACGTTTGAGTTTACACAGCTTTGGAATCGCCATAGATATTAATGTAGCTGAATCAAATTACTGGCAGTGGGATTGTAAATGCAAAAATGAAAAAACCAAATTAAACTACACGAACCGCATTCCCCAACTCATTATAGCTATTTTTGAAAAGTATGGCTTTATATGGGGAGGAAAATGGTATCATTATGACACCATGCATTTTGAATATCGGCCAGAACTCCTGATTCAATAGTTTATTAATCAATCCATTCTCCAATTGAGTGGATAACGTTTTAAAAGCTTATGGTAAACCTATAGATTGATAACAAATAACTTGTAACGTTGTGTACGCTGAACGGTATTCAACTTTATTTCTACACTAAAACAAATTTATCTGAAGGGTTGCAATCGAAATAAAGGGCAGGATAAAACCGACCTCAAGGGTCAGATAGGAGGTTATGGCAATATCAACTCCGTGATAAACATAAGGGGCAAAACCAATTCCTATTTTGTCTTTAAATTCCTTGTAGACACCATGATCTCCGGCATGGCTAAAAACGGGAAAGAAAAACTCCCCAGCATAGGCATAAAGTCCCTCCACAAAAATGCGGTCATTAAAATGATGCCAGATGTGTCGATAACCGATCATGGCCATTTGATCGCCAAAGCTGTTTTTTAATGTTCCGAGGCTTAGGTAGGATTTATCCGTCAAGCGGATGCCAAAGTTTAAAAAGTCATTAGAGAAATATTGGGTGTATTCTGGAACACTTGGAGGAGATACATGATAAACAAAAGCGGCGGTATTGATGGTAAACTTAGCTGGAGTTCCAAAGCGAGGGATGTCAGGTTCTTGGGAAAAAAGAATAACAGGGGAAAACAACAGAACTAAAAAATGGAATCTATAGCGCATCGGTAGGTTTTGGTTTTGATTGAAACTTAGTCAATTTAATTAAACCTTACAACTTGACAAAATATTGAGCCTTACTAGGATTGAATAGAAAACTTTGTGGTGGATTTAAGGGAAAAAAATTCCATTTCAGCCAGCATTTTTTTAACTTCAACAAAAAACCAAGCATGCGCATCTTTAAAACCATGATGCTGTTTGTGAGTTTGTGTTCGTTTTATTGTAGCCAAGCACAACAGCAACCGGCGGTCTATGTGATCGTTCACGGGGCGTGGGGCGGGTCATGGGCTTTTAAGGAAGTGGATCAATTGCTAAGCGCTACGGGCAGTACGGTCTATCGTCCCAGTCTGACCGGACAAGGGGAACGGGTTCA
>CBFIIP010000047.1:0-2158 GCA_965662705.1 Flavobacteriaceae bacterium
AAAACAGACATCCTCATTATAGGAGCAGGACCCGTTGGACTCTTTACCATTTTTGAAGCAGGACTGATGAAATTACATTGTCATGTGATTGATGCTATCCCACAAATTGGGGGCCAACTCAAAGAAATCTACCCCAAAAAACCGATCTATGATATCCCTGGTTTTCCCAGTGTACTGGCAGGAGATTTGATTGATAATTTGGAAAAACAAGCCGAACCCTTTCAACCCGGTTTTACGATGGGTGAACGTGCGGAAAGTATAGATAAGCAAAAAGACGGAACATTTATCGTTACCACCAACGAAGGAACCCAACATCAAGCCCCTTCGGTTATTATCGCAGGTGGTCTGGGCAGTTTTGAACCGAGAAAACCGTTGATTGAAAACCTTGAAAAATTTGAGAAAAAGGGGATCGAATACATGGTCAGAGAACCTGAGACCTTTTTGGAGAAACGTTTGTTTATCTCTGGAGGGGGTGATTCTGCCTTGGATTGGGCCATTTACTTTGCCGAGCAAAGCCATTTGCCGGTAGGACTGGTACACCGATCCGATATGTTTAGAGCCCATAAAGACTCGGTTCAACGGGTTTATGAACTCCAAGAAAAGGGTAAAATCGAATTGTATACCCATGCCGAAGTCAAAGGCGTCAATGGTGATAAAGTATTAGAATCCATCGAATTGCACCAAAAAGATAGATCCCCCAAAAACATTGCGTTAGACCATTGGTTGCCCTTGTTTGGTCTGTCCCCAAAACTGGGGCCTATAGGAAATTGGGGATTGGAAATCGAAAAAAACGCCATCAAAGTAGATCATACTTTGGATTATCAAACCAACATAGCGGGCGTTTTTGCTGTGGGTGATGTGAATACCTACCCTGGTAAATTAAAACTAATCCTCTGTGGTTTTCACGAGGCTACACTGGCAGTACAATCTTGTTACAAGATCGTTAATCCGGATAAAAAGTTTACCATGAAATATACCACTGTACAAGGCGTACAGGGTTTTGAAAAAGTAGTGTAAGCCTTTTTAAAGTCTGGACTGTATCACGGCCACAACGCCGAGTACAACACAGACCAAAATAGAAGCTAATACAATATTTCCTACACCCATTATTTTTTGTTTTAAAGATACTATTTATTTGATATTTCTAGAGAATCAATAACAGAAGGTTCGTTTTCCTCAGGATCTATTCCTAAGGAATCAACCGCTGGAAAAACCGCCTCCTCTAAATTAATGTCTGAGAGATCTGAAGCTGAAAAATGCTCCACCTCATTGGGTATTTTTAGCTGCTGATTGATCTCCCAATTGGCCCTCAACTCAATGGTGTCTGGAGAATAATAAACCATTTCCGGTTGAATTTTTTTCAGATAATTCCCCGTATCCCATTTGTTATTACCGTTTTTGTCCTTGATGTATCTAAACAAATAATTACCGGGCATTAGGTATTTGAATTCATAGAAATCCAATGCATTGTTCCTATCGATTCGTCTCAACGATTCTCCCTTTAAGTTCACCAATTCCAGAATAAAAGGGTCTGTGTCCTCTCTTACAATTTGAAGGAAAATACTTCCATAATCTGCAAGCGGTCGGGTTTTGGCTCGGAATCTTAAAGTATCATTTGTTGTTCCCCAAAAGTCTTCCAGCGCATTGGGAAAAAACTCGATTTTGTAGTCATCATTAGGCAACCATTCATAAAATAAGGACAATCGATCGTAGTTTTTGTCAAATGAAGCTTTAAAATCGACGGGCAGTGAGTCCAAGCCCACGATTTTGATCAAATCCAAATCAATTTTTACCAATGGCAAATTCGATTCAATTTTAAAACTGTCCAGTAGCCCCATACTCGATGAAGTGAGTGGCTTGATCACCAGTGAGTCTCTGTCCACCTTTCCAAATTTAATTTTATAAAGCTTGGTGGTATCGGCCTCTTTGATTCCAAACTTCAGGGAGTCTAACTCAGGGCCTCTGAACCAAAAATTCAGAGTATCCGTCTCGCGATTTCGATTGATGAGGTACCTGAAGTTGGAGGGGACTTCACTTTTGACCACAATGGAATCTATTTCAGGTTCTCCATAGTACCCGAAACCGACTTGATTCCGATTGATAAAAAAAGGCCTCGTCCAAAAAAGATTTGGAACTTCGTTGAAAATCCGAAAATTCA
>CBFIIP010000048.1:0-6058 GCA_965662705.1 Flavobacteriaceae bacterium
CACGTCCGTTGTCTTCGGTAGTGATGGAATTGTCTTCGTTGATGATTACAGAGATGGTATCACAGTGGCCGGCTAGGGCTTCATCGATAGAGTTGTCCACCACTTCATAGACCAAATGATGGAGTCCTCGAACACCGACATCACCGATGTACATCGAAGGTCTCATTCTCACGTGTTCCATCCCCTCGAGTGCCTGAATACTATCTGCAGAATACTGAGGATTTTGCTTGGCTTCGCTCATATAAAAATTGCTTGATTTTTTTATTTCGTGTACTTACAAATTTACTGAAAAAGCCAGTAAAAACGTAGGTTTAAGCAAGCCTAAGCTCTTTAAGTTATTAACACAAAATGTGAAAAAAATTTACATTAAATTAAAACCGATTGTCATCAAAAAATCAATCCTTGTAGGCATCTTCATGGACTTTGGCAACTGCCCTTCCGCTGGGATCATTTTGGTTCTTAAAAGCTTCGTCCCATTCCAATGCGATAGGGGTGCTACAAGCTACTGATGGCACCGAAGGAACGGTCAATGCGGCCGCTTCACTTGGGAAGTGTTCCTCAAAAATACTTCGGTAATAAAATTCTTCTTTATTCTGTGGGGTTTGGGATGGAAATCTGTAGTGGGCATTTTCCATTTGTTCGTCGCGTACCGATGCTTCTACGACCTCTTTGAGGGTATCAATCCAACTGTAGCCCACACCGTCTGAAAACTGCTCTTTTTGTCGCCAAGCAACACTCTCAGGAAGGTAATCTTCAAAAGCTTTGCGAACCACCCATTTCTCCATGCGTTCTTGGTTGATCATCTTGTCTTGCGGATTGATCTGCATGGCCACATCGATAAACTCCTTGTCTAAGAAAGGAACCCTACCCTCAATCCCCCAGGCAGCAAGTGATTTATTGGCCCTAAGGCAGTCGTATTGATGGAGTTTGTCCAACTTCCTTACTGTTTCTTTGTGGAATTCCTCTGCGGAGGGGGCTTTGTGGAAATACAGATAACCGCCAAACAACTCATCCGCACCTTCCCCGGACAAAACCATTTTAATCCCGTGGGATTTGATACTCCTCGCCATGAGGAACATGGGGGTAGAGGCCCTAACGGTGGTGATGTCATAGGTTTCCAGATGGTAAATGACATCTCTTATGGCATCCAACCCTTCCTGAATGGTAAAGACCACCTCGTGGTGGATGGAACCGATATGTTTTGAAACTTTTTTGGCTGCAGCCAAATCCGGTGAACCCTCTAATCCCACCGAAAAGGAATGCAATTGAGGCCACCAAGCCTCTTGGGTATCGTTGGATTCCACCCTTTTGGAGGAAAACTTTTTGGCCAATGCCGAAGTAATTGAGGAGTCCAGTCCTCCAGACAATAATACGCCATAAGGAACATCGCTCATCAGTTGGCGGTGAACCGCATCGGACAAGGCATCGTGAAGGTCTTCAATACTTGTTGGATTGTCTCTTACATTTTCGTAATCCATCCAATCTCTTTTGTACCATTGGGTTGGTGCGGGGTCTTTACTATTCCAATAATGACCGGGAGGAAACAATTCTATTTTTGAACAAACTCCTTCCAAAGCCTTTAATTCAGAAGCTACATAGAAAGTACCCTCCTTATCCCATCCAATGTAGAGAGGAATAATGCCCATATGGTCTCTGGCAATAAGGTAGCTGTCTTTTTTTGAGTCGTAAATGGCGAAAGCAAAAATCCCGTTGAGATCATCTAAAAAAGCATCGCCCTTTTCCTGATAAAGGGCCAGGATGATTTCACAATCGGACTGGGTTTTGAATGGGTATTTCCCGTCAAACTGCTTTCTTAGCTCTAAGTGGTTGTATATTTCGCCATTGGCCGCCAAAACAATAGTTCCGTCTTCGTTGTAAAGGGGTTGCTTCCCAGAGGCAGGATCAACAATGGCCAGTCGCTCATGGCCCAAAATGGCGTTTTTGCTACTGTAAATTCCACTCCAATCTGGACCGCGATGCCGAACACGTTTAGACATTTCAAGGATTTGAGGTCTCAGTGACTCGACGTCTTGCTTTAAATCAAAAGCACATACAATTCCACACATAGTTTAAAATTTTAAGTGAAATTAAGCTAATATTTTAATTTATATAAGTTAATTATTATAATGGTTTATTTATTAAACTTAAAAAGGTTTATTTATTAAAAAAACAAAGATTATAATTGATAATTTTCAATAAAAGTTAACAGATCAAAAAAAGGGAATTATAATCGGTTGGAGAAAACGATTTTTCCACTGAGGATGGTGGCTACAATTCTGGTTTGAACGACTTTCTCTATCTCTACCTTCATAATATCTTGATCCAGGATGACGAAATCGGCAAATTTACCAGGCTCAATACTTCCTTTTTCATTTTCTTCAAAATTGGCATATGCAGCCCAGCGAGTCATTCCCAATAAAGCTTCGTAGCGAGACAAGGCATTTTTACTTTGAAAAGGCAGTTGTGCCTTTCTTTGCTGAGGAGATTTTCGAGATACAGCAGCGTAGAAAGTTTGAAAAGGGCTAACACTTTCTACCGGAAAGTCAGTTCCCAATGCCAGTACGCCCGACCAATCCAACAGATCCTTATAGGCATACGCTCCCGATATACGATTGGAACCCAATCGCTTCGGAGCCCATTTCCTGTCACTGATCGCGTGAACAGGTTGGACTGAGGGAATGATCTTGGGATTGAATCGCTGAAAATCTTCCGGTGCAACCACTTGAACGTGTTCTATTCTCCAACGGGGATCTTCGACTTGTTCTAAAACTTGATTATACACTTCCAATACCATTTGGTTGGCAGCATCCCCGATGGCATGGGTATTCAATTGGAAAGATTTTTCGGAAAGCAAATCAGCCAAGCGCCTGAGGGAGTCTTTGGAAATCAGGAGGGAACCTTTGTGGCCCTTCTGGTCACTGTAATCTTCTTTGAGCGCTGCCCCCCTGGATCCCAACGCCCCATCGGCATAAACCTTGAACGAGCGGACGTTCAATAAATCTGTTTTTACAACACCAGTGCGCATAAAATGATCGAAGCTCTCGGGGTCGTTGTCGATCATCGCATAAATCCTTAATTTGATAAGGCCTACTTTTTGTAAACTATCGATCAACCGAATGTCTTTGAAGTGCATTCCGGCATGATCTACCGTGGTCAATCCGTTTTCAAAGCAAAGGTTTTGGGCATTGATCAGTGCTTTTGCTTTTTCTTCTTTGGAGTATTCGGGCAATATGTTGTTTACCAATTGAATGGCTTTGTCCACTAGAATTCCAGTAAGTTTTCCTTTATGTTTTGCTATTTGTCCGCCTTCTACCTCAGTGGATAGATCTATCCCAGCCATTTCAATGGCTTTCTGGTTGACCCAATAAGCGTGGCCATCTATGCGTTCTAATAAAACAGGAGTATCAGGGAAAGCTTCATTGAGTTTACTGTTATCGGGTAAGGATTGATCGGTCCATAAATTTTGATCCCAGCCACGTCCAACGATTACTTTTTGAGCATAGGTAGATTGGTGACTTTTTAATTTTTGAATGACTTCGGCGATGCTTTTGGTATTCTTTAAATCTGCTTTAAACTGATTCAACCCCAGTCCCAAAAGGTGACAATGTGCATCAATAAATCCAGGAAAAATAGCGAGCCCTTGGGCATCAACGGTATTGGCAGCTCGGTATTTTTTGACCAAGTCCTCCCCTCCTACTTCCACAAACTTTCCATTCTTGACCACAAAAGCGGTGGCCTGATCAAAATTTTTATTGACGGTATAAATGTTGGCATTGTGTACCAACAAATCGACCTGTTCGCCACAGCCCAAAAGAGATAAAAAAGCAATAAACAGAAAGGGTAAAGTTATTCTCATCCGCCAAATCATTCCGACAAAATTAAACTAAAAATGGAACTACTGAAATATTTTCTTTTTAGATTGCTATTTATCACAAACTAATATCAAATTTATAACGCACTCCACCCAAATGCAGTTGACTTTGATTTTGATAATAGGCCCATCGGGAGGTCTGATCCCCGAGCATCATGTTGTTTTCATAAAACAAATCCCATTGGGAACTGATTTTCCATGTGATAGAGGAAGCGATTGAAAAGAGGGCACTCAGCGACTCCACGGTATCAAAATCTGCTTGACTCCCTCCTTGTAGCACCAAAATGTTTTTGACTGAATCCCGTTCGCCGATATAATGTCCGCCCATCTGAAAATAAAGCTTTTTACCCAACCTGAAGTTTGCATCTAAATCTATGGTGAGGGAAGGAAGATTCCAAACTTTTTCCCCCCCCTCTCTTTTGTATTCATAGAATCCAGTTTGCAAACTCAATTTGTTGTATTCGCTAAAGCGAAGATCAATTCGGGTCATCATCCCCATTTTTTCCATACGGTCGTAAATGACTTGATAGGTATTTCCCAGTCGATAGCCCATGTCTTGATTGTTATCATCATAAGGCAGGCGTCTAAACAATGGAAAATTGTCAGACTGGCTGTAGGAAGTTTCAAAGCTGAACGACAAACCGGATCCTGCATGGGCTTTAAAACCCAACACTCCCCTGTGATTTAATTCGGTGGATTGGATTTGCAAGGTGGGGGCAACATAGGGGTTTTCTAAAGAAAAAGAAGTAAAACTGTTCAGATCATAACTTCCCTCATATTTTAGAAAAGGAATCCATTTTCCGTTGTTTGAGGTGTAGGATATATCTGCCTTGGGGTAAATATAAAACTGTGCAGGTTCCTCAAGTGTTCCAAGCGGATAGTAGCCCCCTGCACCAAGCTTGAACTTGAGTTTTCTACCATCGCTTGAAAATCGCATCTCAATTTGTGACAAACCTTTTTTAGATTCAACGGCTTCCTGATTGAAGTATCCACGTACAAAACTGGTATTGACCCATTCCAGCTTGGGAATGATTTCTATGAACAGATCCCATATGGGTATATTGATCAAAGCATTGATTTTGACAATGTACTCTGAACTGTCATAGGAATCAGTAGTGACATGGGTGTCGAAGTTGACGCCATTAAAAATCCCATCATACCACTGCCAGCGCGAGCGGATAGAAAGGTAGTTTAGGTTTTGAGAGGGATCAACTGCTTCACTTCTAAAAGTAGGAATGTTACTGATATCATCAATCCCAAAGAAATTATGACCTTGCCGGTCGAATCGAAGATCAGAATCTACCCGCATGTTGTTTTTCTTATATTGGTGCATTAAGTCCAAAGTCGTTCTATTTTGTTGACTATTGAGTATTGTTCCCTCAATCCCCGCCACCGAGGAATACAGGAATTTTAAACCGATCGATTGGGTGCGATCTAATGGAACCATGGAGGAAAACCCCAACTGGGGGTGGGACTGGTTTCCAAAGCCTGCCGATATATAAGCGTTTTGGTAAATGGAACGTTCTTGTCTTTGAAGCTTTAATGGACTGGCTTTGTTGGGAATAAAAGTGGACAATACAGGAATGGGTTCAAAGCTGTAGTTAACTTTTTGTTTTTTTTGAACCAATGAATCATCAATCGAGGGATTCGATCTGATTTTAAATACATTTTTAAGGCTTGGGCTGTAGGATTTTACGACAGTAACCTCTTGGGTACCCAAATCATCTTTTTCTTGCTCTTGAGCAAAGCCCAACAATGAATAGGACAGCATCATCCAAAAACCGAAAAGTCTAAGGTTGTATTTCATTCTTGTTGTTTTCTTGAGATATGCTGGCATTTTGCTCAGACTGTTCGCTTTTGATCTTTTGGAGGAGCGATTGGCCCTGCTCCGATATTTCCGGGAATTGTTTGTAGTTTTCCGTCAATGACTCTAGAATATAGGTCGCTTGAAAGGCATCTTCTAAGGCATAAAAGTTTTTCGCCATCAGAAGTAAACTTTTTGCTGCCCAGAAGGGTTGACTGCTGAATTTTTGAGATAAGAGGGCGATGACCTCATTGGATTTGGCAAAGGCTTTATTTTGATGATCTTGGTGGGCACGGAAATAGTAGGCCTCAGCCGCCAAAGCATCAACAGGAGCTTTTTCTAATACCTTAAAAGCTTTTTCAGCTTTCAGGGAATCCCCCAAT
>CBFIIP010000049.1:0-2981 GCA_965662705.1 Flavobacteriaceae bacterium
TTTTTCTATTTGAACTATTTATTCGTGACCCAGGGAGGATTCGAACCCCCAACCCTCAGAGCCGAAATCTGATATTCTATCCAGTTGAACTACTGGGCCGTTAAATGCTCAATTAATTACAAAATTAATATAAAAACGCAAACCTCGATAAAAAAGTATAATCTTAAAAAGATCAATCTCATCTCTATAAGTTGAGTTTTTGTACGGTTTCAGCTCAAGTCTTTTCCTATCTTTATGGAATGCGTTTATTATTTGCTTGCTTTTTTTTGCTTTTTTGCATTTCCCTATCCGGTCAACGCTTTTCGGAGCGTAAAATTGAGAGGATAATCCAAAAAATACCAGCATTTAAAAAAGCCCATATCGCCTTGGTCGTTGAGCCTCTAAATACTCCCAAACCCAAGGTTTTTTACCAAGGGGATAGCTATATGACCCCGGCCTCCAACACCAAGCTGCTTACCTATCTCGCTGCAGTTCAAACTTTTGATTCCTTGCCCGCTGTTTTTTTTCATCAGCAAGACTCCACCATGCATTTTAAAGCCACCGGCTATCCCTTGTTATACCATCCTTTTTACCCAGATCCCGATTTAAGTTCCTTTTTTGATCAAAAATATTCTTGGCAATACCATCCAACAACTGCAAAACCCAATCCGCATGGACCCGGATGGTCTTGGGATGATTATGCTTATTACTATGCTGCGGAAACAAGTCCATTTCCCATTCACGGGAACACCTTGAAAATCATGGGAAGCCCCACCAATTTACAATTCACCCCTCAAGTTTTTAAAATGGAGATGGTTTTGGACAGCCTCTCCAAAAAACTTCATAGAAAAAAATCCCACAACCGTTTTTTCTTCAACCCTTATAAACTAAGTGAAAAGGACACCCTCTACCACCCCTTTATTACCAGTGACAGTTTGTTTGTTCGCCTGCTTCAAGAGCAAATAAATCATCCTGTAAGCCTTCTGGAGGCATCCTATCCGGAACCCAATTGGGAAGTGATAAATTCAAAACAAGAAGCACTGCTCTACAAGGCACTTCTCCAAGAAAGCGACAATGGCATCGCAGAGGCCCTATTGAACATGATCGCTCAAAGTCAATTCGATGAAATGGATATACCAAAAACAATCGATTCCCTAAAATCAAAATGGAATTCATGGTTGCCCGACCCCATTGAATGGGTGGACGGATCTGGAATTTCCCGATACAATATGATTACCCCACGAACATTGATCGCGGTGCTTAAAAAAATTCACCGAGAAATAGGGTTTGAAACCATCAAAGAATATTTCCCCAAAAGTGAGTGCTCAGGAACCCTCAAAGACTATGCAATTAAAAATGTATATGCCAAAACAGGAACCTTAAGGCACAATCATAACCTATCCGGTTTTTGGTTCAGTCCCAAGGGAAATACCTATGTTTTTTCAATCATGGTAAATCATCATACAGCACCTACCCAAGAAATCAGAGCGGGAATTAGTCAACTGATAAAGCAATTTCAAAAAAAGTTGAAATAGAATTCATTAATCCCAACATGAAGTCTAAAAAAGGCATGCACAGTGACAAACCTGAGGAGCATCAAGCGTTTTGGAGTATGTTGAAAAAATAGATTCTAAAGATTAGATCAAGAACTTAGTTTTTGTTTTACAATGGATGAAATGGTTTTTCCATCGGCTTTTCCTGCCATTTCTTTACTCGCCATCCCCATGACCTTGCCCATGTCCTTCATTCCCTGCGCATCGGTTTTTGTAATAATATCATCCACTATTTTTTCGATGGCCTCTTCAGACAATTGTTCGGGTAAAAATTGGGCGATGACTTCAGCTTGTGCTTCTTCAGGGGTAGCCAAATCTTCTCTGTTTTGTTCTCTGTAGATCCCTGCACTGTCTTTCCTTTGTTTTACCAATTTCTGAAGCAACTTAATTTCATCTTCCTCAGACAATTCAGCATCTCCGGCAACGGCAGTTTTTTGAAGCAGCACTGCCGATTTAATTGCCCGTAGGGCCTCAAGCTTTAGGGCATCTTTTGACCGCATGGCGGCTTTGAGTTCATCGGTTAGGTTATGGAGTAATGACATATGATTTAATCTACATTATCGTGTAAAAAAGAGTTGTTGGATCTTAACTGAATTTCATCATCCTTATCACTATCAACTGACATTCGCGAGTCATTGGACTCCGCTGAAGAGGATTCATCCAGCTCCAATCCCATTCTCTTATAGGCAGGCTGTTTTTCAAATTCATCGATTTTACTCATGCTGTGCTTAAAAGCATGGTTGAATTTTTTTAAATGCTCTTTCCTTTTTTCATTCTCCTCTTGTGTTGTTTGATCAATGGACTGATCGAAAGGGGAATTTTCGTAGGGAGAGACTGGTTCCTCCTCGAAGGCCAATGATGGGGCACTCCCAGGTTTTTCGACCACTTCAAATTTAAAGTCTATGGCTTCATTAATAGATTCTTCCTCAGGAGGCTTATGATCCTCCTCTGAAAGCGTATGAACTATTTTGTCGGAAGAAAACGCCTCTTCTTCTTTACTCAACGGCATACCAAAGTCAAAGGTAAATTGATTTTCCTCCTCCACCTCTAATGCTTCCATTCCAACAACATCTAAGTTAAGAACTTCCTCATCCAAATCATTGATGACAAATTCCTCTTCGTTTTCAGCTTCAATTGGAATGATTTCCTCCGTCGGTTCTTCAAATTTTAAAAGCTCATAAACAACCTCCATATTATTAATTTCATCATTACTCATCATCAACTCCTCCTCGGTTTGGACTTCTTCTAACTCGTATGGGGAAACCGTTTCTGCAACGACAGGAATAGAAAACAAATCCTCTTCATCATTATCATCGATGTCTTGGGTAAAATCGGTTGCTAAAACTTCCTCTTGGAAATCCGGTTTGGCAGACGAAATTTCCAGATCATTTGGCCTCCTATCATCAGCTGCAAAGTTGACTAATGGATCTACCTCGTCTTGACTTCCCA
>CBFIIP010000050.1:0-8585 GCA_965662705.1 Flavobacteriaceae bacterium
GTTCGCTCCTCGAATTCTAATCTTATATCCCGCTCCTGGAGCACCACTGGTTTGCGTTACAGCAACTCCTGCTGCTCTCGCTTGCAGGGCTTGGTCAACCCTAATTAGAGGTTGGCTTTCAAAATCCTCTGAACCGATGGATGCAATTGATCCTGTCAAGTCACTCTTTTTAACCTGAGAACCATAACCTGTAATTACAACTTCGTCCAATGCAGAAACGGATTCCTCAAGCGAAATACTCAAGTTGGTTTGTCCTGAAACTGCAACTGTTTGTGTTTTGTAACCGATATAACTTATGTTCAATGTACCATCGGAAGGCACACTGATTATAAAGTTACCGTCAAAATCTGTAACGGTTCCATTATCTTGATTATTGTTGTCCAAGATAGTTACTCCAGGTATGGGCTGACCAGCTTGATCAACAACATTCCCTGAAATGTTCGTTTGTGCTATTATTGTGTGGGTACACAATAGTACAGTTAATAAATTAAATTTTTTTCTAATATGTTTCATTATTGTTTGGTTTGGTTTACAATTTATATTTTTAAAAGTTTTTTACCTAAAAATTTTTAAAAAAATGTTAATTTCTGTTGCAAATAATTTAATTCGTGATTACTACTAGTGAATTTCTCAAATTTCATGTGATTTAAAACATATATTTGCTTCTATGAGCGATCCCGTCTTCCAACTCATCAGTCAATTAGATAGTTCGAAAATCGAAAATCATCGCAAAGATTTATTAGAACCACTTCAGGAATATATATCCCAAAAAGTCAAACGAAACAAGGAAATAAACCTAAACTTCATATGTACCCACAATTCTCGAAGGAGTCAACTGTCGCAAGCTTGGGCGAAGGTGATTGGTGATCACTATGGGTTAAACATTAATTCCTTTTCGGGAGGAATTGAAGTCACGGCATGTAATGAACGAACCATTGCCTCTCTAAGGCGTATGGGTTTTGAAATCAATGAGCCCGGAGGTGAAAACCCTCACTATGAGGCAAAATACGACGACAATAATCCAATTGTTCTTTTTTCAAAAATCCATGACGATCTCCCCAATCCCACCAAAAATTTTGCCGCAGTAATGACCTGTACCCATGCCGACGAAAACTGCCCTTTTATTCCCGGTGCCGAAAAAAGAATTTCACTCCCCTATGAAGATCCAAAGGCTTTTGACGGTACTCCCTATGAAGCCAAAATGTATGATGATCGCTCACTACAAATCGCCACGGAGTTAAAATATGTTTTTAGCGGATTATCGATTTAAAGCCCTTACCTCCTGAGCTCCATAATACATTCCACCAATTAGAGCCACTAGCTGCCGAGTCAGTTCATCAGCATTAATATTTTTGGGCAAACCAAACTCAGATCCATCCATGGATCGTAGGTAGTTGTTTTTTTGATTTATAAAAATGGCCGTGTGTAGCCGATCTCTGATCACATATTCCAAAGTCATTTCAGTTCCATTGTATTGCTCATGAAAAGCTTTGATATCTTGGATGGTGGTAAATAAAATCCGCTTTGGGCTTTCTAATTCCAAATCCGTTCTCAGTCTAAGGGCATCGAAAAAATTTTCATCCTCCTCCATTCTTGAGGCGACATCCGATAAGGAAGAATCATTTAACTGGTCTTCTTGGGCAAAAGAATAGCAAGCCAAGGCAAAAAAAATAACGTGGTAAAAGAGGCAATAGCTTAATTTCATCCTCGCCATCTTCAGTGTTAAAGCTTTCTCAACCAAATATTACGGTAGGAAACGGGGTTTCCATGATCCTGAAGATAAAGTCGTTTGGGTGTATTTATGTCTCTGATTTTGGGATGTCCACAGGACTCTGTAGTGCCTTTAATTTCGACATTATTTTGTACCAAAACACCATTATGGAATACGGTCAATGTTCCCTTTTTGATACGATTCCCATTGGGGTAAAATATCGGTTCATTAAAAATAATATCATAGGTTTGCCATTCTCCTGGAGGTCTAGACGCATTGACCAAAGGGATGGATTGTTTATAAATGGAGGCCGCCTGGCCATTGGAATAGGTGACATTGTTGTAACTGTCCAATACCTGAACTTCATAGGCTTTTTGGAAGAAAACACCACTGTTTCCCCTGCCTTGTCCCTTTCCCTTTATTACCGATGGGGTTCTCCATTCTATGTGCAACTGAATGGATCCAAATTCTTCTTTGGTTTCTATTCCACCATCTTGTTTCACGGTCATGGAACCATCGGGGTTGATCGTCCAGTGGGCAGCTTTTCCCGTCTTGACATTGATCCATTGGGAAAGGTCGGTTCCATCAAAGAGGACAATGGCATCACTGGGTGGGGAGTTCGCATCACCTGGGTTTATAATTTCTGGAACAGGTTCCCATACTTCTGTCATTTGGGGGGTCATTTCTTTTTGGGCAAATAATGGGATACTGACCAGTAAAAGGAGGGTATATTTCATGTTTTTTTGATTTTTACAATTGATAAAAAAGTGAAAATCTAAGATTTTCCCTTTTTTAAACTTTCTATACATTATGCCGTTTTCAACCTCTTCTGCCAGAAGAGAAGAATGGTAAACAACACGACCAAAATAGCGGGAAAGCTGATCATGGTGGTTAAAGTTGCCTGCCCAGCTGCCAAGTCCAATGCGGCACCGCTAAGTCCTTGGGCTTCCATCTGAGCTGTGGAGGAATCGATCCATCCACCGATGATGGGTTGGAATATCGAGGTAGAAAACATTCCCATCGCACCTATTATAGACATCCCCAAAGCACCACTTAGAGGAATTTTTTCAGCAATAAATCCAATCATGTTGGGCCAGAAGTAGCATACTCCAAGGGCAAAAAATACAGCAGCCACGTAGGTCATGGATCCAGTTTGTGTGCTGAATAAAAATATGCCGATTGCAGTAAGGACTGCGGAACCCAATAAAACACCCGTTTGGTCGTATTTGTGTACGATGTCTCCGCCAAAGTACCTGCCTACTGCCATCAAACCGGTGATCAAAGCCAAAATGACCATGGGCTGAGCACCACTGCTACTAAGGATTAAGCTGGTCCATTGTTGTGGTCCAAATTCTGAAATGGCAGTAAATGCCATACAAACCAGCATAAAAATATAAAGGGGCGTCGCCATGGCTTTAAAGTTTTCTCCCACCGAAGTCGTTGCTTCCAATTTAGGTTTGGGGAAAGATTGGCCGTAAAAAAGATAAAAATAAATCAATGTAGGAATCATGATGATCCATATTTGAGCCTGCCATCCCATATCAAAGTCGGTCATAAATTTGGAAATCAAACTTCCCAAAACAATTCCACCAGGAAACCACATATGGAATCGATTCAACAAAGTATTCATGGTTTTCCCCTGATAGGCATCTGCAATCATAGGATTACAAGCGGCCTCAGTGCAACCATTTCCGATTCCGATCAATAGCGTGGAGATCAATAATCCTGTATATCCTCCTGAAAAAATGGTTAAAATGATCCCTAAGGTGTGGGTCAAAAAGGCAAATTGCATGATTCTTTTGGGCCCCAACTGATGGTAGAACAATCCTCCCAAAACCATAGAAATGGGAAATCCGAGAAACCACATGGAGTTGATGAATCCCAGTTGTTGTCCGGAAAGCTGAAAAGCCTCACCCAATTGGGGTAAAATACCCGCTCTAATACTGAATGAGAAGGCGGTTGTGATCAAGGCAAAACAACTACCGAAAAAAAGTCTTTTGTCATTATTCATAATATTTGGTTTATTATTTATGATACAATTTATAAATATAATTGAAATGTACTTAAAAACTATTCGCTAAGATACTTTCGTAAAGCTCTTGTTTTCCACTGGTATGGGGAATTTCTCCCTGGTTGACTCCAATTTTGTACAAATCTTGAATGGAGAGTTCCCCTTTTTCAAAGGCACTTCCGTTACCACTGTCATAAGATTGGTAGCGTTGTTTGATCATATCGGAATAGGCAGTATTGGTCAAAATATGTTCAGCAGCCATTAGCCCCCTCGCAAAAGTATCTGCCCCCTGAATGTGTGCGATAAAAAGATCCTCCAAGTCAGTAGAGTTTCTTCTTACCTTGGCATCAAAATTGATTCCACCGCCTTGAAGGCCACCCGATTTAAGAAATACCAACATGGCCTCAATGGTTTCATATATATTGATGGAAAACTGATCGGTATCCCATCCATTTTGATAATCCCCACGATTGGCATCGATGCTACCCAACATCCCTGCATTGGCCGCTACTTGTAGTTCATGCTCAAAAGTGTGTTGAGCTAGCGTAGCGTGGTTGACTTCGATATTCAGTTTGAAATGATCTTTCAATCCATATTGGTTTAAAAAACCAATCACGGTGGCACTATCAAAATCATATTGGTGTTTGGTCGGTTCGGCAGGCTTGGGCTCTACAAAAAAGTTGCCTTTAAAGCCTTGTTGTTTGGCATAGTCCACCATTTTATTAAAAAACACTCCAAGGTGATCCAATTCCCTTTTCATATCGGTATTTAATAGTGACAAATAACCTTCTCTACCCCCCCAGAACACATAGTTTTCTGCTCCGAGTTCCATTGAAGCGTCAAAAGCAATTTTGATCTGAGCTGCTGCTCTTGAAGCCACTCTAAAATCAGGATTTGTGATGGCACCATTCATGTAAACAGGGTTGGAGAAACAATTGGCCGTTCCCCACAGTACTTTGGTACCCGTCTCTTTTTGCTTTTCTTTGATGTAGGCGATGATCTGACCCACTCTTTTTTCTGTTTCAGCCAAAGTAGCTCCCTCGGCAATCAGATCAATATCATGGAAACAAAAATAGTCGAAACCCATTTTTTGGAGAAATTCAAATGCGGCATCGGCACGGTTTTTGGCCTGTTGCAAAACGTCTGTTTCTTGATTCCAAGGATAGAGATTCGTAATCCTTCCAAAGGGATCGGCACCGTTATCATTCATACTGTGCCAGTAAGCCATGGCAAATTTAAAATGATCGCGCATGGATTTGCCCATCACTTGCCTGTCTGCATCATAATACTTATAAGCCAAAGGATTGTTGGATTCCTTTCCCTCAAATTTTATCTTCTGAATGTTTTTAAAATAATTATTTTCCATAATTAAATGATATTATTGAATAGTTGTTTTTTCCATTTTTCGAACGCAGTAATACTTTGATCCTGGTTGTTTGGGTTGGGATTTATGGTTTTGGTTATGTTGATGTTGCTTTGTGTTTGATCGGCACGGGCAATGCTGGCTTTGGCAGCACCTTCTGCTCCGGTAGCTTCAAGCATTTGAATGGATATGCCCAAGGAATCTGCAATAGTTTTTGAAAATACACCGGATAAAAACAGATTGTCATTTCCGACTTTTAGGGTTTCGATTTCCACTCCGTCATTTTTTAAAATTTCAATGCCGTAGATCATGGCAAAAGCAATACCTTCCAAGGTGGCCCTGACCATATGGTGGTTGTCGTGGATGTTGAAGTTGATGTTGCTGATGTGTCCATTGACCACTTTGTTGTCGAGCATTCGCTCGGCTCCATTTCCAAAGGGGAAAACCTGTAATCCATTACTTCCGATGGGTACTTTTTGAGCCATTTCATTTAACTTATCATAACCCAGTTCACCCATCAATCGATGTAACCAGCGGTATTGTATTCCTGCACCATTGAGGTTAAGGAGTTTGCCAAATATTTTCTTTTGGGGTTGATAATCGACATGGGCAAAAGTATTAACCTTGGTCAGTTCCTGACCAGATAATTGGTCGGTGAGGGCATACACCACACCGGAGGTTCCCCCGGTGGCAACAACATCCCCCGCCTTTCTGGCTCCCAAAGTATAGGCGTTGTTGGGCTGGTCTCCAGCTCTATAGGTGATAGGTGTTCCTGCCTTCAATCCTGTGGCTTTGGCTCCTGCATTGGATACAGTGGCCTGAACTGTGAAATTGGAAACGATTTCTGGGATTAAATTTTGGTCTATTTGATAGTGGTCAAAAAGTGCCTCAGAGGGTTGATCTGTTTTAAAATCCCAAAATATTCCTTCCGAAAGCCCCGTGATCGTAGTCTGAGGTTCCCCAGTCAACTTGGCCGACAAAAAGTCTCCAGGTAACATGAGTTTAAAGGCTTTTTGATATAGCTCCGGTTCATTTTCAATGACCCAAGCGAGTTTGGAGGCGGTAAAATTTCCTGGAGAATTGAGCAAGTGTTCCTTACAATAGGTCGCTCCTAATTTTTCAAAAGCTCCTTCCCCATAGGGGGTTGCCCTGCTGTCGCACCAGATAATGGATTTTCGCAAGGGGTTGAGCTCTTGATCCACCAGTACTAATCCATGCATTTGATAAGAAATCCCGATGCTGGAAATTTGGTCGGCTTTAATTTGGGCATCACTGAGAAGTTTTTTCGTAGCATCACAAAGGTATTGCCACCAAAGATTGGGGTCTTGTTCTGCCCAGCCTATTTGTAATGCGTCTATAGATATTTCCGCCTCAGGAACCCGTGCCCGAGCAATGGGTCTTCCCGTCTCAACATCTACCAATGCTGCCTTAACAAAAGAACTACCTATGTCGTATCCTATACCTATCATTGTTTGTAGGCAGGGGTTATGGTGGATTCTTTTTCCGTGTATTTTCCTTCCGAAGCCCATCGAAAGCCTCTCATTTGCATTTCGAGCACCTCTGGCACATCAAAATCGGTAAGGTGATGGCCTATAGAAGAATGAAAGATCCTTCCCTTACCGTAGTGTTTTTTCCATACCACTGGCATGGTGCCTCCTTTAATGGGATCTTCATTTTTTCCGGGTTTCCCGTATTTATCTCTATCAAATACTGAAATGGCCAAAACCTTTATATTGGGATCAATAAGCATATAATATTGTTCGGTTTTCTTTAAATCAAAATCATTTAATCCTCTTGTGATAGGGTCTTCTTTGTCAATAATTTTTATAGAGTGATCAATATTACCCCCAGGATGAAATACGAATTGCCCTCCTACCATAAACTGGTATCTGAGGTTATCCCTAAAAGCATCACCCATACCTCCATGCCAACCAGAAAATCCAGTGCCATTCATTACGGCTTTCTCCAAACCTTTGAATTGCAATTCGGTAAGTTTACCCATGGTCCAAATTTGAATGATCAAATCGGTTTCAGCCATAATTTTTTCATCAGTATAGACCGAAAGGGTATCAAAAACTTTTACATTGGCTCCTTCGGCTCGCAATTTGGGAACCATCAAATCAACACTTTCAGTGGGTTTGTGACCTTTCGAGCCGCCATAAACATAAATGATGTTTTTATCCTTCAATGAGGGGGCCTCTTGTGATTCATTCTGAGAAATCCCTGGGATTGGGGAGAGCATCAACAGGGTGAAAAAAATGAGTGCGATGATACTTCTGGAATTTAAGTAGATGTTCTTCATATTGGTTTGATTTTTTAATTAATTGATAGTTGTACTTGGGTTAAGTGATCCTTAATGATCTCAGACCACAAACGATAGGCTTTATTACTTAAGTGAAGGCTATCTTTAACAAACAGATCCGGGATGGGTCTGCCGTTGGATCCTAAAAAATGGGATTGGGTAGAGACATAGTTGATCTTTGGATAGTTGGTAGCATATTGCTCAACTTTCCGGTTGACCTTGGATATTTGCTCCCATACTTTCCAACGTCTTGGGGTGGGGGTAATCTCAATGAAGTAGATGGGAAGCTCAGGGTGAAGACGGTGTACTTGACGGATGAAAAACTTAAATAACCGAAAAACCTCATTGGGCTTAAGGTCTTTGTCTTTTCCCGAAATATCATTGGCTACAAAACAGACCAAAGCTTTGGCCTTTTGATGCGGAGCCACCAAACGCTCCGTAAAGAAAATTAAATCATAGAAATGTGCTCCGCCATAACCTCTTTTGACGGCCTCAAAGGGTTGCATTTGTTCCTGAATTTTACTCCACCTTCGGATACTGGAACTGCCTACGAATAATATATAATCATCAAGTGTTTCATAATCAGTCAACCCCTGTAATTTTTGCACCTCATTTTCAAAAACATTCTTTTTGTCTTCATATATTTTTAGGGGAGAACAACCGAAAAAAAAGATAATTGTAGCAAAAAAAAAACTGTTAAAGTTCAATTTTATTTTATTTAAAGAACGTACTAATATATGATAATTATTTTAAGTTTATTTGCAAAAAAAAGGCTCCGTAGTTCAACGGATAGAACAAGAGTTTCCTAAACTTTAGATACAGGTTCGATTCCTGTCGGAGCTACAACCTATATAATTTATTATTTATCTATTTGTGATAAATTATAATATAAATCCTTTTATTACAGTACTTAAACCTGGTATTTCACTAATCCATCCTTTGCATGAGATTCCATGAGATAGCATAAAATGGCACTAATTGTTGCCAATATGTTGCCAATATGTTGCCAATATGTTGCCAATATGTTGCCAATATGTTGCCAATTTCATAAATTTACAAATGCCTTCCGTCTCATACAGAATCAAATCCAAAGAAAATAAGCTTGTAAGTATTTATGTAGCTTTAAGACCGCAGGGATCAAAGCCAATATCTTCGAGAACTGGATTCTCGATCCACCCCGAACATTGGAGTCAATCAA
>CBFIIP010000051.1:0-5344 GCA_965662705.1 Flavobacteriaceae bacterium
GAAGAATGAATCTAGGCTTTAGGTTAAATAATTGACAAACGACTACTGTAAGTTATACAAAAAAAATCGAATAGTTATTGAATTAGTCCTTGAATCAGATTATTTTTCAGTGAATTTCTATCCTCAAATTGTTTAGTTAAAATGTTTTTGAGTGATATACCCAAGGGAATATTTTTTAATTGTTTGAGGAGGGCGACCTGAGCGAAATAATTCAGAGTGGTAAATTGTTCGGCAAAAAATACTTGGGTGATGGAGTCTCTAAACATTTCCATTGGCATCTTTTCAATTGCCTTTTTGACAAAATAACTCTGATTGGGAGTAATCATTTTAAGAAAATCGTCCCTGTATTTCAAAAAATCTGAAGGAGGAAGATTATTGATAAGAAAGAAGTAGATGTCCTGATCTTTCTGAGTCACCAATTTTTTCATGAGTTTTTGATCCAATAAACTCATGGTCATTTTTGTGATGCTGTCATTAAATTTTCGATGGGCCAGATGCCAGAGGGTATAACAGGAGTAAACCCCTCCAGCTACAACGATATCATTGATTTCTCGAATGGTAGCTCCAGTAAAACCATCTATTTCAGATTTGCGCGTATCGAGAATCAACTCCTCCTTGGCGTAGGTTCCAATGGGTGAGTTGGGGTCTTTGAGCAATTGCTTTAATTTTTGATAATCTTGCTCAGTGAAAGGTATATGATCTAATTTGGTCAGGCCTTTACCACTAAGGGTATCATATTCCTCAAACCTTCCTATGAGATCCCACTGAAAGTTGATTTCTATTTCATAACATTTATCTTTTTCACAAACAGGGGATTTAATATATGCAGAGTAGCCATTGGGAATTCCACTTTGATCGAAGATGGTTTCAAATTCATAGAAGGGTTCCTCATCAGTAATGATTTCATCGGCTCCCAGCAAAAAAATGAGAAACAAACTAACAAAGATCCTCATCTAATCATTGGTTTCCAATAGGGTCCTCCCAAGGTTATAATTTTGAATTTTAGGGAGTGTTGGATTTCCCACCCCCTTGAGCATTAGATCCTCAAGAAGTGAAAAATGATTTTGATACAGACCTCTGGGCGAAGTGTTTTTGACCTTGCAAACAGAGGCTGCCATACCGATTACTTCTCCCATCATACCTCCAGTTCTCATCAGTCTTACGGTTCCAAGGGCTACATGGGAAACACTAATGTCTCGACCAGCCATCATCAAATTGTCTATATTTTTTGAGTAAAGACACCGAAAAGGAATGGGGTAGGGATAAATGAGAATATGCTTTGCGATGGATCGGAACGCCTCGCCCTCAAAGTCTTTTTTGTTCCCTAAATCGGGATAATGAAGGTCAACAGTCCAAGAACTAGGCGCAGTTCCATCGGGTAAAAAATTCTGTTGGGTAAGATCGTTTTCAGTAAGAATATAATCCCCTACTAATCGTCTTGATTCTCTCTTTCCTCCAATATAAGCAACCCATTGAAGCTTTTCATTGGCAAACTTTTCTTTTTCGGCATGATGATTTTTGATGTAAGACCAGTTAGAGAAAACCACCAACAACCCATAGTCTCTAATGAATTCTGTTTCCCGAATCATGTCTTTACCCATCCCGGTCTCCCAATCCCAATCCCCACGGGTTATGGTGTAAGATTTTTTATCATCCATAGTGATTCCCCAGTCAATGTCCGGAAAAGGTACAGCTTGATCAGATTTTTCAGAAAACCATTGTACCGAGATTCCCATGGTTAAATTATCGGCATCCTCTGGAGCAGTAGGTTCGTTAAAAATCGCTTTGCTTTCCCTACCGATAAGATATTCAGCTCCAGCCAAATATCCAATGGTTCCATCACCCGTACAATCGGCAAACAAGGGGGCCTCAAAAGCCAATTTTTCACCGGTCTCCAAGTTTTCGGCCAATACTTTTTGAATGGAGTTGCCCGCCATAATTACCTCATTGGCGTGATGATTGAGGAACAGTGAAATATTGGGTTCATTGAGAACTGCGTTAAGTTTTTTTTGATCCTCATAATAATCTTTGGGCCGCGCATTACCTCCCTTTTCAGGACCAATTTCATTGACCAAGTTCCCCAAAGCAGGGTAAGGCTCAAGATTTATTCTAGCTCCCAAATGAACCCTTACCTCCGAACTATTATTGCCCCCCAAAATGGGACGGTTTTGAATCAAGGCGACCTTGACACCATTGCGGGCCGCTGAAATGGCAGCGCTAGTTCCTGCCATTCCTCCTCCAATAACTACAAAATCAAATTTTGAAGATTTGGGATTTTGATTCAGCGCTAACTTTTTAATTCTAAATGCGTCTAAAGCTGCCAATTCATTGGGGGGCAGATCATTTTTATTTTTAGTAAAATAAATGGCATCGACACGGCCATTGAAACCCGTCAAATCATGAAGACTAATCTCAACCTCTTTAGATTTAATTTTTAGCTTTCCCCCCGAATTCCAATGCCAATCTTTATGATCTTGTCCAAAAGTCTTACTGAGGATTTGACCATTGACTTTAATTTGAAATTTTCCCGCCGCTTGATCCGACCAGGGAGCCGTCCAGTTTCTGGTTCTTACATAGACATAATAGTTTCCCTTGGCGGGGAATTTAACCCTGGTAATCGCATCCTTTACAGGCTTACCCATTCCGTGGGCGATCAAATAGGGAGAACCCATTACATCCATGGATTGTTGGTCGATGCACCACCCTCCCTTATCCTGAAAAGACTCTGCTTCTAACAAAACTGTTTGGGGTTGACTCCATAAAAAGAGCATCAAAAAAACTGAAAAGAAAAAAGTCAAACTGTATTTAAAGTTCATTTTTAATCGAATAATATATGTGCAATTTAATAAATGAGTAAAAAAAAATAATTTTTAATGTTTTTTATTTATGAAGTATTTAAACATATAATAGTATTATGTTAACTGATTTCTAATTTTTTTGTAATCAAAAACAAACTGTTTATAAATTGAATTATGGTGGATTTAGAGTATTATCATTGAAGTTTAATGATAAATGATGATGCAGGTAAACCAAAGGTATTGAACAAAGATCCGATAAGGAAATTCTTCCATCCGTATCGAACCTCCTTTGGGTCTTTCACTTTTTCTGAAAAAACCTCTAGTTTTCCGTTTCTGAGGATGATGGCCGTGGCAGGATAATAAACACCGTCTGAGCCGGCTACTTCAAAGTTGTCCAGAGACTTTCCATAAGAGGATAGTCCCATAGGGGCATGGTCGAAAGAAACACTAATTTTATCTCCATCAATTTCATGAGACTTATAAACTGGACCAGAAAATTGAATTCCTTGGATTTTGTAATCTTTTGCCAAAGCCCAGTAAGATAAGCGTTCTCCAACTTTGATTTTCTCGGCGGGATGAATACTTTTAAGCTCACCTATATCAAGGGTTACCGCCATTCCCACATGATCCAGCAGGTCCATGGTTTTGCGTTGGGTCTCCCGAAGCAAAGCACTGTTGACCTCACCACTGTATCTCCCATAGGGTGAAATTTGTACGTAATAAAAAGGCATTGTATCATTTTCCCACAACTGCCTCCAATTTTGGATCATCAAAGGAAATGTCTTTTGATACACTTGGGGGAAATTACGGTTGGCCTCTCCCTGATACCATATCACTCCTCTGATTTTGTAATTCAATAGCGGATGTATCATCCCATTGAACAACTGAGCGGGAGCATCTTGCTCGAGCTTAATTTCAACCGAGTTGTATATAAATGTACTTTTTTCTTCTGCAGTTACCACTCTGTCCATGGCTTCTTTTTGTGTCCAAGCTTCAACCGGAGTCCCTCCCCAACTACTGTGGATGATCCCGATGGGAATGTCCAAAACACGGTTGAGTTTTTGAGCGAATACATAGGCAACGGCACTAAAGTCCGCTGTATTCTCGGGAGCGGCTTCTTTCCATGACCCTATAAGATCTTCAACGGGTTGAGGGCTTGAATTTCGCTTTACAGTAATCATCCTGATTTTTGGATTCTTAGAGTGGAGGATCAATTCATTGTTACCGTTAATGGGCTCTGAAGCATATCCCTTAACGGGCATTTCCATATTGGACTGACCAGAAGCCAACCACACCTCTCCTACCATAACATTTTTTATTGTAATGGTTTCCTTGTTGCTGCTGACTTTGATGCTGTAGGGGCCTCCTGCTGTGGGAGTCTGGAGCGTGGTTTTCCATTTTCCTTCCTTATTGGATAGAGTGGAAATGGCAATATTGTTCCATGAAGGTCTGATTTCTACATTTTTGTTTTTCTCTGCCCAACCCCAAATATTGATCTGGGTGGATTGTTGAATCACCATATTGTCCGAAACCAAAGCGGGAAGTTTGAGGTGTTGTTGTGAAAAGGAAATTTGCCATAGAAAGGCAATGATCAAAAGGAAGTTTTTTTGCATGGTTTTAGGGTTATTTGTTTTTATAATCAATGGATTTATTGTGTAAAAATTATTTTTTGACTTTTAAAAGGTAGAACAAAAAGTACAAGAGGTAAAAAACATTTTAGAAAATTTCGACTGATTTTTTTTTTACACCTTTAGAAAAGTTTAAATAAATATAGAATGTATTTGTTAATCTTAAATTTAAGATATCTATCAAAAATTTATAATTCCCCTCAATATTTAGGACAGTAAGTTAAGTTAGATTTTTAACCTTAAATTCACTGTCAAATGAGCAGAATAAAATTTCCATCGGAAGTCAAGTTCAAGTTAGTGCTGGAGGCCTCGTCGGAACGTTACAGGATTCAGGAACTGGACAGAAGTAGGACTCCAACTGACCCAGATTACCACATGTAAGGGCTCGTTTTTAAAGAAAGCCTGCCCTATAAATGGTGGATTATAGATAATCTATTGATTTCAGTACTCATTGGTTCGGTAAATATCCTTTCTCTGTGATCAGAATGATAGCATAAGGAAACGCTTTCAGATCAAATAATACAGGAAACTACAGGACATTAGTTTTAATTTATTTAATTATTATTACAAAAATTATCTTATGAATTTTCGATATCTATTGCCAATATCTATATGTTTTATTTTATTTCTTTCTTGTGATAATTTTTTGGTTCAAAAGCAATATAGGACAAAAAGACCTAACATCATATTTATTCTCTCCGATGACCAATCCTGGGGCGATTACAGTTTTATGGGGCACCCCCAAATTCAAACTCCCTACATTGACCAATTGGCAAAAGAATCTGCCACTTATACCCGGGGGTATGTAAGCAGTCCACTCTGTGGCCCTTCATTGGCAACCATCATCACAGGTAAATATGCTTTTCAACACGGGCAAACGGGAAATGATGCTGGGGACTCTCAAGGAGAAACAAGGTT
>CBFIIP010000052.1:0-2122 GCA_965662705.1 Flavobacteriaceae bacterium
TATAAAAAGTTCTGATGCCGGTACCTACCCATCTTGACCCGCTTGCGGAAAGTACTTCACCGTCTTTAAGTGGGGTTTCAACACCCTCAGAAAGCAAATAGGACACGACCACAACAAGCAAGAAAAGACCAATGGAAATGCCCGCTTTTTTCAATTTTGAAAAATCAGAAAATAGTCCCCTCAAAGTAAACAGTAAAGTAACCACAATGGTGATAGCAAGCACTATCCTCGCTAACTCAACCAAAGGTGAAACTGCACCAAAATCGCCCATACTGGCTGCCATTTTAATGTCCTCATCACCCGTAGTAATGATTCTGAGGAGGAAAAATGCAGCAATAAGACCAATAACGGCACTTATGATTTTAATAATATTTTGAACTTTCATCTTCGCTTTTATTTTTTCTGAGCAACCAAGATATCGATCAAGTTGATGGAAGCATCCTCCATGTCATTGACAATACTATCTATTTTGGCAATAATATAATTGTAAAATACTTGTAATATAATGGCTACGATCAGACCAAAAACGGTGGTCAAAAGCGCGACTTTAATACCCCCAGCCACCAATGAAGGTTGCATGTCTCCAGCGGCTTCAATTTTATCGAAAGCCTGAATCATACCGATTACAGTACCCATAAACCCGAGCATGGGCGCAAGAGCGATAAACAATGAAATCCAAGAAACATTCTTTTCTAATTGTCCCATTTGAACACCTCCGTAGGCAACAACTGCTTTTTCGGCACTTTCCACTCCTTCATTAACACGATCCAAACCTTGGTAGAAAATGGACGCTACAGGTCCCTTGGTGTTTCTACAAAGCTCTTTGGCCGCATCAACACCTCCAGATGCAAGTGCTTCTTCAACACCGGCAGTCAGTTTTTGTGAGTTGGTGGTGGCTAAATTGAGGTAGATGATCCGCTCAATGGCGATTGCAAGACCCAAAATCAAACAAATCAAAACGATACCCATGAAACCGGGACCTCCTTCGATGAATCTTTTCTTGAGTTCTTGTGTAAAAGAAGCCTCTGCAGGTACTGCTTCCTCTACCTCCATTGCGGGGGCTTCCTCAACAACGGCAGCCTCTTCGGCCATGGTTTCTTCGGCCATGGAATCATCGGTAGTAGCCTCCTCTTCTTGCTCAGTTTCTTGGATGATTGGGTTCACTAATGGATTGGCGTAAGACAGAGATTGGGTCATTAACATCCCAACTAGGCTTAGGGCAAAAAATAATTTTCTCATTTTGATCAAAATTTTGTTCTAATTTTTAATTTTTTAAAGATAAAAAAAAATACATATCAACGCATTTTTTTTAAAATATCTCCTCTTAATATTTTTTTTGATAAAACTTCGATGATTACTGAATAAATGAATAATTCATCCCTATCAATTGTTCATTGATACAATATACATAATTACAGTTAGAATATTATAATTCCTTTTTCAAAAAACATCTATTTGTAATGATCTAATCATTAAAAGACTCCTCCTCTTTTTTTGGGAAAAATCTTCACCGAATTGGTAAAACTTAATTTTAGTATTTAATCACTAATGGAGAAAAAATTCTAGCCGCTTTAGATAAGATTTCCCGGTTGGGGATGTTGGATGGAAATGGAACTCATCATTGTGTATAATCACAAAAAGAATCTTACAAAAAATAAATATTTAGATGGCTATTGATTTATCAATCTCAAATCATTGATTTCAATGGGTTGTTGTTAAAGGATTCGGCCAAATGGAATACCCATGACCTTGAAAACAATCTGGTAATTTTTAGTTACTGTAAGCTAGTTAATAATATTACTCAAAATGAACATTTGTGGGCGAGCTGAATGACTGCTTGGAAAAGAAATTGATACACAATATGCTTTTAGAAAGGATAAATTGTGTTTCATCCACTAAATAACTTGCAGAGAGGAAGGGATTCGAACCCTCGATTCCGCGATAACGGAATACACACTTTCCAGGCGTGCGCCTTCGACCGCTCGGCCACCTCTCTATTTACTTTAACAATCGGCAATTAACGAAAAATTATTTTTTCTTTAAAATTTTTAAATCATTAAAGACGAAGTATCTAAAATCGTCCAAAAAACCATTGGTTGATTTATAATTTAAAGACCTCAAG
>CBFIIP010000053.1:0-4767 GCA_965662705.1 Flavobacteriaceae bacterium
CCAGGTTGGTCAGTTCCAAAACTGATTCCGATTTGGATTGCGCCTGCTCCAATTCTTTCGATTCGTAATAAAACCGCATCAGGTTGAACATGGCATAGCGTTTGTTCTCTGCATATACGGCTTCCTCTTCCAATTGCCTCCATAAGGGGGCTGCAGCGTCACGACGCTCTTGTTTTACCAATAACTGGGTGGCCCGAACCAATGCTTGTTCAAAATACTCATTGGGTTTTTCATCGATCAGTTTTTGGTAGTGAATAATGGCAGGGTCATAGTCGTTTTCCTCATAATGGATTTCTGCAAGGGCAAAATGGGCATTCAGGAAATGGAATCCCTCAGGATAGGCATCCAGATAAGATTGAAAGGATTTTTTGGCTTGTTTTTTCCTGTCGTTTAAAAACTGCTTTTCTGCCGCCAGAAATGCGGTTTTTTCCAACTCATTTTCAGAAAAAGTATCAATGTTTAATTTCCTTAGCCATTGGGTGAATTGAGGCACTTTATCGAGGTCAACCGCTATTTCTTTCAGCGTTCCTAAGGCCTGCTCCGCCACTACATCTTTGGGAAAACGAATGACCAGGTCTTTGAGTACTTTTTCCGCAGCAACCAACTGCTCTTGATTGTAAAGAATGAGGCCTTTATTGAGTCTGGCGTTTGGAATATAAGGGCTTTTGGGGTAACGCCTTATCATTTCATCATAAGTGCTGATGGAGGTATCAAAAGCGTTGGCCACCGCATAGGCACTGCTCAATTCGAAGTAGGCATCGTCTCCATATGGGGAGGCGGGATACTTTCTGATCAATTCTTGGAGGGTCGTGATCTTTTGTTTGTTGCGATCGACAAAGCCATAGCTGATGGACTTTTGATAGAGTGCATAATCTGACTGAGCAGGAGACATACTAATACTTTTGTTGTATTGCTCCATGGCCGGCCAAAATCGATTCAATGCAAATTCGCTGTCTCCCATTCGCAAATAGACATCGCGAATTTTTCCTCTGGAATAATGCCGCTGGTTTTCGATGACTTTGTTGAATGCCACCAAGGCCAATTCATAATCGGCCATCTTAAAATAGGTATATCCGAGGTGGTAATGGTATTCCAAATCATGGATCATTTGCCTGCGGGGCACATTATTCTCAAAAAGGAAAAAACCATCCACAGCATCTTCAAAACGATTGAGTTCGTAATGGGTCTGCGCCAACCAGAATTGGGATTGGGAGGTAATGACATCGACTTGGTCGTTTTTAACGGCTTTATTAAAATATTCCTCTGCTTGGGAATAATTTCCGGCATTGAACAGTTGTATGGCCTTGAGAAAGGTTACTCGCTGTAAGAGACGATCGTCTTTGTATTCATTTTGAGAGGTTAGGATGGCTATTACCCCGTCGTAGTCACCGCTGTTGGTGTAGGAGGTTAAAAGTAGAGAAGTGAGTTCTTGCTCGTTGGAGGTTTTGGGATAGGTTTCCAAATAGCGAATGATGACTTGCGGAACCTTTTCATAGGGATTACCGATTTCATAACTCAAACGGGCGTAATTCAGCAATGCCGTTTGTGTGATGTCGGGATTAAAATTCATCGAGGCAGCGCTTCTGTAGGCATTGAGCGCCGAGGGTTTTCGCTCTCTTTTAAGGTAGCACTCTGCCAAATAATAATAGGCATTTTGCGCCAATTTGTCTTTTTTACCAATGATCTTACTGAATTGTTCAATGGCTTGACTGTAATTTCCCGTTTCGTAATAGGCATATCCCAATTGGTAAAAGTCGGTATGAGTCCATTTACCGTTTTTCCCCTCATAATCCTTTAGGTATTTTAATGCTTGATCGTATTGTTGGGTGTTGAAATAGCTCTCTCCAATGATTTTTGAAAGCTCGGAGAAATTTTCCCCGTGTACATTTTGAATTTCCTTTTCTCCCAGTTCAATGGCTTTATCAAATCGACCCAGTTTAAAATTCATTTCTACTTTAAAATAGCCAAGGTCCTCCTGTTGGTCTTTTTTGGAAACGCGAGTAAATGAGTTGGAAGCCGAAGCATAATCTTCCAATTGATAGGCAATATGACCCAAATAATAGTGGGCATCGGATTCGTATTCTGAATTAAACTTTACATTTTCAAGCAATGCTTTGGCTTCGGGGTATTGTTTTTTGGTAAAATAGGTATAGCCTTTGTTAAAGTAAAATTTGGGCAACTCGGGCCGGGGGACGTCTACCTCTTTTACCTTGGCAAACCACTTAAAGGCGTAGGAGTATTTTTCATTGTTGAAATAGTAATTGGCCAAATCCAGATAAACGGTTTTTAATATCCTTGAATTAGGATATTTGGCTTGAAAGATTTCGATTAGTTTAACTGCTGCGGGATCATTAAGCCGAAGGGCAGTTACCATTTTAAAATAATCGATCTGCTGCCTTTCTTCTTTGTTGAGGTTAAAATCTTCATACAATGCAAATGCCTGATCAACACTGGGATAATCACCTTGATAATAGCGGTCGGAAGCATTGATTTTTAGTGGGGTATTGTCAAAAAGTTGAGACCAAAGGGGTGAAGTCAAAAAAAACAACAATAAGGGCAATAAACTTTTTTTTTTTGCTTTTAGCATAATCAAATGTAAAGAGAAACCTTCTTATTTATAAACGTAGAATTTTTTACTTAAGTATAATTTATCAACAAATTTTATTAGCCAATCAAAACCCTTTACATTTGAAAACATTTAAAGTGTTATGCCCAAAAATATTGTTTCATTCAGCGATGCTACCATCAAGCAAGGGGGAAAGGTCATTTTGACTGATGTGTCCATAGATGTCCCTGAGGAAAGCATCGTTTTTTTGATTGGGAGGACTGGAAGTGGGAAAAGCAGTTTGATCAAAACCATTTATGGAGATTTGGCGTTGGAATCCGGCTTGGGGAATGTGGGTGACTTTGACCTTACCCGACTAAAAAACAAGCAAATTCCTGCCCTGAGAAGAAGTTTGGGCGTGGTTTTCCAAGATTTTAAATTGCTACCTGATCGAAATATAGAGGACAATCTCAAGTTTGTCCTCAAAGCCACTGGATGGCGGAACAAAAAGGAAATTAATCAAAGAATTGATGAGGTACTGGAGATGGTGGGCATTGTGGTAAACAAGAAAAAATTTCCCTTTGAGCTTTCGGGCGGCGAGCAACAAAGAATCGCCATTGCCCGTGCCTTACTCAATGACCCCAAATTGATCATTGCCGATGAACCGACAGGAAACTTAGACCCCCAAACCAGTCAAGAGATCATGCAACTTTTTAAGTCACTTCACCAAAAAGGAATGACCCTTCTGATGGCCACTCACGATTATCAGATGATCGTAAAATTTCCCGGAAAAATTTTCAAATGTGAAGACGGTAAAGTATTTGAGGTCGTTGCCAAAACCTAATCCATTCAATTCATAAGAAATATGTCACTAACAGATCTACCCAAAATCAGTTCCAACGAAAAGCAACAATTTTTTTTGATTGCTGGGCCTTGTGCCATTGAAGGAGAGGAAATGGCCATGCGGATTGCCGAAAAGATCAAAACGGTGACCGATGCCCTTTCTATTCCCTACATTTTCAAGGGCAGTTTTAAAAAAGCCAACCGAAGCCGTTTGGACAGTTTTACGGGTATTGGCGATGAAAAAGCCTTGAAGATTTTGGAAAAAGTAGGGCAAAGTTTTGACCTGCCCACACTGACAGACATCCACAACGAACAAGATGCCGAAAAGGCAGCAGCCTATGTGGATGTATTGCAAATCCCTGCTTTTTTGGTTCGCCAGACGGATTTATTGGTGGCAGCAGCCAAAACCAATAAGTTTGTGAACCTGAAAAAAGGACAGTTTATGAGTCCGGAGTCCATGCAATTTGCGGTTCAAAAGGTAAAAGACAGTGGTAATGAGAATGCTTGGATCACCGACCGTGGCACCCAGTTTGGCTATCAAGACCTGATTGTGGACTTTAGGGGCATTCCGGTGATGAAACAATACGCCCCCACAGTCTTAGACGTTACCCATTCGCTACAGCAACCCAATCAAAGCAGTGGCGTAACTGGAGGACGACCCGAAAGCATAGAAACCCTTGCCCGCGCTGGGATTGCTACGGGCGTAGATGGTCTTTTTTTGGAAACCCATTTCGACCCCTCTACTGCCAAAAGTGATGGAGCGAATATGTTAAACCTCAAACACTTGGAAGGACTATTGGGTCGATTGGCTGATTTAAAAGCTTTTATCAACGGCTTGTAGTAAATTTCTTACTTAGGGTTTTTAAAAGAATTAGAGCTATTCCATAGCCCAACCGCTTTTTTTAGGATTATCATCCCCAAAAGAATTAGATTTGGAGTCCCAAAATATTATCACTTATGAAAAACCTACTGATCATTACATTTTTTTTGACTTTGGTCTGCGCTCCCCTTTTTGGGCAGTACAGTATTAACAAACTCAACTACAACGCACACGATTGTTGTATGATTTCTAGTTAATGAACTAAGAAAACCTGACTGTCAAAACCAAAACGGCATGAAATTTGTATCTTTTCCCTTCCCTTTAGGGATGTTCATTGAAACATTGGGGTCGACTGGTTTTGACAGCAGGTTCCCATGACGGAGTAAGCAGGTCGAGCGCTGAAACACAGCTCGTAAAACTTATGTTTCAACATTTTAAATGGCGAGAATAACTACGCTCTAGCTGCATAATTGACTGAATTATAGTAAGTCTTTGCCTAGTCCCGACCAGGTCGGGAAGCCGGATGTCTCTCGATAGCCCTTGTTGACGGCGATCGGTA
>CBFIIP010000054.1:0-21505 GCA_965662705.1 Flavobacteriaceae bacterium
TTTTAAAATATTCTGGTGAAACTCCCGGGGGTATAGTAGTTCTTGAAAATAAGCTTCCAGCGATTAATGATTCTTTGTACGGAAAATCAATTTTAAATGCTTATGCAAATGGACGCGGTTTAAATTTTATAAGCTCTTGGACAAAATCTTACAGTAATGGAAATTATTTTAAAGCTCAAGGAACAATTAAAAGAAGTGGTGATTTTTCAGCACCAAATTATTTGCTTTCCAATACGGGTACCAATGAAAACAATATTTCATTTTCGATGGGAAAAAACAAAATTCTTAGCCAATGGAAAACAAATTTCAGTTATTTCAGTCAAGAAATTGGTATTCTAAGAAGTTCACATGTAGGAAATGTTAATGATTTAGTTTTTGCAATAGAGTCAGATAAACCCACAATCATAAATCCATTTGATTATCAAGTAAATTCTCCAAAACAAATAAACAAACATCATACTGCTAGTATTCAATATTCTAAAAGGAATAGTTCAAATGGTAAATTAAATGCCAAATATAGTTGGCAAAGAAATAACAGAAAGGAGTATGATGTGAGAAGGGGGGACTTAAAATATAAACCTGCAATTGATCTTACATTAAATACCCATGATTTAACATCTAACTATATGTGGGAGAAATCAAATTGGTCATTAGACTCAGGAGTTTTTTTTCAAATTCAGGATAACTATTCCAACCCAGACACAGGAACAAGAAGATTAATACCTGATTATCTTAAAACAAGATTAGGAACATATTTTACTGCCAGTTTAACTCCATCAAATAATTTTGGTGTAGCATTTGGATTCCGTTTTGGTCATCAAAACAATCACATCAAGAAGTATTACAAAAATAAACGTTGGGAAGTAGAAAATTATGAGGAGAGGCTTGGCGCTTATGTGATAAATGAAGTGTTAAGTCAAAAGTTAGTAGAGCAAAGGTTGATTTTTAATAATTTGTCTTTTAACACAGGGGTAAAACTTTCTATTTTAGAGAAGTTAAAGCTAAGCTTAAATTTATTTTATACCGAGCGTGCTCCAGATATTGCAGAAATGTTTAGTGATGGAATTCATCATTCATTAGCAACTATTGAGTATGGTAATCCATTTTTAAAAAGTGAAACTACACAAAAATTTGTTTTAAACTTTGAAAAAGATATTGGAAATTTTAAATACAATTTTAGTCCCCATTATACCATTGGTCAAAATTATATTATTATCGAGCCTACTGGAATTGAGTACTCAATAAGAGGTGCTTTTCCAGTTTGGGAGTATAGAGCTGTAAGTTCTACAATTAGAGGGTTCGATTTTGATTTTAATTTAAAGCTAAACAAAAATTTCACAGTTAGAAGTAGTTCTTCTTGGATAGAGGGATTTGAAAGAAAAAGTAAGACGCCTTTAATTAATATACCCCCTTTTACATCAACTAATTCTATTGAATTTTCAATCCCTAAATTCAAATCATTTTCAATGGTTGTTTCTAATAAAATCACTTTAAGTCAAAATCAATTCCCAAATCACAATTTTGAAACTTCTTTTGTTGAACATGGAAAAAGAGTTGACAAGCTTGTTGACATTAGTACACCCCCAAACGGTTATCATCTCTTTGGTATGGAATTCCATTGGGGACCTCACCCATTTTTTTCTGATAAAATCAGTGTATCTCTTATCTTTGATAATCTGTTGGATACTTCCTATAGAAATTACCTCAATCGCTTGCGGTTTTACGGAGATGAAATGGGAAGAAATGTAATGTTACAGATTAAGTTAAATCATTGATTTTATGAGAGTAGGCTGTTGTATGTTTTTTATCTTATTGGGAATCCAAACCTCACTTTTGGGTCAAGTTTATGAGGATGAGTACCTGGAACCCATCAACGACCCTTCCGCTGACGGTCAACGTTTTTTTGTCCAAGATTTGTTGGATTTGGCAGGTTATGTACCCGAAAATATCCAAATTTATCAAACCCTTCCAAACAAGGCACGAGTTTTTAGGGTAAAACTGGACAGTGTTAATGGTGGATTTGTATTTGTGCGCTGGGACAAAGTCAAAAAAGAAAATTACGTGGCTAATAAAATGATCGATCCTGGGGTTTACTTTAACTTAAAGGTAGCCAAAGAAATCATGAGGAAGCAGACCAATAAAGCCAACTTCACAGTGGATGATGCGGCTTTGCAGGCACCCGACCAAGAACAAATCAATACTACTGACCTAGAAGAATACAGAGCTGAATTCGACCTCAAAAATGAAGAGAAAAGACTCCTAGAAGAGGAGGCATTGGCCAAAAAGAAACCCAAGCGTGAGAAAAAGGAAAAGAAGAACAAAAAAAAGTTCTTTTGATTAGCGTGTGACCTTTAGCGTATTTCCATCAATAGCGGTAGTGTAGCAGGTCAATTTTAACCCCGATCCAGAACAGTCATCATTGAACGAACGCTTGTGGTTGTTACATTTAAACTTATCGCCACTATGAGACCATTGATCATTGGCCCCTTGATGAGGACATACATTACTGAAAGCCCTGATCTCTGTGTCACTAATTCTTAATAATAACATGCTTTCGGCGGAGTAATTCATCCATCCGCCAACTTCCGATAAATCTGAAAAACTGGATTTACTAAGATCGATAGTTACAATGTCAGGTTCTTCTGAATTTTCACCGTTATTATTGGTGTTATTTGGAGTGGTGGCATAGCCGTCATCCCCATCAGAACTACAAGCCTCCAACATTGAAATACCAAACATTGAAAATACTACAGGGGCACAAGCTGTCTTTAAAAAATCTCTTCTTTTATTTTTCATAGCAATTTTTTTATAAAGATAAAGAATTTTAGTTTAATTATTTAACAAAAAGATTAAACAAAACTAAAGAATGTAATCAGTTTGATCTACTTTTACCAAAAAAATATCAATGCATAAGTTCCATCTCTTTATCTTATTGTTCGCAACTACAGTTTGTTTATCTGCTCAGAATATAGGTCAATTGACCGGTAGAATTCTCGATCAACAAACACAACTTCCCATTGAGGGAGTAAACATTCTCCTAGAAGACACCACCATGGGCGTCGTCACTGACGCCGAGGGTTATTTTAATTTTAGGGACATCCCCACCCAAACCTACAATTTGAACATCAGTCACTTGGGATATCAATCCCAAACCATTTACAATATCATTGTCAAAACTTTTGGAACACCTCCGCTTCAGGTTTTATTAGAGGAATCTACCAATGAATTGGAGGAGATTGTGGTGGTGCAAAGCCCCTTTAGAACTACTGTTGAAACACCGCTCTCGACGCAAACTTTCTCGGCAGTTGAGATAGAGACCTATCCAGGGGGTAATAATGATATTACCAAAGTGATCCAAAGTATGCCAGGTATTTCCCCTTCCATCGGTGGGTTCAGGAATGATATCATCATCAGGGGTGGTGCTCCCAACGAATCCGTTTACTATCTCGACGGTATCGAAATTCCCAACATCAACCACTTTAGCACTCAAGGAAGTGCGGGAGGCCCGGTGGGAATGCTCAATGTTTCTTTTATCAGGGAGGTCACCCTATCCAGTTCTGCATTTGGTGCGGAATATGACAATCCCCTGTCGGGCGTACTGTCTTTTGAACAAAGAGAGGGAAACCCCAATCGATTTGGGGGCAATTTCAGGCTGGGTGCCAGTGAAGCCGCATTGACCCTCGAAGGTCCTTTATTCAGAAAAGATAAAGAACAACCTGCTAAAACAACCCTGCTGTTCTCTGTAAGAAGAAGCTATTTACAGTTTTTATTTGAACTGATCGGACTCCCTATTCGTCCGGATTATTGGGATTATCAGTGGAAAATCAATCACGAGATCGACGCCTATAATACTTTGGTTTTTCTTGGCTTAGGAACCATCGATGACTTTTCGGTAAAAGCCCCCGACAATTTTGATGAACAACAACAAGCCACCATAGAACAGGTACCTATCATCCAACAAAAAACTATAACGGTGGGGCTTTCTTGGAAAAGAAAATACAAGAATGGAAAGGGGTCTATGGTTACCGCCATTAGTACGAACCGCTTACAAAATATTTTTTCAAGATTCCAAGACAATACAAATAAAACGGGTGTTTTATTCGAAAACGACTCACACGAACAAGAAACTAAATTTCGTTTTCAAACCGTTCACTACTTAGATCAATGGAAAGTAGGAGCGGGGACAAATATTCAACATTCTGATTATGGTAATGACACCCAAAGTGTTTTATACAACTTGGATTATAGCACTGGAATTGACTTCATAAAGTATGGGTTTTTTGCCAAAGCAGAGCGGAAGTTTTTTCAGGATAACTTAGGGCTTTCTCTCGGTTTTCGTGTCGATGCAGATAGCTTTTCTGAAGGCTCCGGTTTGATGGATAATTTTTCCCCTCGATTGGCCCTTACTTATAATCTGACTGAAGATCAAACATGGAAAATCAATGCATCGGTAGGGAGGTATTATAAAATCCCAACCTATACCATGTTGGGTTTTCAAAATACCCAAAGGCGATTTGTCAATCAAAATGCAAAATACATCCGTAGTGACCACTTGGTTACAGGTTTGGAATATGCCCCTGGAAATGCATCCAGAATAACCCTCGAAGGATTTTACAAAAAATACAGCCAATATCCCATTTCGTTGATAGATGGAGTTTCCTTAGCCAATAAGGGGGGTGGATTTGAGGTTTTGGGTAACGAAGCCATCCGAAGCGATGGAAAGGGTAAAAGTTATGGCTTAGAGGCGCTTTACCAACAAAAACTTACCAAAAACTTTTACGGTGTTTTTGCATACACCTATTTTCACAGTCAATTCACTACCACCCAGGGGGACTATTTACCCTCTGTTTGGGACAGTCGTCATTTGATCTCTTTTTCGGGAGGATATAAACTCAAAAGAAACTGGGAGATCAGTGCTCGCTGGCGATTTTCTGGTAAGACCCCTTATGTTCCCGTTAATCAAAGTGCCACACTTCAGGCCTATCCAGAGGTGGTATTGGATTACCAACAACTTGGAAATGTCAAGTTAGATCCTTTTAATTTGGCGGATATTCGATTTGATAAAAAATGGAATTTCAAGCGTTATTCTTTTAATTTCTATTTTGAAATTCAGAATTTCTTGGCACAAAGTGTACCGAGACCTGAAGAATACGGTCTCAACAGAAATGATGAAGGGGTTTTGATTTTACCCAGATCGTTGGTCGAAGTGGATACAGGAGAAAATGACAACATCCCCATTCCATCCTTCGGATTCGTGGTGGATTTTTAATTATTTGAAGATGTCCAATAAGCCCTCGGGCAAGTCTAGAAATATTTTTTGATTATCCCGATCCAATTTTTTTATAAAATTGTCATGAACGGGGATTAAGATTTCGGTGCCTTCAGCATCAATGACAAACAAGGCCTGAGGACCAGAATCATTTACAGATTTAATGGTGCCTACTGGGAGACCAAATTGGTCAATAGCTGAAAACCCAGTGACTTCATGATAGTAAAATTGATTACCGGTTAGTGGGGGAAGCATCTCAAGCGGTAGATAGAGTTCTTTTTTAATCAGTGCATTTGCATCGCCTTCTGAATCCACGCCTTCAAATTTAATTCTCAAAAGAGCAGACTTATGAAGCTTGCTTTTTTCAACAAAGAAGGGTACTATTCCCAGAGTAGTTTCAACTAAAATGGAATTTAAATCAAGATAAGCATCCGGTTGGTCGCTGTCCAATTTGGCAAGGACTTCCCCTTTAAAGCTGTATTTGGCAACAATGGTACCTAAGAAGAAGCATTCTTCTTTTTGCATAATGTACAGGGAGGGAGGGGATTATTCTTTGGATTCCTCTTCCTCAATGCTTTCGGCGGGTGCATCAGCAACGGGGGCTTGCTCAGCAGGCGCTTCTGCGGGTGCCTCAGCGGCAGGAGCCTCCTCAGCGGGAACTTCTTCTGATACAGCTGCCTCTTTTGTATCTTCTACAGGAGTCTTGTCTTGGGCTACTTCAGTTTCAGCAGGAGCTGCTACTTCTGTTGTGGTTTCAGCAGTGGCCTCAACGGCTTCGGGGGTTTCTCCTTCAGCAGTGGCTTCAGCAGTTTCCTCCGTTTCAGACGTAGCATTCATATCGTCGATCCGTTTTTGATTTACTGCTTTTTCAGCAGCTAGCCTTGTCGCTAGATCACTCGCTTTATCTTTGTCCAAACCATCGATCTTGGCTTGAATTTTGCCTTGTTTTTCTTCCAACCAAGCTTCAAAACGCTTTTCGGCCTCTTCTTGGGAAAAAGCTCCTTTTTTTACGCCTCCATTGAGGTGATGTTTGAGCATGACCCCACGGTAGGAGAGTAAAGTTCTGGCTGTGTCGGAGGGCTGGGCTCCATTTTCTAACCACTTTACTGACTGGTCAAGGTTTAATTCAACCGTTGCAGGATTGGTGTTGGGATTGTAAACACCTAATTTTTCAAGGTAGCGACCGTCTCTTTTAGCGCGGCTGTCTGCGGCAACGATCCAATAAAAAGGTTTTCCTTTTTTTCCGTGTCTTTGTAGTCTTATCCTTACGGGCATATCACATTAATTTGTGGAGGTTCCCGACCTCCGGGTTATTAATTCTAAGGCTGCAAATTTACTATAATATTTTAAAAACAAACCGTTGGAACTTTTTTTATGTAAAATTTTGATAAAAAAATCAAAAACGTAGAACACTATGAAGAGCCAACCACTTGGCAAACCAGTATAAATAATGTACTTTTGCGCCCATATTTTTGCCAAACATTTATGAATATTTCAAGGAAAGACACTGATGCCCTAAATGCGCTGATTACCATTGATATTGAACGCAGTGATTTTGAGGACAAAGTCATGAACATTCTGTCGGATTACCGTAAAAAAGCCAATATTCCTGGTTTTAGAAAAGGCCATGTTCCTTTGGGAATGATCAAAAAACAATATGAAACGGCTGTCACGGCAGATGAGGTTAATAAACTATTACAAGAAAATCTTGAAAAATACCTCAAAGACGAAAACTTGAAGATTTTGGGCAATCCATTACCCGTTATGAAAGAGGACTTAGATTGGAAGGCACAGCAACTGTCATTTGCTTTTGAATTGGGTTTGTCTCCAGAGTTTGAAATAAAGCTTAACGAAAAAAATAAGGTAACCCATTACCAAATCACCGCAAGTGATAGCATGATTGAAGATCAAATCAAGCATCACCGTAAACAATACGGTAAACTGGTGGCTCAAAAAAATGCCAAAGATGATTATGAAATCACTGCCCTCATAAAAAATGAATCCGCTCAAATAGAGACCACCCATACTTTTGATTTGGGTCAGCTCAAAGGCAAAGCCAATCTAACGGCGCTGGGAAAAGCTACTGTGGGGGATGTAGTCAATTTAAAGTATAAAGGACTGTTTAAAGACGAAGCGACTGCTACAAGAATACTGAGCGTTTCTGTTGACAAGCTTAAAGAAATCGATGGAGAAATCAGTTTTGATATTAAAGAAATCAACGAACGCGTTTTAGCAGAGTTAAACCAAGAATTTTACGACAAAATTTATGGGCCCGATGCTGTAAAGTCTGAGGAGGAAATGAAAGTCAAAGTAAAGGAAGGGATTGAGAAACAATTCGAACAACAGTCCGACCAAAAGTTACTCAATGATGTGACGGAGTATTTGGTCGCCAAAACAAAATTCGATTTGCCTGCCGAGTTCTTGAAAAAATGGATGCAAAATAGTGGGGAGCAACCCCTTTCAGTCGAGGCTGCTGATGAAGAATATGAACGCTCTGAAAAAGGAATTCGATACCAGCTGATAGAAGGCAAAATCATTGATGAGTACGATCTTCAAATTCAATTTGAAGAATTAAAAGAATTTGCCAAAGAAATGATTGTTATGCAAATGGCCCAATACGGGCAGGCAGGATTGCCCGATGAGGAACTCGAGGGGATTGTGGCTAGGGTGATGTCAAATCAAGACGAGGCCCGAAGACTGTCAGAACAATTGATGAGTAAAAAGCTTCTAGAATTTTATAAAAATACCCTTTCGTTAAAGAAGAAAAAATTGTCTTTTGATGCTTTTGTTAAGGAGGCTTATGGTCAGGGCTGATTTTTTAATTAATTTTATAAATAGAAATTTAAAAAATGGATTACGGAAAAGAGTTTAAAAAATTTGCAACAAAGCACCATGGGATTAACTCTATGTACTATGACAAAATCGTCAGCAGTATGACTCCCTACATAATTGAGGAGCGTCAGCTGAATGTAGCCCAAATGGATGTTTTTTCGCGATTGATGATGGATAGGATTATGTTTTTGGGAACAGCGATCAACGACAGTGTTGCCAATGTAATCCAGGCACAACTTTTATTTCTTCAAAGTACCGATGCCAAGCGAGACATTCAGATGTACATCAACTCTCCGGGTGGAGGGGTTTATGCTGGTTTGGGCATTTATGACACCATGCAGTTTATTTCGCCAGATGTCGCCACTATTTGTACGGGAATGGCTGCCTCTATGGGTGCTGTTTTACTTTGTGCAGGGGAGAAAGGCAAACGCTCAGCCTTGCCCCATTCAAGAGTGATGATTCACCAACCATTGGGTGGAGCACAAGGGCAAGCTTCCGATATCGAAATTACTGCAAGAGAAATTCTTAAATTAAAAGACGAATTGTATCAGATCATCGCCAAGCAATCCGGTCAAAGCGTTGAAAAGGTAAACCAAGACAGTGACCGAGATTATTGGATGAAAGCACAGGAGGCCAAAGACTATGGTATGGTGGACGAGGTTCTAGGAGCAGTAAAATAAAGTACTATGAGTAAAGAAGAATTAAATTGTTCCTTTTGTGGCCGTGCCAAACCTCAAACGCAGTTGCTTATTGCGGGTTTGGATGCACACATCTGTGACAAATGTATTCTTCAAGCACACGGAATCGTCAAAGAGGAAACTACAGAGGCCGACGCAGCTGGTGATTTTGAAATTGAATTGTATCCTCCCAAGAGGATCAAGGCATTTTTGGACGATTATGTTATTGGGCAAGAATCGGCAAAAAAAATTCTTTCTGTAGCCGTTTACAATCACTACAAGCGAATCAAACACGCCAAGGTAAAAAGTGATATCGAAATCCAAAAGAGTAACGTCATATTGGTGGGTCAGACCGGAACCGGAAAAACACTACTTGCACAAACCATTTCCAAACTCCTCAAGGTTCCCCTCGCCATCGTTGATGCTACTGTTTTAACTGAGGCGGGATATGTTGGAGAGGATGTTGAGAGTATTCTTACCCGCTTGTTGCAAGCCGCTGATTATGACGTAGAAAAGGCTCAATATGGGATTGTGTTTATAGACGAAATAGATAAAATTGCCCGAAAGGGTGACAATCCCTCAATCACCCGGGATGTCTCTGGAGAGGGCGTTCAGCAAGCACTCCTTAAGTTATTGGAGGGCACCACGGTCAATGTCCCTCCCAAAGGGGGACGGAAGCATCCCGATCAAAAATTCATAGAGGTAGATACCTCGAACATCTTGTTTATCGCTGGTGGGGCTTTCGATGGAATCGAACGAGCCATCAACAACCGTTTGAACCTCCAGGCCATCGGCTACAACACCAACAGGGAACTGGAAAAAGTAGATACCGAAAACATTCTTCAGTATATCACCCCAAGGGACATCAGGTCGTTTGGATTGATCCCTGAGATCATTGGAAGACTACCGGTATTGAGCTATATGAATCCCTTGGATAAAGATACTTTAAGTACGATTTTGACCAGCCCCAAAAATGCTTTGGTGAAGCAATACATTCAACTGTTTAAGATGGATGGAATCGAATTATCGTTCACCCAGGGGTCATTGGAATTTATTGTAGAAAAAGCACTGGAATACAAATTGGGTGCCAGAGGGCTACGCTCCCTTTGTGAGGCGGTTCTTAATGAAGCCATGTTTGAATTACCGGAGTCGGAGATCAAGACTTTGAAGGTGACCAAAAGTTATGCAGAACAAAGACTGGCCAAGATTGAGTTACCTGCACTAAAAGTGGTTTCCTAGCCATTCATTTGAAGCAGTTCTTCGAGTAAATCCCTTCTGTTGGACAGTCGAGGGACCTTGTGTTGCCCTCCCAACTTATTTTTTTTGGCCATCCAACTGTAAAATAGATTTTTCTTAGCAATATCCAACCTGGGCATCGCCAAGGTCATATCCTTGTATCTTTTGGCCTCATAGTCAGAATTTTCTTCTTTTAAAAATTGATCCAATAACTCAGTAAATCGGCTCGCATCTTGGGGAGGGTTCTTGAACTCTATCAACCATTGATGCCCCCCTTTTTTGCCTTTCTCCATAAATATGGGCCCTGCAGTATAATCTACTATTTCAAGATTCATCACTTTTGAAGCTTTACTCAGTGCTACTTCTGCATTATCAATCATCAATTCTTCCCCAAAAACATTGATATGATTTTTAACCCTACCGGTGATTTGAATCCTATAGGGATTCAAGGAGCTAAACTTTATGGTATCCCCAATTTTGTAACGCCAGAGACCGGCATTGGTGGAGATCACCATGGCGTAATTTTTATTCATTTTGACCTCAGAAAGCGGGATGATGACTTCCGACTCGTCGCGATCCAATTGATCCATTGGGATAAACTCATAAAAAATACCATAGTCCAACATCAACAATAGCTCTTGGGAATCGTTTTGGTCTTGCATGCCGAAAAAACCTTCTGAAGCATTGTAAATCTCAAAAAAGTTGAGGTCTGTACCTATGAATAATTTTTTAAACTGTTCGCGATAGGGGTGAAAACTGACTCCTCCGTGGAAATATACTTCTACCTGTGGCCAAACCTCGGTAATGTTTGCTTTTTGTGTTTTTTTCAAAACATTTTGCAGTAAGACCAACATCCAGGAGGGAACACCGGCCAGACTGGTGACTTTTTCCTCCAAGGTTTCTTTTATGATGGCCTCCATTTTGGCTTCCCACTCCGACATTAAAGATACTTTTTGGCTGGGTGTACTGCCCAATTCTGCCCAAAAGGGAAGATTGTCTATAATGATGGCCGACAAATCCCCAAAATAAGTGGCTGTATTTTGATACAATTCACTGCTACCACCTAGACGCAAACATTTTCCAGCCAAGATTTGGGCTTCCTCATTGTTATTGTAATAAATCGAAAGCATATCTTTCCCGGCTTTGTAATGACAATCCTCCAATGATTCATTGCTGATGGGAATGAATTTACTTTTGGCATTGGTGGTTCCACTTGATTTGGCAAACCATTTGATCGGGGTGGGCCAAAGGATATTTTGCTCGCCTATTCTACAACGTTCAATTTGATCTACTATATCTTCATAGCCGACTATAGGCAGTCGATTTTTAAAATCATCGTAGTGTTCGATAGATCCAAAATCGTTTGATATTCCCACTTCTGTTTTTCTGGCACTGTTGAGAAGGTCATGCAACAATTCCTGTTGCACTTCATTGGGATACTTCATAAACAATTCCATTTGATGAATTCGTTTTTTGAGAAACCAAGAAGCCACGGAATTGAAAAGGGGAATTGGCATAATAATATATGTATCTTTAAAGACAAAAATATAAACTTTCGTTCACAAATGTTTGAAGGGGTACTAAAGAAAATGATCACGGAGATGGGTAGTCCCATTCGCTATTATCTCAATTTGGAAAATGATTTTTTGGAGATGAACCAATTTTTGGAAGAAACCCTGAGCATTTATTTTGCAGGGACGCAATGTCTGAATTGTCATGCCTCAAAACCCATTTTCAGGCAAGGTTTTTGTAAGAATTGTTTTTTTGAAATCCCATCGGCTGGAGATTGGGTAATGCGTCCTGAACTGAGTAAAGCACATTTAAACGAGGAGGATCGTGATCTTGAATATGAAAAAAAAGTACAATTGCAACCGCATTTGGTTTATTTGGCATTGAGTAGTCACCTCAAAGTGGGGGTGACCCGAAAAAGTCAAATCCCAACCCGATGGATCGACCAGGGTGCGCATAAAGCTGTTGGAATTTTGGAGGTTCCCAACCGCTACTTGGCGGGAGTGGGCGAAGTAGCTTTAAAAGAACATTTTTCTGACAAAACCAATTGGCGTAAGATGTTGCAAAATGACCACAAGGAGGTCGTTTGGGACAGCGCAATCAACACTGCCATTGACCACCTTCCCAAAGACCTAAAACCCTATTTGATTAGGGATAACGAAGTTTCCGAGTTACAATTCCCAGTTTTAAAATACCCCGAAAAGGTAAAAAGCTTAAATCTTGAAAAAGAAAATAGCTATACCGGTGTATTAAAGGGCATCAAAGGACAATATTTGCTTTTTGAAGATCAAACCGTTTTTAATGTTCGCTCCAATGAAGGGTTATTAGTCAAAATGAGTGTAAATTAAATTTCAGTTTTTGAAGACTGACGTAAGAGTTGGCTCATGGTATTTAGTTCCTCAGGTTTTAGATACCTCCACTTTCCTACTTTTACATCCAGTTTTACATTCATGATACGAATCCTTTTGAGTTCCGTCACCCTATAGTCCAAATACTCACACATTCTGCGGATCTGTCGGTTCAGGCCTTGGGTCAGAATGATCCTGAATTGATTTTTGTGGGTTTGTTTTACAAAACATTTTTTGGTGACCGTATCCAAAATGGGAACGCCATTGCCCATTTTATGGATAAAATCTTTGGTAATGGGTTTGTTCACCGTAACGATGTATTCTTTCTCGTGATTGTTGCGTGCGCGTAGAATTTTATTTACAATATCTCCATCGTTGGTCAAGAAGATGAGGCCTTCACTGGGTTTGTCCAACCTACCGATAGGGAAAATCCGTTTGGGATAGTTGATATAATCGATGATGTTGTCTTTTTCCACCCTTGTATCTGTAGTACAAACGATGCCCTTGGGTTTGTTAAAGGCGAGATAAACGTGTTTGTTTTTGGGTGAATTGAGTACTACTCCGTTTACGGTAATTTTATCTTCCGTACTTACCTTGACTCCCATTTCTGCTCTTTTTCCATTGACCAAAACCCTTCCAGCAGCAATCAATTTATCGGCTTCCCTGCGGGAACAATAGCCTATTTCACTTAGGTGTTTGTTGATGCGGGTAAGGTCGTTTTTTTCCATTTTATAACTCGATTTCCTCACCTACTTTCAAATCAAATTTTTTCCTGAACATCCAAACAAATAAATAGAGCAGTGGGGTATCCAAGGCCGCTACGATCACTTTAAAAACAAATCCGGATAAGACCAGTCCAAAAAATAGATCCCATGGTAAAATCCCAAAAAGAGAAAGTAATAATACGACAGAAAAGGTGTCCAAAAACTGTGAGGCAAAAGTAGAAAAGTTATTGCGTAGCCAGAGCATTTTCCCTTGGGTTAGTTTTTTCCAAAAATGATAAATTCTAATGTCGACAAATTGTGCGAGCAGATAGGCGATCATGGAGGCCAAAACCGCCAGAGGTGAGAGCGAAAATACTTGTGTAAAGGTGGCATCATCAACAGGAGAGCTTTCCATGGCTGGTACGGCGTTGGCCATAAGTAATATTCCCATGGAAAAGAATGAAGCAAAAATTCCAGCTGTTACCACACGGTTGGCCGATTTTTTTCCATAGACCTCAGAAATTAAATCTGTAATCAGAAAAGTAAGTGGGTAGGGTAAAATACCCACCGAGAGCTCAAACAATCGACTGCCAAAAATTTCACCGTCGAAAGGGTACCAATAGAAAAATTTTTGAAAAATAAGGTTTGACACTACCAGTGAGGTAATGAATAAAGCAGCGAGATACAAATAAATCTTAGCTGCCAGTGGCCGCTTTGATGGTTTCATTTATTCCATTTTTATCGAATAGGGAATTCTGGTTTGGATTCCCTCCAACTGGCTAAGTTCGATAAATTCTGAGGCATATTTTTCTAAGGGGTGTTGGAAATATTTCGTTTTGACTTTGGTGAAGGCATCCAAAAACATGCGTTCAAACTCATCTTCGTATTTGGGGTAAGTGACCAGGTTGTATTGCTCTAAGTTGGCGAGTTTTGCTGCTGCTGAAATGGCTTCTTGTAAACCTCCCAGTGCATCTACCAATCCAACTGAAATGGCATCTTTTCCCGACCAAACTCGACCTTGGGCGATTTCCTCAACCACTTCCATGTCGAGCGATCTTCCTTCTGCCACACGAGACTTGAAGGTTTGATATACTTTTTCTATTGATGTTATGGTCCTTTTTTCAAATCCACCACCCATGGGTTCAAAGACACTATAGCCCATTGCATTCTCATGAGTAGTAACCTGTTCCGCATTGATTCCAATTTTATCGATCATACCGCTAATGTTTGGAAAAGCAGCAAGAACTCCAATGGATCCTGTGATGGTCATGGGGTCGGCAAAAATTCTATCGGCCAAGCAGGCAATATAATACCCTCCTGAAGCGGCCACATTGCCCATAGAAACGATCAAAGGTTTTTTGCCTTTTAAGGCTCTGGAGGCATTGAGTATGATTTCTGAAGTCAACGCATCCCCCCCGGGAGAGTCGATCCGCAAGACCACTGCCTTGATCATATCACTGTCCAAAATTTCCTGATAAGCATTGTTCAGGGCCTCTTTTCCAATAATGTCCTCACTGCCTTCTGTGTAAAGAATGGGACCTTGAGCATATACCACTGCGATCCTGTCGGAGATTTCTTTGTCATACTCTTGAATACGAACATCCATTTTTCTGAAATTGATGGTATTGATATCCTCTTTTTGGTCAATTGCCATAGCTGCTTTGATTTTGTCTTCAAAATCGGCTTCATAAACCACTCCATCGATAATGCCTTGGGCGAGCGCTTCCTCTGCATCGCTAATGATCAGATCATCGGCCAACGCATCAAGGGTTTCGGCTTCAATACCCCTGCTTTCCGCTACCTCGTCGCGTAGGGTAGTCCAAACGGCATCCAACAAACCTTGGATTTGAATCCGATTTTCTTCACTCATATGATTTTGTAAATAGGGCTCTACAGCACTTTTGTATTTACCGTGGCGTACCACTTCCATTTTAACGCCGTATTGATCTTGGAAATCCTCATAGTACAAGACCTCCGAGGAGAGGCCTTTGAGTTCCATTACCCCCATGGGATTCATAAACACGCTATCCGCAACAGAACTCAAATAATAGCCCTTTTGAGACATATAGTCTGCATAGGCATAGATGAACTTTCCACTGGTTTTAAAGTCTTTGAGTGCATTTCTTATTTCTCGTGCTTGCACCCAACCTGAGCTGATCAAGCCTGAATGCATTTTTATTCCTTTGATTTTATCGTCTTTTTTGGCTTTGTTGATACTGCCAAGAATTTTGTCCAGTCCTGCTATGCTGGGGCCAAAATCCGAAAAACTTTCAAAGGGGTTGAAATCGGGGCTTCGGTCGGTTACAGCAGTGTTGAGATCCAACTCCATGACACTGTTTTCTTTAATCCAAGCCCCTTCTTTTTTTTCAAAATTTACAGAGGTAGCAATGGCGGCAATACCCATAAAAAAGAAGAGGGTAACCAGTCCCAATGCAACAAAAGTTCCCAATAAGGAAGCCAGAAAGCTTTTAAAAAATTTCATTGTAGCTGATTTTGATTTCAAAGATAGGGTTTGTGGAATTGTTTTACGAAATTTAGCCGGAGTATTCAAATGAACAAGGCATACATTTCACTGGGATCCAACGAGGGTCAAAAGCTTGAAAATATTCAACAGGCAGTCGTTAAAATCCAAAAAGAAATTGGAATTCTTACGGAGTTGTCTTCCCTATATCAAACCCCGGCTTGGGGATTTGAGGGGCCAGATTTTCTCAATGCTTGTATCGGGATAAAAACGAGGCATGCTCCCAATAAGGTGCTAGAAAAACTCCTTGGAATTGAAAGAGAAATGGGAAGGTTCAGGCGTTCCCAACCGGGTTATAGCTCTCGAAACATTGATTTGGATCTGCTTTTTTACAGCGATGAAGTTATTGAAAACGAGGCTTTGACTTTACCTCATCCCAGATTGGAGTTGCGAAACTTTATTTTACACCCTATGTCCGAAATCGCTCCTAATTTTGTCCACCCGAGATTGGGGATGAATATGGTTAAATTGTCCACCCAATGTGTGGATACTTCCCAACCCATTCAACTCCCCCTATCCCAATGGTCTCCCGATCTTTTTGCTAAGCACCAACTCTTGGTTTTTGAGGGTAATATCGGTGTGGGAAAAACCGTACTGACGCAGAAAATAGGACAACATTACCATGTGCCACAATTGTTGGAAAATTTCAATCAGAACCCCTATTTGGAAAAATTTTACCAACAGCCTGAGCGCTACGCCCTCGCTCTGGAAAATTATTTTTTGGAAGATCGATTTCGGCAGTTTAGCGATTTCTATCAAGAAAAAGGATTACAAAAAAACGCAATAGCTGACCATTCCCTATACCGATCTTTGATTTTCGCCAAAATCAATCTCAGCTCAGGAGATTTTAAAAATTTTAAAAAACAATATGACCAGTTGACGGCCTCTTTTGATTGCCCTCAGAAGGTCATACTGCTTCAACGATCTGTTGATGTGTTGGTGCAACAGATCCAAAATAGAGGCAGGGTATATGAACAAAAAATAAGTTTGAATTACCTTAAAAGAATTCAAGATCGTTACGCAACATTCATTCAAGAGGAAACCTCAGTTCCTATCCATAAAATTGAGTTGAAAGATTTGGATTTTGTCAATGACGAAAGTGCTTATCAAATTGTGCTACAACGCATCAAAGCATTTTAAACTTTTGATAGAAATCCCATATCACTACCCCCGAGGCAACGGAAATGTTTAGGGAGTGTTTGGTACCCTCTTGAGGAATTTCGATTACCCCATTACAGCGATCTACAACGGTTTGGGAGACCCCTTTGACTTCGTTTCCCAAGATCAAAGCGTATTTGGATTTTTTGGAGGGCTCAAAATCCATCAGTGAGCTACTGCTCTCCGTTTGTTCCACTGCAAAGACGCTGACTTTTTCATTTTGAAGTTGATTTACGACCTCAATTGCTTTGGGATGATACTCCCAGTCAACCGATTCTGTAGCCCCGAGGGCGGTTTTGTGAATGTCTTTGTGGGGCGGTGTAGCGGTGATTCCACAGAGGTAAATTTTTTCGATTAAAAACGCATCTGCTGTTCTGAAAACTGAACCGATATTATTGAGACTGCGAACATCGTCCAAGATCAAAATCAAAGGTATTTTGGTTGCCTTTTTATACTCCGATACGGTTTTTCGATTCAGTTCGCTGTTTTTCAATTTTCGCATGCAATAAAATTAGTAAATTAAGTGGGGTAAAGGCTTGTTAACAATTTTTTAAAACCGAATTCTTACAGGAGTTTTTTAATAATTACATTCGTAAAAACCCAATCTGTGGCCCGATCGAGTAAGGAAACCCCTTTAATGAAACAGTACAACCAGATCAAGGCAAAGTATCCGGATGCTTTGTTGTTGTTTCGCGTGGGGGATTTTTATGAGACTTTTGGTGCTGATGCGGTGAGGGCTGCCAAGATTTTGGGAATTATTTTGACCAAAAGAGGAGCAGGGAGTACCAGCGAAACTGAGTTGGCTGGATTTCCACACCACTCGCTGAACACTTATTTACCCAAACTGGTTCGGGCGGGTTGTAGGGTGGCCATTTGTGATCAATTGGAGGATCCCAAAATGACCAAAAAAATTGTCAAAAGAGGGGTGACAGAATTGGTTACACCAGGTATATCCCTCAATGACGAGGTTTTAGAGCAAAAAAAGAATAATTTCCTGGCGGCAGTTTATTTTGGCAAATCCAATACAGGGGTTTCTTTTTTGGACATCTCCACTGGAGATTTTTGGGTTTCGGAGGGCAATACCCTTCAGATGGAGCAGTTGATACAGAATTTTGCTCCCGCGGAGGTTTTGGTGGCCAAACCCTCTAAAAAAACTTTTGCCGACCAGGTGGGGGGAGATTTCAATGTGTTTTATCTGGAGGATTGGATTTTTGAAATCAGCTACGCTAAAGAACAATTGACCGCTCATTTTAAGACCCTTGGACTTAAAGGTTTTGGGATTCAAAATATGGAAATGAGCCTGGTGGCTGCTGGAGCCATTTTACATTACCTAAAGGAGGCACATCACAATCAAATTCCACACATTACTTCCATTAGGAGAATTTATGAGGAGGAATACGTTTGGATGGATCGTTTTACCATGCGGAATTTGGAGTTGTTTCAATCAAACAGTCCCAATGGGGTAGCTTTGATCGATGTTTTGGATCAAACCCTTACCGCTATGGGAGGCAGAATGCTCAAACACGATTTGGCTTTTCCTGAAAGGCGTTTGAGTGTCATAGAGGAGCGCCTGGATTTTGTTGCCGCTTTGGTTCAAGATACCGATGCCTACGACCATCTCTCCGCTCACCTCAATGCTATGGTAGATGTGGAAAGGATTGTTGCTAAAATAGCCACCCAAAAAATCAGTCCTCGTGCTTTGGTTCAATTGGGTAAATCTTTGGAAGAAATGGATCAGATCAAAAAATACCTATCTGATCACACCAGTAAAGTCTTACAGAAGAGGGCCGAAGGCTTTATAGAAAACAAAGAGATTATAAGTTTGATCCAATCCACTTTACAAGCGGATGCTCCCGTTTTACTGAGTAAGGGGGAGGTCATTGCCGATGGGGTAAACTCCGAGTTGGACGAACTGAGGGGGCTTTTGCGATCGGGTAAAGATCATTTGGACAAGATGCTGGAAAGGGAAAGCGAACGCACCCAAATCCCCTCTCTAAAAATTGCTTTTAATAATGTGTTTGGTTATTATATTGAGGTCAGAAATACCCATAAAGACAAGGTGCCAGAGGAGTGGATCAGAAAACAAACCTTGGTCAGCGCAGAACGATACATTACGGAAGAGTTAAAGGAATATGAGACCAAGATATTGGGGGCAGAGGAAAAGATCAAATCCATTGAAAGTCGATTGTATATGGATTTGTTGACAGCCTTACAAAGCCATATTGAGCCCTTGAAAGTCAATGCTCAGCAGGTGGCACGATTGGATGTACTGTGGTGTTTTTCCGCCTTGGCCATCAAGCACAATTATACCCGACCGGAATTTTCGGATCAAACCATTTTGGAAGTTAAAGCAGGGAGACATCCCGTGATTGAACACCAATTGCCTGCTGGAACTTCTTTTATTGCGAACGATTTACTACTTGATCCTGAGACCCAACAAATCATCATGATCACAGGGCCAAATATGTCGGGTAAGTCGGCGATACTCCGACAAACAGCCTTGCTGGTTTTGATGGCACAAATGGGTAGTTTTGTTCCAGCTGCCTCCATCAAAACGGGGGTGACGGACAAGATCTTTACTCGAGTGGGGGCAAGTGATAATATCTCTATGGGAGAATCGACCTTTATGGTGGAAATGAACGAAACGGCCTCGATCTTGAATAATATTACCGAGAACAGTTTGGTGTTGTTGGATGAAATCGGTAGGGGCACCAGTACGTATGATGGGATTTCCATTGCGTGGGCGATTGCGGAATTTTTACATGAACACCCGGCCAAAGCCAAAGTGTTGTTTGCGACCCACTACCATGAGTTGAACGAAATGACCCACGATTTTCCAAGGATCAAGAATTTCAATGTTTCAGTTAAGGAGTTGGAGGATAAAGTTTTGTTTTTACGGAAATTGGTTCCCGGAGGGAGTGCCCATAGTTTTGGAATTCATGTGGCCAAGATGGCAGGTATGCCCGAATTTGTGGTCAGGAGAGCGAGTCAGAAACTCAAAGGACTGGAAAAATCGCATACCGTGGAAACCAATGTTAAAAGTCTGAAAGTGGGCAAAGACGAGATGCAATTGAGTTTTTTCAAACTGGATGATCCACTACTGGAAAACCTTCGAGATGAAATCAAAGATTTGGACATTGATACCCTCACCCCTGTAGAGGCTTTGATGAAGCTCAATGAAATCAAAAGACAATTAAAATAGGCCTTAAGTTTCCGATCTTCTCAGACGATCCATTTCTTTTTCAACGGAAAAAATACCTCCCGATTTGATGCTGATGTAGTGAGAGAGAATTCCTACACCCCAGCCTAGGGCCGCAAAATAAGCCCAGTTGAGGTGGCCATTATCCAGGTAATCAATTCCAAAAAGCCCTGATATGACAAGGACATAGGTGAACAGGTGGCGTTTAAAACTTACAATTTCTTCGGCTTTAGCGCGTAATTCTTTTTCTGTCATGGTTATAAGATTTTGTATAGGATTCAGAAAGTTAAAAAAAATTTAGAGTAGAAATGTACGATTTTACTATTTTTGCTGTCCACTCATGGAGGAGCCTATTAAGTTAAACGATCTGCCACAGTCGGATGAGGGTCACTCAGAGTCTTTGAAATAGTAATGCGAAAGTAGCTCAGGGGTAGAGCATCACCTTGCCAAGGTGAGGGTCGCGGGTTCAAATCCCGTCTTTCGCTCTTTTTTTATTTAAGTTCGGCTCGAGTGGTGGAATTGGTAGACACGTTGGACTTAAAATCCAATGACCATTGCGGTCGTGCGGGTTCAAGTCCCGCCTCGAGTACAAAATTGGTTTCATCAATATAAACTGATTTTAACCCCTTGTATTTTAATACTTGGGGTTTTTTATACAGAAGTTTTAATGATTTTTTATTCTTTCTATGGGTTGAGTTTTAGAATCTCCTCCCAGACGGAGCCCAAAACAGGAATTCCCTTCTCTCTATTTACTTTTCTGTTTTGTACCGCCTTTTCTCCGGGGTACCGTATTGAGGAGTGGTCATCCATTGGGACAGAGGATTTTAAGTCTTTTACCATTTCATCGATGATGTTATTTTGATTGTCGGATCCGGCTAATTTTTTGGGATCGATGGTGATAAAAACCTGAGAGCAAGAAATCTCCTCTTCCTTTTTTGCGACTTGGTGAACGGCCAATCCATCGGAAAGTATGGTTGCCAATACATCCAAAATGAAAGACAAGGCAGAGCCTTTCCAAAATCCAATGGGTAGGGTTCTCATTGACTGCAATATGGAACTCGGATCATTGGTTAAATTTCCATCCTTATCATAGCCACCGGTAACAGCTAGTTTTTCATTCTTAAGCTCGGCCAATTCCATTGCACCGTATGAAAATTGAGACATGGACATGTCCAATACTATGGCCTCGTTGTGGTAAGGGACAGCAATGACCAGAGGGTTGTTTCCTAATTTGACATCGGCAGCTCCCCAGGCTGGCATGATGGCCGTTGTATTGGTCCATCCGATAAAAAGATGACCTTTTTTTGCTGCGTGCCAACCATAATAGCCCCCTCTCATCCAGTGATTGGTATTCGATAGTGCCACACAACCAATTCCTGACTCTTTTGCCAATTCTAAAGCCCTGTCTGTGGCAAAGACAGCATTCAACGGACCGGGAGCCAGTGCGCCTTCCCACTGCTCAATCTGCCCAATTTTATTTTTTAAGGAGGGTTTGTTTTTAGGAAGCACAAGTCCTTTTTTCAGATAGTCTACAAAGCGGGGGAAGCGGTTC
>CBFIIP010000055.1:0-9899 GCA_965662705.1 Flavobacteriaceae bacterium
GTTTATATTTTGTCTGACGAAATCTATGAGCATATCAACTACGGTACGCCTCATTTTAGTATTGCTGCCATCCCGGAGCTTTACGACCGAACCATCACGGTTAATGGAGTGGCCAAGGCTTTTGCCATGACTGGCTGGAGAATTGGCTATATAGGTGCTCCCGAATGGATTGCCAAAGCGTGTAACAAAATGCAAGGGCAAATGACCTCCGGGGCTAATTGTATTGCCCAAAGGGCAACCATAGCGGCTGTATCGGCTAGTACCGATAAAATCCAATACATGGTGGATGAATTTAACAATCGAAGAGGACTGATATTGAATTTACTTTCCGAGATTCCGGGATTTCAACTCAACGAGCCACAGGGGGCATTCTATGTTTTCCCAGATGTGTCTTCCTATTTTGGTAAAACTATCAAAGGAAAAACCATAGAAAATGCGAACGATTTTGCCTTGTTGCTGCTGGAGGAAGCGCATGTGGCAACAGTGACAGGTGAGGCTTTCGGAAACCCTGACTGTATTCGTATTTCCTATGCCGCCTCAGATGAGGAAATTAAAACGGCCATCGAAAGAATAAAGAATGTCTTAAGCTAAAAAAAGCCTCCAGATGGAGGCTTTTTTTAGCCGTTGATCACCTTTTCTTGGTGATTGATCGACTCTTGGTGAATCGCTTTGAAAATGCGTGTGATAAAGTCTTCACTTAATCCCCTTTGGCTGCCTTCTTGTTGCATGCTCTCCAAGATTTCATTCCAGCGTCTGTTTTGTAAAACCGCCACATTATTGTCCTTTTTAAGCTGACCAATGGAAGCAGCGACTTTCATCCGTTTGCCTAAAGCGTCCAAAATGGCTTGGTCGGTAACGTCAATTTGCTCTCTTAAAGTTTCCAATTCAGCACGATAACCTTCTTCATTTGTGGTTTTCTTACGAATGGTTAATTCTTCCATGATTTCGACCAATCGGGTGGGGGTAACTTGTTGCTTTGCATCACTCCATGCATTGTCAGGATCCCAATGGGATTCAATCATCAAGCCGTCGAAGTTCAAGTCCAACGCCCTTTGACTGAGATCAAATATCAAATCCCTGCGACCCGCAATATGAGAGGGGTCACAAATCATGGGCATATCTGGGAATTTATTTTGAAATTCTACTGCAATTTGCCACTCGGGATTGTTGCGGTACTTGGATTTGTCGTAGGTAGAAAAACCACGGTGAATGACTCCCAATTTTTTGATATCGGCGGTATACAATCTTTCCAAACCACCCATCCATAACGCCAAGTCAGGATTTACTGGGTTTTTTACCAATACGATTTTATCGGTTCCGCTCAATGCATCCGCAATTTCTTGCACGATAAATGGGCTTACGGTGGAGCGTGCTCCAATCCATAAAATATCAATATCCGCTTCCAAAGCCAGTTTGACGTGATCTTTGTTGGCCACCTCCGTGCTGGTAAATAAGCCGGTTTCTGCTTTTACCTTTTTGAGCCAGTCCAAACCGATGGCACCAACCCCTTCAAACATACCCGGTCGGGTTCTCGGTTTCCAGATACCCGCTCGATAAACCGATACATCGGTATCTTTAAGTTCGTGAGCAATTTTAAGTACTTGCTCTTCAGTTTCTGCACTGCAGGGACCGGCAATGACCAAAGGGTGGTTCAGTCCGAAATCATCCAGCCAATTTCTCATTTCTTTTTTATTTTCCATGCTTGTCTAATTTTTGGTTTTGGCGATGCCATCCAGAATCTGTCGAATACCATTAATTTCTGCGATCTGCTGGTGTAGTTCGTCAAATTTACCGGCTTCCAAAAGGTTTTTGAATTGATTTAAGTTGTTGATATATTCTGTAAGTGTTTCTCTGATGTTCTGTTGATTTTGTTTAAAAATCGGAATCCACATATGGGGGGAGCTTTTGGCCAGTCGAACCGTAGAGGCAAAGCCACTGCCCGCCATATCAAAAACGGTGGCGTGATCTTTTTCTTTTTCCATTACGGTCTTGCCCAACATATAGGAGCTGATGTGTGACAAATGAGAGACATATGCAATGTGTTGGTCATGTTCAATGGGATCCATTTCCCTAAGGTTCATCCCCATTTTTTTGAACCAATCTTGAGCCCATTCTAACAGATCAGGACGTGTTTTCTGAGTCTCACAAAGGATTTGAATTTTATCATCAAACAGATTGGGTAAAGCCGCCTCCGGACCAGAGTATTCAGTTCCAGCAATGGGATGAGTAGCCAAAAACTGGCCGCGTTTGGGGTGCAAGGCGACATGCTGACAGATCACCGATTTGGTGGATCCAAAATCGATGATCAAAGCGTTGTCGTTGACCTCATCCAAAAGATCAATCAATCGATCCATAGCGATATCCACAGGAATGGCTATTAGAATGACATCCATCTGCTGGATTAAAATCTCCTCCAGCTTGTGGTCAATTAAGCCCAAATCCAAGGATTTTTGAAGATTGGTCTCACTGCGATTGCTACCATAGAGGATGACATCAGGAAGGTGTTCCCGAGCCGATAAAGCCAACGAACCTCCTATCAATCCTACACCGATGATTCCTATATTCATTTTTTACTAATTCTTTCTATAGCCTTACTGATTTGCTCTACTTTCACACACAAGGAGAAACGAATGTATCCCTCTCCTTGGGTGCCAAAAATACTACCCGGTGTGATAAAAACATGATGTTTTTGTAAAATTTCTTCAATTACCTCTGCTGCGGATTTTGAAGTATCACGCAACTTGGCCCAAACGAATAGGCCACTGCTGTGAGTATCAAAATCTGTATTCAAAAGGTCGGCCAATTTAAAGACCAATTTTCGTCTTTGGCTGTAAACGTCATTCAACTGTTGGAACCAACTGTCCTTGGCATTGAGGGCGGCAATGGCACCCATCTGAATGCCCAAAAACATGCCGGAGTCCATGTTGCTTTTTACTTTGAGTACCGAGCCAATGTTTGCTGCATTTCCCAAAACCATGCCCACACGCCAACCGGCCATGTTGAATGATTTGCTGAGGGAGTTCAATTCCATTCCCACCTCCATGGCTCCAGGAACAGAAAGCATGCTTTGGGGACGGTCGGTCAAGACAAAACTGTAGGGATTGTCATTCACCAGTAGGATTCCATTTTTTTTGGCCCAATTAATGAGCTGCTCAAAAGTTTCCCTCCGGGCGTTGGCACCCGTGGGCATGTGGGGATAGTTGACCCACATCAACTTGACCCCATTCAAGTCCATTTGATCTAATGCATTCAGATCCGGTTGCCAATGATTGGAGGGGTTGAGGTTGTAAAAAACAGGTTCTGCCTCTACCAGACGGGTAACCGACTCATAGGTGGGATAGCCTGGGTTGGGAATAAGAACTTTATCTCCGGGATTTAAAAATGCCAGTGAGATATGCATAATCCCTTCCTTGGATCCCATCAATGGAAGAATCTCGGTATTCGGTTCGGCGTTGACTTGATAATGTCTTTTATAAAAATCAGCGATGGCCTTTCTCAACTCGGGAATGCCTTGGTAGCTTTGATATTGATGAACCTTTGGGTGGCTGATACTGTCTTGAAGTGCCGCAACGACCTTTGGGTGAGCGGGTAAATCCGGACTGCCGATGCCCATATTTATGATAGGTTTTCCCGCAACTACCATTGCAGCCACTTCTCTCAACTTTTTGGAGAAATAGTATTCTTGAACACTATTGAGTCTGGTTGCTGTCATGATTTGCCAGATTTGTATTCGCCTAATACCTTAAAAGCGGTGGACATGATTTCCAAAAGTGATTTGGCTTTGGAGTAATCTTGGGGATTGGCAAAAGTTACATCCACAAAAAAAGCATACTTTCCGGGGGTTTCAATGACCGGTAAAGATTGTATTTTGGTGAGGTTTAAATTGCAATCGCTCATGACGTTGAGCGCGGTTGCCAAACTGCCGCGTTTGTGATCCAAAACAAATTTCCAAGAGGCTTTGCTGATTTTTTTCGGCTGCTCTGGTGGTTGTTTTTGTACAATCACAAAACGGGTTATGTTGTTTTTGATGGTTTGGATGGAGGGGCTTAGAATGTTCAAATCGTATATTTCTGCTGCCCGCAGTCCAGCAATGGCTCCCTTTGCTTTGGTTTTATCTTTGCTGATCTTAAAGGCTTCCTCAGCCGTGTCATCACTTTCTACCAGTTTGATATGAGGGTAATTGAGGAAAAACTTTTTACACTGCAACAAAGCCATGGGATGCGAATGAACTTCTTTGATGTCCTCAATTTTTTGACCCGCTAGGGCCATCAAATTATGGTCGATACTGAGATAATGCTCTCCACTAATCACAAGATCGTATTGATCCATCAGGGCATAGTTGGGTAAAATGGAACCTGCAATTGAATTTTCAATGGCCATGACCGCCTGATCACAGTCTCCCTCAACAACTGCTCGTGCCAATGCATCAAAAGTTTGGCATTCCAACAGTTTAGTAGTGGAGGTATAGTATTGCTCTACCACTTGATGATGAAAAGACCCTTTGATGCCCTGTATGCCTACTTTATCTATCATGTTTCAAAAAAAAGTCCCGATAAATCAGGACTTTCTTATTAACTATACTTATGAATGTTACAAAGTCCTGTCTGCTTCCGAATAGAAGTAGTAAAAAGGAAAATTGTAATACAATTGATTTTTCATTTTTATTTAATCGGCACAAATGTAAGATACTTTTGGCAAAAACAAATCATTTTATAATTTTTTTGTTTTTATCTTGGTAGGGATATTAAAACTAAATAAAGACCCCCAATCAGCCTTTGCTCAAAATAAAACCACTTATGAAAACCTTAGTCTTAACGATCTTTTTTGTTTTATCCCCCTATTTTGTTTCATCTCAGTTTAATGATTCGACCCACAGACTGGGTTTTGTCTCAGGTTTTGGTGGCCAAAATATAGATCAATTGCTCTCTGATATAAATGAAAAAGATGCTAAAAAAATACGCGATCACCTGCTTTCAAAAGGGGAAAATGTTAATAATCGGGGGCTTAACGTAACTTATGATTACCAAGTTTTGTTTTTTCAGTTGCAATATTATTGGGGCTTTTTGAAGCGGGAAAAATGGGGATTAGACCTTTTGGTTCAACCACAATACAATTTGACCCAATTTAGGCATGTTGACAAAATTGCTGATGAAATCAACGGTTATGAATTTGGAGTAAATGCAGGGGTATTGATTCGCAGGGTGCTATTTAAGGAAGCTGTCTACTTATATGGACTTATTTCGTCAGGACCCCACTATGTGTCCGGCACTCCTCAAAGACAAGCAGATGGATTTATTTTTTCTGATAACTTCCTGATTGGATCGAACGTAAGGCTAATAAAAAATATATATTTTGACTTTAGGTCGGGATTTCGACACATCAGTAATGCTGGACTCAATCATCCCAACGGGGGGGTTAATGACTTGATTTTAAACAGTGGTTTTTTTGTAAACTTCTAAAATACTTTTTTTATGTTCTCAGTGGCTGGACTGTCCTTGTCAAATTTTGGTAATGATCATAAGGTGGAATATATTGGTACAATTTGGAAAGGGGAGTCGTTAGTTCTCATGAAAAACAATATCTCCCAATACAGTACAAAAGACTAAAATGATAAAAAAAGAATATTCCACTTCACTGCGCTGGGGGATCATTGGCTGCGGTGATGTTACAGAGGTCAAAAGCGGGCCAGCCTATCAAAAAACATCAGGTTTTGAATTAAAAGCTGTGATGAGAAGGAACAAGGCAAAAGTTAAGGATTATGCACAACGTCATGGTATCGAAAAATATTTTACCGATGCAGATGCATTGATCAATGATCCCGATATTGACGCAGTATATATTGCAACGCCGCCAGACAGTCATTTATTCTTCGCCCAAAAGGTGGCTGCCGCCGAAAAACCCTGTTGTATCGAAAAACCCATGGCTCCTTCCTATGAGGAGAGCAAGCAAATCTTAAAGGCTTTTGAAGAAAAGAACATTCCTCTTTTCGTAGCCTATTACCGCCGGTCTATGCCGAGATTTACCAAGGTAAAAGAGTGGTTGAATCAAGAGGAAATTGGGACGGTAAGGCATATCAATTGGCAGCTGAGTCAGCCTCCCAACGCCTTGGATTTGTCCGGGGACTACAATTGGCGAACCGACCCTAAAGTGGCACCTGGTGGCTATTTTGATGACTTGGCCAGTCATGGTCTGGATTTGTTTGTCTATTTTCTAGGTGAAATTCAAGAAGCGTCAGGAGTAAGCCTCAACCAACAGGGCTTGTATGCTGCAAAAGATGCCATTGCAGCCAGTTGGTTGCATCGGAGGGGCGTGACCGGTGCCGGGGTATGGAATTTCGGTTTGGAGTTGATGGACAGGGTGGAAATTTTCGGAAATCAAGGAAAGATATCGTTTTCTGTATTTGAGGAGAAGCCGCTTATTTTAGAAAAAGAGGGTAAAAAAACAGCCCTTTTTATCGAACATCCACAACACGTTCAAATGCCCCATGTGGAAAACATGAAAAAACACCTCTTGGAGGGAGGTTATTCCCATCCCTCAACGGGAAAGTCGGGAGTTCACACCAGCTGGGTTATGGATCAAATTCTCGGAAGAAAAAGCCCCAGCCACTAATCCTTCTATTTTTGAAAAGTTGATTTTGACTAACTTTGTTGTGGTTTAATGAAAGATCAAAACACATTGGGCATCAACATTCAAAATTTAACGAAAAGCTACGGGAGTAACCCGGCACTCAAAGGCCTATCCATGACTTTTGATAACAAGGGAGTCGTGGGACTATTGGGTCCCAATGGCGCCGGCAAAACGACCTTAATGAAGATATTAACGGGATACCTCAGTCGATGGGAAGGTTCGGTACAAATTGGAAATATGGATTTGAAAGAAGCCCTCAAAAAAGCTCAAAAACAGATCGGATACCTCCCAGAAAACAATCCGCTGTACCCTGAGATGTACGTTAAAGAGTACCTTAAATTTATTGGGGACTTATACGGTTTAAAAAAAACTCCCATTGAAGAAGTCATCCAAAAAACAGGACTTGAAGAGTACCAGCTTAAAAAAATCGGAACCCTTTCCAAAGGCTACAAACAAAGGGTGGGATTGGCAGCAACACTGCTTCATGATCCCCAATACCTGATCTTGGACGAACCCACCACCGGTCTGGATCCCAACCAAGTGATTGAAATCCGGAAACTAATTCGCCAGTTGGGGAAAAACAAATTGGTTTTACTGTCCACCCATATCCTGCAAGAAGTGGAGGCAATGTGCGACAGGGTGGTGATCCTCAACAGAGGCAATATGGTTTTGAATGAAACCCTAGAATCACTTCAAAACGATCAGCTTCAAACCGTATCGGTTGGTTTTGATTATCGGGTTGAAAACATGGCTTTTAAAAAAATCCCTCACCTCAAAACGGTGGTCAATACTTTTGATTTTGAATATGAATTGACCTTTGAAACACAAGAGGATATGCGTCCTGCGGTTTTTGATTTTGCCCATGACAACGGACTTAAAATCATTAATCTTCAAAAGAAAAACGAAGGGCTCGAAAAACAATTTAATGCCTTAACCAAAGGGAATTAGAACAAAGCCTCAGCAATTTTTTTAACGTTTTTGGATTTTCCCATACTGTAGTAATGCAAAAAGGGAACCCCGTGTTCTTTTAACTCTTTACTTTGCTGGATGCACCACTCCACCCCTATTTCAGAAATAGCGGTATTGTCTTTGGCTTTCATTACGCCATCGATCAGGTCTTGCGGTAAATCAACATGAAAACGGTGAGGAATCAAATTGAGTTGTTTGAGGGTAGCCAATGGTTTAAGTCCCGGAATGATGGGAACATTTATGCCTGCCGCTTTACATTTTTCTTCAAACTCGAAAAATTTTTGATTGTCAAAAAACATCTGGGTGATGATGTAATCGGATCCAGCATCGATCTTTTCTTTCAGAAATTGAATATCGCTCTCCAAACTGGGTGCCTCGGCGTGTTTTTCGGGATAACCCGCCACACCCACACAAAAATCAGTAGGGGTAGAGTTTAAAAGTTCCTCATCCAAATAGTGTCCTTCATTTAGGTTTTTTATTTGAACCACCAGTTCTTTAGCATAGCTATGCCCCGATATGTTGGGCTTGAAATAGGTTTCGGATTTGACGGCATCTCCCCTTAATGCCACCACATTATCTATCCCTAAAAAATCTAAATCAATGAGAAAGTTCTCCGTATCTTCCTTGCTGAATCCGCCACAAAGGATATGAGGGATGGCATCGACCTGATAACGGTTTTGGATGGCTGCACAAATGCCAACCGTACCTGGTCGCTTGCGAATGACTCTTTTTTCCAGTAAACCATTTTCTCGCTCCACATAGTTGTATTCCTCCCGGTGATAGGTTACGTCAATAAAAGGGGGGTTGAATTCCATCAATGGATCAATAGCAGTAAAAATGGATTGAATGTCTTGTCCTTTTAAAGGAGGTAATATCTCAAATGTAAATTGAGTAACTCCTTTTGCATTTTTGTGGTGATCTATTACTTTCATAGGTTCAAATTAAAATGGGGTTAAGCCACTTTCTCGCTTCATCAATAGTGATATTTCTTCTTTTGCTGTAATCCAGCAATTGGTCTTCTTTGATTTTACCCAATCCAAAATACTTGGCTTCAGGATGGGCAAAGTAATAGCCCGATACAGAAGCAGCCGGCCACATTGCATAACTTTCTGTCAATTTGACACCAATGTGTTCCTCCACTTCCATCATCTCCCAAAGTGTTTCTTTTTCCAAATGGTCGGGGCAGGCGGGATATCCCGGTGCCGGACGGATGCCTTTGTAGGCTTCTTTGATCAATTCTTCGTTGGTGAGATTTTCCTCTGGAGCATACCCCCAGTATTGGGTTCTGACCTCCTTGTGGAGGTACTCAGCAAAGGCCTCCGCCAAACGATCCGCCAAGGCTTTGATCATGATGCTGTTGTAATCATCATTTTCTTTTTCAAAACGTTCTGCAATTTCCCTTACTCCAAATCCAGTACTCACGCAAAAAGTTCCAATGTAATCCTTAACTGCTTTTGACTGGGGGGCCACAAAATCTGCCAAAGCCAAATTGGGCTGGCCCTCTCTTTTTTGGAGTTGTTGGCGAAGGGTAATCAATCTATACCGTTCTTTTTCAAAATCATTATGGTCATATACAATGATGTCATCCCCCATACTGTTGGCTGGAAATAAACCAAAATGCGCTTTGGCTACCAACCATTTCTCATTGATGATTTTTCTTAACATATTTTGTGCATCAATAAACAAGGAGGTGGCTTCTTGACCAACAACCTCATCGTTTAAAATATGAGGATATTTTCCATGCAGGTCCCAAGAACGAAAGAAAGGACTCCAATCAATAAAGGGGACGAGGGTTTCCAAGTCCTGATCTTGAAGGGAAGTGAGTCCTAGGTGGTTGGGGACAACAGGATGAAATCCTTCCCAATCAATGCTGTATTTTCTTTTACGAGCAGATGCCAAATCTAGGTAGGACTTACTCGAGGTTCGATCTAAGAATCGTTCTCTAAAAGACTGATATTCCGCTGCAATTTCGGCGGTGTATGTTTTGCTTTTATCCTCACTCAAAAGATTATTGACAACTGTAACTGCTCGAGAAGCGTCATTGACGTGAATGATAGGGCCATTGCCCTGGGGAGCGATTTTAACGGCGGTATGAGCTTTGGATGTTGTTGCTCCTCCAATCAAAAGAGGAATTTTAAGACCGATACGGTTCATTTCTTTGGCGATAAAAACCATTTCATCAAGGGAGGGCGTAATCAAGCCAGATAGGCCAATGACGTCAACGTTTTCTTCTAAGGCTTTTTGTAAAATGACCTCGGGAGGAACCATCACTCCAAGGTCTATGATTTCAAAATTATTGCAGG